>JBHIDJ010000151.1:0-6946 GCA_046760105.1 Acidiferrobacterales bacterium | reverse complement strand
GTTATTCATGCGCACGGGCCATAATGAAGAGCCGGCGGAAGGGAAAGAGCGTTTTGCCGTCGGAGCGCTTCAGATAAGCTTTACGAAGCTTCGCCGCGAATTGCGTTTCGAAAGCGCGCCGTTCTTCAAGCGTGAGCACACCGAGAAATGGTCGCGAGGCGCTGCCTCCAACCCACTCGAGCACCGGATCGTCTCCGCTTAGCACGTGGAGGTAAGTCGTCGCCCAGATATCAACCGTAGCAGCGACCGGCGCGAGCAAGCTGTAATAGTTGTCTGGCGATAAGACCGGGCGGTTGCGGATCAGCGGCGCAAGCTTCTTCCGCCAAGGTCCCTCCATAACGGTCTCATACATGAGCTGGTGCGACGGTGCATCGAAGTTCCCGGGCATCTGAACCGCGAGCCAACCGCCCCGCGCAAGATAGCCGAGAAGCCGCGGAAAAATCATCTCATGATCGTCCACCCAATGCAGTGTCGCATTCGAAAACAGGATCGATGGCGGCCGCTCCGGGCGCCAATCAACAACATCGGCCTCGACCCACCTTATGTTCGGATGATCGGCGGCGGCCCGCGCCAGCATTTCGGGCGATGAATCGACTCCAATGACCTGTGCCGCCGGCCAACGCGCCTGCAACCGGGCCGTCAATGCACCGGTGCCGCAACCCAGATCGTGGATGAGCGCCGGCTGGTCGGCGGGAATGCGAGCGATGAGCTCCAACCCCGGTCGCAATCTAGGTTCGTCGAACTTTAGATACTGTGTTGGATCCCACGCCACTGCATGAGGATGTCGTGGCGTCGAGCGCGAGTCAACTGCCCCGAAAAGCGTTACCGGATTGCCGAAACAAAAACGGCCCGCCGTGAATTACTGACGAGCCGCCGCTTGGTGGATGCCTCACTCGACGTCACGAGGCTATCTGCATTACGGTATCTTCGCGAAGATCGGCTCCATTTCTTCTGCCGAAAATCCCTTTAGAGTCTGACTGCGAACATTGCCAAGACTACCGGTAGCCAAGAGCAAGGCCATGGCCGTCTCATCATCTGGAACATCCATGATCCCTTTCTCGTTGTCGTTATCGCCCTCACCTTCTGGAACCGTACGCTGCTACGGATAGCGACCCAACCCTCGACGCTTCATCTCCTTTTCGAACTCGTACTCGGTGCGTATCCCCAGACGCAGCAAGGCGGCGTTGGCCTCCTCGAGCGACGTGGAAGCGCTTACCGCGGCGGCGAGTGGCGTGCTTTTAGCCAGAACCGCCGGGTCCACATAGAACGTGACGGTGCATACCGGCGACAAACCCACACTTCGTGTTCCGTCACGTATGGCGGTGCAACCGAACTCGCCCCGTGCGGAGCGCAGAACCACATTGCTTGCTTCGGTTCTTACCCGCTCGATAAGTTGCGCGAGCTCGTCTGCAACCGCTGGGGTCACGCCCCATGCGCCAAGCAGGCCCTTTTTGCTTGCAACGTTGGCGAGCGCCCTCTCGATCTCTTCCGCGCTGAGCTCACCGTCACTGCCATAGCCCAATACTCCCCAACAGGAGAGGAACTCGTTCGAAAGCTCGCTCACCGCCGCCAGCACCATTGCGTCAGCCAGAGGACTTCTTAGCCCCGGCTCATTGCCAGCGGCGAGTGAGTCGCCACCCACGTCCACGCCAACGAGCAGGTCGGCTTCAAGCTCGGCCATCGCCGTGCGAAGTCCGGCGACGAGTCCGGCCACACCCTCGGACAGATCCACCAGCAGCGTCTGGGTCGCAAGTACCGCCGCAACCTCCGACTCGGCAAACCGCACGCCCTGATGTGTGGCCGTATCGCTATTTGCGAGCCACACCGTTGAGGCAAGAGGTTGTACGTTTCGCACTTCACTGAGCGCACGCGTTCCCGGCTCCGGATCGTAGACGAAACGCTCCCAGGACAAACCACCGAGGATACTTGAGATCCCGAAGAGGTCGAGAAAACGGGCAGTCGGGAGGGTTCCGACGATATCGCCCCCGCCCCCCACGCCAAGCACGATCGCTTTTCTCGCGGACCGGAGAATGTCCTCGAGTCCATTTGCAATTCGGTTGGTTCGCTGCATAACGCGCTCCGCTCACGGCAACCCGCGGCTGTCCGGGGAATCTTATCATTTTGATCCAAGGCAAGTGTCAGATCCGCTGGCAGAAGAAGATCGCCAGACGCCTTGGCCTTGAATTCACGTTACCCCTAGGAGGCCGGCCGAAAAAGTACGTAGATGGGCGACAAAAAGATTCCCAATCCTTTTTTCTCTGTTCATTGAAGCAATCGTACTTACTTTTTCGGATAAACATGTTAAGGACGCTTCCATCGTCTTTACACCGCGTAGAGCAAAACAGGGTATGAAATGGAGGTCTGCAAGCAACCAACTGTCATAGAAATACTTTCCACCGAATGGTGAATGTCGTTAAGCACGGAAACGCTGTCAGTTGTTCTGCCTAATGCTGAGCCTGATCACCTGTTGCGTGCTAACCACTCGGTTACTGTTGATTCAAGCCTTTCCGTTTCGTCAGGCATCAGTCCCTGTGGGTCGAAGCGATATCGGTAGTGCAACGCCAGGGCTGTTTTCAAAGCCTGTTTGTCAATCGCAGAGTCATTTCCGTCAGTCGTCCGGTGTATCCAGTGGTTAAGCGTTTCGCCGGGCCGTCGGGGCACGCCGGATCGTTCAAGCAGTGCGACGATTCGATAGAACGCCGAAGCGCTGCCAGCTCCACCGACTACCTGGCGTCCACTTTCTTTCGTCGAACGCGCTCGCCTAACTCGCTCCTTGAAATAGAGGCGCCATGCGAACAGTAATCCGAGCGGTATGAGTAGCCATATCAGCGTATCGAGCGTTTCCCCGTCACGTTCACTCCAGCGCCAGCGGGAAAACAAAAAGACGATACGAGAGCCAAGGTCATAGATCGCTTCCCACCATGGTGCGGCCTGGTCTTCCAGCACGACCCACGCTGCAGGTGTGAAGTCCACATCACGCCACATGCCGTCAATGTACGCCAATACCCAAGAGTGCGCATGCCGGCGCCGCACGATAAATAAATCCTCGAGCTCGCTGTATTCCTGAACCGAGAAACCCGTCGCGTAACGGGTGGGGATCCCCGTCGCCCTTAACAAGAGCGCGGTCGCGGTGGCGAAGTACTCGCAGTGCCCCGCCCGTGAGCGCAGGAGAAAGTCGGAAAGCGGCGTATACCGTGTCGATTCACGTTCCTGAACCAGCGAGTAGCGGAAATTGTCCCGGAAATGTTTCTCCAACGTGGCAAGTGCGCCTTTCGGATCCTCCCCGGAAAGCCCAAGTTCCATCGCAACCTGGCTGACAACCGACATATAGCGATTCGGAATTTGCAGATCCCTTTCGGTCGGTGTGACGTCCAAGGACAGATCCGGTTGGAAGCGAACGGTGTAGCTGACCATTCCTGGTCCGTTCTCGGCCTTAATGGCGCCATACGGGTTACGTTTCACAAATTCTGCCGGCAGGTTTTCGAGCCGGTAGCTCCCGTTCGGCACCGCCACGAGCCCGCGGCCGCGATACAAATAGCCGGATACGGTAACTGAATCGCCCGACATGGCCGCTGCCGCGAGCTGCCATGTCCCTGGTACCTCTGTTTCGGGGACTGCCTCGAACTCGTCGCCGATCGCACGCCAGATGCCCAGGCCGTAAGTGTTATAGCTCGCCTGGCGCAGCAATAAAGCCCCTTCTCCGTCCGGAGGTTTCACCCGTAGAACGATCCGATCCGAGGCTTTGAGCCGGCCGATATGACCGATGGCAGTGCTCGCCTGGTACGGGTCCCTTTGGCTCCACAGTCGGTACTCGAACCATTCGACTACCAGATCCCCGATGATGGCTTGGGCCCGGTTGAGGCCCAAGTGTCCCGCATATCCCAGACCGACAGCTAACAGCAGCCATCCGCTCCATAGCGCCGGGGTATAGCGCCGGGGGCGCACACTCCACAACGCCCAGCCTGACAAGACGCAGATGCCGATGTAAAACCAGTGCGTTCTCACGGTCACCACACTGGCTGCCAACAAGCACAGGGCTAGGTAAGGGAAACGGACATCCACGCGCTGCGAGAGTTTGGTCCGTTGCCGCACCTCCCGTCGGCGAAGCGTAAGAGACAATGCGCTGATTGGCAGCGTCTCCCGTGTGCTGTAGACCTGCGCGCACACGATCAACCAAATCAGGATCGGGGACCATTGCAGCAGGATAAAGATTCCGTGGACCGAGCGCGTCGCGTACAGGTACACGGTCGTTCCCAACAGAATGGCGCTGGTCAGATCGACCAAGCGATTAAAGTCTTTGTCCGGGAATCGCCAACGCCAAGAGATGTAGCGGGCACTTTCCAGTACCACCGCCATCAACACGGCCAAAGGCAAGAAACCGGTGCGCCACCCCCAGAAAAGCAGTGATGCACCCAGTAGCAGGGGTGATGGTTTTATTTGACCCATTGCGTTTGCCATCGCTAGCACTGCGTGTTTCGAGACATTACATACACCAGTCTCTGGACTGCATTAATACGACTCGACGCGTAAAGCAGCTAAACCCTGTTCGATACGCCCCGCCGTGAGCGGGTGGAACTGTTGCGGCTGATCCCGCATTGGTCCTGGATCATGATCCGCGGATGTGTTCTCGCTCGACACGACGAGTACCAGCAGTGGAATGCCCATGCCTCGCAACGCTTCGATAAACGCTTGGCGCGCCATATCCCAGTCGAGCAAGATGCAAATGGCACCGCTGAGTTGCGAGGCATGGCGAGTGACTAGCTGCTGAAGGGTCGAAAACGGTTTGTCGACGCAGGCTTCCACGCAGGCCAGAATCTCCATCATGTTGTCGATACTCGCGAGACTACGCCCCGAGGTGAATCGATAGGCCTCTGCACCGACAAACATCAGGTCGAGCAACGTATCCTGTTGCTGTATCGAGTACGCGAAGGAAGCCGCCACACTCACCGCGTCTTCAAAAACAGGGCTCTCATGCGTGCTGATGAACGTATCTAGAATCAGCGCGTGGCGAACGAAGTACTCATCCTGATACGTCTTCACGACCGGTTCGCCAAGCCGTGCCCAGCTGCGCCAGTGAATATGACGCAGCGGATCGCCCGGTCGATAATCGCGCAGGGAGAAGAACTCCTGGGCATCGCCCACGGAGGAAGCAAGTGCGACCCCGCCCTGTTGATATCGTCGGCTTCCCGGAAGCTGGATCTTCGGTACGGGATATCGCCGTGGTAGGACAAGCAACGCATCCTTTGCCACCGTGCGGGCGAACGCTCTGAATAAACCAAACGGGTCAGGGCGAACGATGATTGCGCCGGCAAATCGGATGTATCCCCGGCGCAGGGGTGTCATCGTTACCGATAGCTCCGTTTTCTTACCAGCCGGCAGGGGTGCCAGTGCATGTTCGGAAGTATCCACACCCAGCCTTTGCCGCATCAGCCAGGCCCAGCGTGGGTATCCGACCGCGCGATCGAACCAGTTCTGCTGCTCCTCTCCAGGTTGGCGGCTACGTGTGAATTCACGGTACGAGGGGAACTTGATTTCAAAGTTCTCTATCAGCACGAGATCTCGCTGCGTTTTAGCTGAGCGGCTGCCAACCGTTATCCGGTAGGTCAACGGCTGACCAACCGTGCCAAAGGCCGGCAACTGACGCCATAAGTGAAAGCGCGCACGATAGAGCACGCTGCTGATAATCCCGACTAGGACGAAGGATACGAGGAGAGTAAATACCTGGTATGCGAGTGTCAGCTCGGTATCGATCCCAAGCGCGCCCGTGGCGATGATAGCGACGAGCACGAGTTGACCGGCCCTGGTAAAACGCCGCCGGACCCAACGGCCTCCCAAGTACACAAGGCGAAAGTTATGAAGCAGGAACTGATTAACCAAGATCTCAAGGGTTCTTCGGTGCTTAGTAGCACGATCGCTAATTCATGTCCTCTATACGGGTGCGGCGATGGCTTCTACCACTTCCTTAATCACGGCCTCAGCCGTCCTGCCCGAGAAATGCGCTTGCGGGTCGATGACGACCCGATGTGCCAGCACAGGCACTGCAAGTTCTTGAATGTAATCCGGCGTTACAAACGCCAGGCCATCAAACAGCGCCAGCGCTTGTGCTGTCTTCATCATTGTTAACGATGCGCGCGGGCTCGCGCCCATCTTGATGCCTTCGGCGCTGCGTGTTGCGCCCACGATGTCTACGATATAGCGCTTGATCTCCTCGCTGATTCGCACAGTCGGGACTGTCCGCCGGAGCGCCATGACATCCTCTTGTTCGACACACGCATTTAACGACGTCAGTGGATGTGTCTCCCGCTGGTCTGTCAGAATGCCAACCTCCTGCTCGGGCGTCACATAACCCAGTTGAAACCGCAGCCCAAAACGATCCAACTGTGCCTCAGGTAGCGGATAGGTGCCGTGAAACTCGACCGGGTTCTGCGTCGCAATGACGAAGAAGAGATCGTCAAGCAGATATAGTGTTCCATCGACACTCACTTGGTTTTCACCCATGGCCTCCAGCAGCGCCGACTGGGTGCGCGGGGAAGCACGGTTTATCTCATCGGCGAGCAGGATCTGCGTAAAGATCGGACCGCGGTGAAAGTGAAATGTCTGCTCCTTCTGGTCGAAGATTGACACGCCGATGATGTCCGAGGGCAACAGGTCTGGGGTAAACTGGATGCGCTGAAAGTCAGAGCTGATCGAGCGGGCGAGGGCTTTCGCAAGGGTGGTCTTCCCCGTGCCCGGGTAATCCTCGAGCAACACATGGCCGCCACTGGCAAAGGCGGCAAGCAGCTTGCGCACCGCCCCTGCCTGGTCCTTGATAACCTTGCTTATATTCTCCGAGATCTTCTGGAAAACCGCCTGAGCCACGGCCAGATCCGTCATGGGGCTCGCTTTTTCGTTCGGGAGCATAAGCTGATTATAGACCTGCGATTCCGTGATCATCGCCGCCCCTAGC
>JBHIDJ010000150.1:0-6987 GCA_046760105.1 Acidiferrobacterales bacterium | reverse complement strand
GGGCGTTTTGGCGGTCTTATCACATCAAAATTCGAGAGGAGCTCGAGCGCATACGAGAACAACACAGTGTCGCGCTTCTCTACGAGGCACACTCGATCCGCTCGCGCGTGCCGCGGTTTTTTGAGGGTGTGCTGCCCGACTTTAATCTAGGCACTGCCGATGGGAAGAGTTGTTCCCCCGCGCTCGAGTCAAAGCTCGCGGAGGCCCTAAAGCAGGCTTCAGGGTTTACCAGTGTTGTAAACGGGCGTTTCAAGGGCGGCTACATCACGCGTAAATACGGCAGTCCGGAAGAGAATATTCACGCCGTCCAGTTAGAGCTATCGCAAGCCACCTATATGGATGAGGAGTATCCATTTACCTACCGCGATGAGCTCGCGACAAAGGTGCAGCCTAGTCTGAAGGCGTTACTTAATAATATGTTGGAATGGACGGAAGAACAGTCCGGAGTCCCGAGTCCGGAGTCTTGAGTCTGAAAGTCCGATCTGTGCCCCTTGACTCTCGACTCGCAACTCATGACTCTAAAGCGTTCGTTACTGCTTGTTCCTTGCCCCTTGTCTCTTGAATCTGAAGTTATGGAACTGGTAACCCATCCTTAATGACTTGATGGCAGGGGTTGTAGCCGATTCGATAGGCAAGCTCCGCCGGGTGGTCTATATTCCAGATAGCAAAATCCGCCTTCTTTCCCACCTCCAGCGAACCAATCGAACCGCTCATGCCCAGCGCCTTGGCGGCGTTGCGGGTGACGCCCGCCAGCGCTTCTTCGGGAGTCAGCCGGAAAAGCGTACAAGCCATGTTGAGCATCAATAGCAGCGAGCAAACCGGCGAGCTACCCGGATTGCTGTCGGTCGCGATCGCGATGTCGACGCCATCGCGCCGAAACAGATCGACCGGTGGCACCCTCGACTCTCTAAGAAAGTAATAGGCGCCGGGCAGCAGGACGGCAACGGTGCCAGCGGCGGCCATCGCTTTGATGCTGTCTTCAGAAGCGTATTCCAGATGATCGGCGGACAGCGCGCCATAGCGTGCGGCCAGGGCGGCACCGCCGAGGTCGGAAAGTTGCTCGGCGTGTAATTTCACAGGCAGGCCGAGCGCCTGCGCGGCTTGGAACACCCGTTCTGTCTGCGCTGCCGAGAAGCCGATCCCTTCACAGAAGGCATCTACCGCATCGGCCAGCTTTTCGTTTGTAATCGCTGGTAGCACCCCGTTGCAGACGAAATCGATGTACTCGTCAGAGCGATCCTTGTATTCGGGCGGCAGCGCGTGCGCACCAAGAAATGTCGTGGTTACTGTTATCCGATTGTTTTCACCGAGCGCCCTTGCCACGCGAAGCATCTTGGCTTCGGTGTCCACATCGAGCCCGTAACCGGACTTGATCTCTATGGTCGTGACGCCTTCGGCCATCAGCGAGGCCAGGCGGGATCGCGCGGATTCCAACAAGGTTTCCTCGCTTGCGTCGCGAGTCGCTTTCACTGTTGACAGGATGCCACCCCCGCGCCGCGCGATCTCTTCGTAGCTCACGCCGATAAGCCGCATTTCGAACTCTTTGGCGCGGTTACCGCCGTATACCAAGTGGGTGTGGCAATCGGTGAGCCCCGGCGTGATCCAGCGGCCGTCGGTGTTATATATAGTAGGTATACGCGTCAATGTGTCTGGGGGTAGTGTGCTACGGGCCCCCACCCAAGCAATACGCTCGTCTTTGGTGGCCAACGCGCCATCCTCAATTGCGCCATAAGGTGTGCTGGCCTCGGTGGCCATCGTCGCAAGGTTTGCGTCTACCCACAGCGCGTCCCATTGGGCAGGGTCTAGCACATCAGGTCCCTGTGTCATCGGCACATCCGCTTACCAGATTCCATGGTCATTCTATTGGCTTGACAAGGCGGTTGCACGCGAAGCCGATTCTGCCTATCCGCCTTGCTTTGACGGATTCCGGAGCAACGGCTATGGTTTGCAGGTTTTCCATGGGCGAGTGAAACGTATGCGGTTGTTTGCGGATAGGGCGCTGCTAGGCGACGGGTGGGGGCGGAATGTGGTCCTGGATATGGACGCAGCGGGACTCATTACGGGAATCAAGCCCGACATAACGACGCCACCCGCGGATGCGCAAAGACTGGGCGGTCCGGTCTTGCCCGGCATGCCGAACCTGCACTCGCATGCCTTTCAACGGGCCTTTGCCGGCTGTTCGGAACGACGTGGCCCGGATGAGGACAGCTTTTGGACCTGGCGCAAAGTCATGTATGACTTTGCCGCGCGCATCACGCCCGACCAGGTGCAAAGCATTGCCGAGCAGCTGTATGTGGAAATGCTAAAAGCCGGTTACACGGCGGTGGCTGAATTTCATTACCTGCACCACGATGCCAACGGTGAGCCCTACGCCAAGCTGACGGAGATGTCCGATCGCATTTTCGCAGCCGCCAACACAACCGGGATCGCGCTTACACATCTGCCGGTGCTGTATGGATACGGCGGATTTGGCGGCCAACCGGCGACGGCCGGTCAACGGCGCTTTATTAACGATATCGAACGCTATGCTACTTTACTGGAAACGCTGTTTGCGCATTATGGGAAGCAGCCGAATGCCCGCATTGGTATCGCAGCGCACTCGTTACGTGCCGTTACCCCGGAATCGCTGCGCGAAGCGGTGCAATTAATCAACCGACTCGACGACTCGGCGCCTATTCATATCCACATCGCCGAACAAAAAAAAGAAGTAGACGACTGTCTGGCATGGAGTGGGCAGCGTCCGGTCACATGGTTGTTCGACAACGCCGATATCGATGAGCGCTGGTGTCTGGTACATGCAACGCATCTCGATGACAAAGAAATACAAGCGCTCGCGGCAAGCAGGGCGGTGGCGGGACTGTGTCCAACGACGGAAGCAAACCTGGGTGATGGTCTTTTTCCCGCCATCGAATACCAGCGCCGCGGCGGAACTTTTGGGATCGGGTCCGACAGCCATATTTCGGTTAGTGCTGTCGAGGAACTGCGGACATTAGAATACGGACAGCGGCTTTTACACCGACGCCGCGCCTTGTTGGCCAATCTTTCCCACTCGGTGGGCGCCAGCCTTTATCGAGACGCCCTCAGAGGTGGCGCGCAGGCACTGGGTCTTGCAGCCGGTGGTCTCGCTGTTGGCCGGCGCGCGGATCTAGTCGTGCTCGATCCCGAGACACCGGCGCTGATTAACAAGCCCGACGATCTTTTGCTGGACGCGGTCGTTTTTGCGGGCAACGTGAATCCCGTCAAGGATGTGATGGTGGCTGGGCAATGGCGGATCGTCGACGGCCATCACTTACTTGAGGAGGAGATCTTTGGCCGATTTAAGCAAACACAACGCCAAGTGGGCAACGGGTCGATCGGTAGTTGAGATTGCAATCGAATATTTTGATTGAGAAAAACGGCGACACAGAAACTGCAAGACAGACGAAACACAAGGAATCACATGACTCAGATCAATATTATGGTCACGCGCCATTCGGCGTTTTACAGTCCATTGATCTCTACCATCACGGGCGGTTTTCTAAAGCAGGAAGGCTTGGAGCCGACCTACGCGATTGCGACACCGCAGAAGTCGGTGCGAGATGGCATCCGCGATGGCTCGATTCACCTTGGTCAATCGGCCGTGTCATCAAGTTGGGGCCTCATGGAGCGAGGCGAAACGAGCACCGTCGTTCACTTTGCACAGATAAATGAGAGAGACGGATTCTTCATTACCGCACGCGACCCCGACCCTGACTTTAAGTGGAATAAAATGATAGGAAAAAGGGTACTAGTGGATCACGCCACGCAACCGCTGGTGATGTTCAAGTACGCGGCGCATAAGATGAGTGTGCACTACGATCAACTCGACGTGATCGATGTGGGTGGCGTCGACGCGATCGATAAGGCGTTTCGTGCCGGTCAGGGCGACTACGTTCATCAACAGGGACCGGCACCGCAACAGCTTGAAAAGGACGGGGTCGGTTATGTTGTTGCATCCGTGGGGGAGGCGATCGGCCCGGTTGCCTTTAGCAGTGTCATTGCTTCACGCGAATGGCTGCAAACCGACATGGCAAAGGCCTTCATGGGCGCTTACCGGAAAGCGCGCAGTTACGTAAACGAGACACCGGCCGCCGAGATTGCCAGGGCCGAGGCGGATTTCTTCAAGGGCATCGATCACGACGTGCTGACGACTACTATCGCCTTTTACCAGCATCTTGGCTGCTGGAACCCCGATCCTCGAATTGTGCGCGAGGCGTATGATGTGGCACTCGACGTTTTCCTCCATAGTGGCATCATTACGAAACGCCATCCTTATGAGGCAGTCGTCGCACTGCCACCTGATGAGGCATAGTGATGCCTGAGAGCGATGAAGTACGAGAGTGACCAGCCGCATAGCAACGTCCTCGCATTACCGGATGGTGACCTTTGGGTTTTTGGCTACGGATCCTTGATGTGGCGGCCGGGTTTCCCGCATGTCAACGTGCGAGCGGCGCGTCTCTACGGTTATCACCGTGCACTTTGTGTGTGGTCATGGGTTTACCGTGGCACGCGAACAAACCCCGGCCTCGTGCTAGGCCTGGACTTAGGGGGATCGTGCCTCGGCCGTGCGTTTTGCGTACGTGAAGCGGACAAACATGCGGCCGCCAATTATCTCTACAAACGCGAAATGGTGACGCGTGTCTATGTGCCCATTCTAGCGCCTATTCATTTGGAGGATGGGCGCCGCGTCGTCGCCCTGACCTTTACGACTGATAGAACTCATTCGCAGTATGCAGGTAAACTCACCGCCGATGAAGCGGCAGCGACTGTATCCCGTGCGCACGGACAAAGCGGCCCCAATACGGCCTATGTTGCTAACACCGTGCAACATCTTGACGAACTCGGCATCGGGGATAGCTTGCTACACCAGGTGGATGCACTGGTGAATGGCCGTTAAACGTGACCGCATCGAGATTTGTTTGAAGCGAGGCATGAAAAACGATGACAACCGACGATGCAGGGCATAGAGCTGATAGTACGCTTATTGATGCGAGCGCCGACTGGTTGATGTCGCAAGCCCTGGGCGACACCGAAATGGAGCATCTGTTCGAAGGTTGCTGCCAGCGCCTTTGGGCGGCGGGGGTGCCGGTTTGGCGGGCCTATCTCTCGTTTCGTACCTTACACCCATTGTTTCGCGCGATCTCGTTGACGTGGCGCCGGGATAGTGGTCTAGAGAGCGTAGGGCATCTCCATACGGATGGCTCCGACGCCTGGCGCCATTCGCCCTTCTTCCACATGATGGGGTCACGGATTACCTTCCTGCGGCGGAAGCTGACAGGCGAAAGTGCGTTACTGGATTTTGCGGTTCTGACCGAGCTCCGCGACAAAGGGGCCAAGGATTATTTTGCTTACGTGGTCCCGTTTGGCGATGGCGCATGGGACGAGTCCCAAAGGGACGGAATTGTCGGTTCATGGGCGACCGACCGCACATCGGGCTTTACTGAGCAAGACATTCGTTCCTTACAGCGCATTGAGCAGCGACTCGCTGTTGCCTGCAAGGTGACGATCAAGGACCAAATCGCACGCAACATTTTGAATGCCTATCTCGGCATGGATGCCGGTCGGCACGTTCTCAACGGCCGCATCAAGCGCGGTGACGGTGAGACCATCCACGCCGTCATTTGGTACAGCGATCTGCGAAATTCCTCCCGAATAGCCGACTCGATGCGGGCGCAGGACTTTCTCCAAGTCCTTAATGCGTTCTTTGAATGCACGGCTGGCGCCGTCCTTGCCCACAAGGGCGAGGTGCTGCGATTCATCGGCGATGCGGTGCTGGCAATTTTCCCGATTCGAAACAGTGGCGCGAATGGACGTGACGCCTGTGAAGCGGCATTATCTGCCGCACGCGATGCGGACGACTGGATGGCACAGATCAATCAGCAGCGGACTGACGCCGGTACCGAGCCACTCTCTTTTGGCCTCGGCCTTCACGTCGGCGACGTCCTGTTTGGAAACATCGGCGTGCCGGAGCGATTGGAATTCTCCGTCATCGGCCCCGCCGCGAACGAGGTTGCCCGACTCGAGGGCATGACCAAACAGCTTAACCGTCACATTCTCGTGAGTGGAGAATTCGCACGAAACGTGCCCATCGCCTGGCAATCGCTGGGCGAACATCAGCTCCGGGGTGTGGGGCAACCCCTGGAGGTGTTCGCGCATCCTGACCGATGACAATCTGAGGCTTGTTAGGCTTCGTCCGGGATGAATTTCAGAGCAACCCCATTGTTGCAATAGCGAAGCCCAGTCGGCGCTGGGCCGTCGTTGAAGATATGACCGTGATGGCCGCCGCAGCGCGTGCAATGATATTCTGTCCGGGGCAGGATCAGCTTGAAATCCCTCTTTGTTTCCAACACGCCTTCAAGCGACGTGTAGAAACTCGGCCAACCGGTGCCACTGTCAAATTTCATGTCAGAGGTGAACAGTGCCAACTCACAGCCGGCGCAGGCGTAGATCCCTTTGCGTTTTTCTTCGTTCAGCGGACTGCTGAATGAGCGCTCGGTGCCTTCCTTGCGCAACACGTGATATTGCTCGCGCGTCAGTAACTCGCGCCATTCGGTATCACTGCGCTCGATTTTTTCGATCGATACTTTGTCGGTCATGTGTTCCTCATTGTTGTTGGCAACAAGTCTTTTCGTAACCAACGGCAAGGCGGCAACGCCCACCAAGGTAGCTACAAATTGGCGTCGATTCATGATACGCGCTCCCTAAGTGCTGACACTAACAGCTTAGTCACCCGGTGAGGCCTGGAGTTCAGCGCCCTATGTTACAAAACGTTAATCTTTCCTGGGGTGACTACCCCCACAGCACCTAGAACGAACCGTTCACCGCGGGCACATACAAAGGACTTCCTACGGGAGGCCCTTTTGTCGTGTCTATAGCTGCTGAACTAGTCTTGTTGGATGAGTTTCTGATACGCCGGTAGGGTAAGAAACTCCGTAAAGTTCTCGTTCAGGACGAGCTCGTCCAGGATCT
>JBHIDJ010000149.1:0-7016 GCA_046760105.1 Acidiferrobacterales bacterium | reverse complement strand
CGGCCTCCGATTCGTAGAAAATCACTTTATGCATGTGATCGGATGCCGCTTCGCTGCCGCGAAAGAAGGCGCGTAACGCCATCACCAACGCGTCAACCGACTCGACCACGGCCTCGATGAGACTGTTAAAATCAGTTACGAACTCATTGGCGATGACGGGCTTTTCGATGGCGAACTGCCACATCGCACTTTCGCATGCGTTGAGGATTTCGTCGGTGCTTTCGAGCAGTTCGAGCACGTCGGCCCGCGACTCGGGTATCAGCGTTTCGACATAGAGCCGGCGTTGAATCTCCCGACGCAACTCATCGCCGCGGCTTTCCAACGCCGACACCTGTTGCTTTTTCTCGTCGAAGGCCGAAAAATCGCCATCGAGGTAACGGCTCACACCCAGCTTGAATGCAAGCGCACCCTGCGACACCTTGTCGCAGAACTCATCGGTCTGCGCTTCGAGCTCTTGGGTCTTGCTGAAGAGTGTTATACCTGCCACGTTTCCCCCTAGCGGGCACGCACTCTTCGCCCCGCTCTCTTTGCGTCGTAACAGTATGTTATTCGCGCTAAGTAGCTTAACCTAACCGGCTTTTTATTTCCTGCCACAGAGCATCGAACGCCGCCATCGAGGAACTTTCCCCCGCGAAACTGCCCAAGACGGCGCGTTCGAGACCCATTCGTTCGACCTCACTGGCGTTGGGGATATGAGTCCGCAGAATCTCCGGCCGCTCTCTTGGGAGCGCATCCACAACGTCGAGATGCAACCGCTTGCGCCTATCGACTAAGGCAAAGAAGGGCAGTAATTTTAACCTCGTCAACCCGTTGCGATCGATAAACTTCGAGAGCTGATCCAAAGTACGCAGCGACAGCGTCGTTGGAATCAGGGGTACCAGCAGCGCATCCGTGGCGTAAAACACGTTCTCTGATACCAAAGTAATGCTGGGCGGGCAGTCCAGAAAGATGTGGTCGTATTCCTTGACCAACGGCTTGACGAGCTTGCGAAGGCGGCGCACGGGTTTCTTGGTCGCATCCAGAACCAGGTCCATTTTGCGGTAGGAGAAGTCCGCCGGTAATAGATCGAGATTCTCGTAATCCGTACCTTTGATGAGATCATCCAGTTTTCGCTTGCCCCGAATAATCCCCTGGCTGCCCCCTTTGACCTTCGGCTTGATGCGAAAATAGAAGCTCGCTGCGCCTTGCGGATCGAGATCCCACACCAGCGTGCGAGCGCCTTCACGAGCCGACAACCAGGCGAGATTTACCGCCGCCGCCGTCTTTCCCACCCCGCCTTTTATGTTATAGGTTGCGAACACACTCATCGTGTCGCAAGCGCCTCAACCGGGGCCGGCGCGAAGAGGCGTCCAAATAGTTGTTGATTCGCTTGCGCTGAGAAATGTCCGAAATGATTTTGGAATTCCGCTCGAGCCCGGCGTTGGCGATCTTCGAGCTGTTGCACGAGTATCCCCATCGCCATCAGTGTATCCGCGGATACCTTGCCCTCTTTCTGCATCTGCCGACTGAACTCTTTTAGCGTATTCGCCTGCACTTGCAGATCCTGAATATCTCCCAGGTTATCCTGTAGTTCCTTGAGTGCATCGATTAGCTGCACCATATGCTCTGCCGGGTAGAGGCTGCGAAAGAACTCCATCAGGTAGCGCAACGCTTTGCACTTCTTTCGTAATTCGTGCAAAGGCTCTGCCGGCGCTTCCGCGCCGATTGCCAGGCCCTGACTCAGGACACGTGCGTAGGCGTTCCGGATCCGGTCGCTGGCCACTTCGGCAACGGGACGTGTGGCATCCCGCAGCGCAGCCCGTTCGGGCACAGGGGCCTCGAGAAACGCTCGCCAGCCCTTCATCAACTTTTGATAGCGTGAAGATTCCAGCCCCTTTATCAGATTTTTCCGCTCGACCGCTCGGTGAGCGCACAGAAAGTCCAGCAGCGGCATCACGTCGCCTCGCAAGGATGCAGGCAGGCTGGCCCGATAGTCATCGAAACTCAAAAGATAAACGTCCAGGTCTCGGGTTGGACCGGTCAAGCGCCCGAGCCAGGCAAATTGTGTTCGGAACCGATCGATCGTGGCTTTCGCAAACACCCCCTTGGCTTCACGCAATGCCGAACGCGTGCGGCGAACGGCGACCCGAAGATCGTGTAGACATTCAGTATCGATGTCGGCCTCTGTCCCCGCCGCGTTTCGCTCCATGGCACGAAGAATGTGCCGCAAAATTCCCATGACGGCCTGGTCGGTGCGCATCATAGGATCCAGTGGCAAATCCAACCGGGAGGAATAGCTCGCCGGCTGAATCCCAAGCGCCGAAAGCGCCATCAACATCACGTCTTGTTCAGCGCGTGAGAGTCCGAGATCCTCCTCGAGGGCCCGTAGCACCTGCTCGAGCGGCTTGCGGTAGCCCTTAACGGGCAACACGCGAATCTGGATTCCGACAAGATCGTTTTTCTTGTTGTTTCTATCGAGCAGGCTGTTTTCCTCGACGAAGGCGCGCAGCACCGTCTTGCCGTTCTTGTTTAGAAGCTTAAGGGTATGACGTCGGCTGTGCACCGTCGCGCGCGGCAGCAGGGCTCGCATTCTAAGTAAGCGCCCGAGATCTTGGCGAAACAACCCATGCGGCAGGTCCCATGCGAAACGCGGCGGTTCGACGATCCTGAGACTGGCGTACGACTCACCCGAGCCTAGTGTGCGCCATCTCAGCCTAGACTCCCCATTTTGTGCCGATTCGACCTCAAGCACGCTATCATCTTCATAGATGCGCCAATCGAAGCTGTCATAGAAGGTGCGCCGCACGACGACGGGTGGCTCGTCGACGAAATCGATGTGATTCGTCAATCTGGCCTTGAGATCTGTGAGCCGTGTGTCCTGGGGAACGTCAAAATGGAGCTGCTTTTCCTGCATTTTTCTAAGTAAGCGGCTATGGCCCGATGCCGATCGTCCCACGAGTGCGTTACGGCCAGACAGACCCTCGCCAGGTCGACGGCTCTCAGCATGATCCCACTCCGCGCCGATCCGGGCAATCCACGAAGTGACTTTCCTCGAAAAATCAGCCTCTTACCAGCGCGCTTGGGGTCGGTGAGGCAATTTCACGCCGGCGACGGTGCCAGATTTGCCAGCGTCTTCGCTGCTCAGTAACATAACTCAGAAGCGCTACGAAAAACGAGGATGGACGGATGGGTAAGAAGCAAGCGGCCGCATCGGCCAACGACAAAGGTACCCCGGAAGAGACAAAGAAAAAGAAGAAGAACAAAGGGGAAAAGTATGCCAAAACCAGTAAAGCCAAGAAGTGGTTTTTGAAGGAAGCCGCCAAGGCGACTAGAGATGGAGAGGTCGAGAAACGCAAGAAGATAAAGAATAAAGCGTACGAGAAGGAGCTCGCTAAACTCCAGATCGAGCTCGTCAAGCTGCAGGAATGGATTAAGCATGAAGGGTTGAAAGTCGTCGTCATATTCGAGGGACGCGACGCCGCCGGTAAGGGCGGGGTCATCAAACGAATCACTCAGAGTCTAAATCCGCGCATTTGCCGGGTCGTAGCGCTGCCCGCCCCAACCGAGCGCGAAAAGACCCAGTGGTACTTCCAAAAATACGTCGCACACCTCCCGGCGGCGGGCGAGATGGTGCTGTTCGATCGCAGCTGGTACAACCGTGCCAACGTCGAGCGCGTGATGGGGTTCTGTACCGAGGAAGAATACCGGGAATTCATGCGTAGCTGTCCGGAATTCGAGCGTATGCTGGTGCGCTCCGGCATCCAGTTGATCAAGTATTGGTTTTCAGTCAGTGACGAAGAGCAAGAACGCCGCTTTCAGGGCCGCATCAAGGATCCGACCAAGCGCTGGAAGCTAAGCCCCATGGATTTGCAGTCGCGCAGCCGCTGGCTGGAATACTCGAAAGCCAAAGACGAAATGTTCGCCCACACAGATATCAAGCAGGCGCCTTGGTATGTGGTGAATGCAGATTTGAAGAAACACGCGCGCCTAAACTGCATCAAACACCTTCTGAGCATGATCCCATACAAGGATCTGACGCCCGCACCGGTCAAGTTACCACCGCGCCAAGAGGCCAAAGGCTATGTGCGCCCACCCATCACTGACCAGAACTTCGTGCCCGAGCACCATTGATCAGGAGAGTGTCGTTCGGATCGGCGGCATCCGCATCGGGCCGACCCAGAGATGTTGAACCCACAGAACCCTAGGAAGCGCGATGACGACCACTAAAGCGCCGGTTTCACTCACAGCAGTACGAAACGAGAAACCCCCCACCCCGGCTAAAATAGCCGACAAGGCGCGCGACGAACCCGCAGTCCGCAAGCCAGCGCCAGAGAACAAGCAGCCTGCAAAAAAGGCGAAGGCCCGCGAAGCCAGCACCTATGACCTTACATCGCCGGAACTCTACCTCAATCGCGAGCTCACCTGGTTGGAATTCAATCGCCGGGTATTGTATGAGGCGCAGGACGAACGTACCCCGCTTCTCGAGCGCATCAAGTTCATGGCCATCGTGAGCTCTAATCTAGATGAGTTCTTCATGAAGCGCATCGGCGGCCTCAAACAGCAGGTCGGTGCTGGGGTTCAGGATCTGACCGTGGATGGTCGCACGCCACAGCGACAAATCGAGGAGTGTTGTCGTGTGGTGCGTGACATCGAGGCACAAAAAGATGCACTGCTACCAAAATTGCTCAAGCAACTGCGCGAACATGGGATCCACGTCGTCACCTACGATTCACTCGATGAGAAGGACCAAGAGGCGCTGCGCGATTCATACGTAAAGAACATCTTTCCGCTGGTGACGCCGCAGGCGGTGGACCCCGCCCATCCGTTTCCATTTATCTCTAATCTCTCGCTCAACCTATTAGTGACCCTGCGTTACCGCAACGATGACGAGTGGCTGCGGGCCCGGGTCAAGGTACCGGTAGGCTCCGGAATCCCTCGCTATTTGCAGGTGGGCGATTCTAAACGCTTGGTCCCGCTGGAACAGGTCATGTCTCATAACCTCGATCTGCTGTTTCCCAAGATGCGGATCGAAGCGTGCGAGTTGTTCCACGTCACCCGAAACGCCAACACATCCCGCGATGAGGATCGGGCCGACGACCTGCTCGCGATGATCGAATCCGAGGTTCGCGACCGTAAGTTCGCAGAGATCGTGCGCGTCGTCGTGCAGAAAACCATGGACCCCGATCGCCGCGGGCTACTGGCTGCGGAACTGGGGCTGGACAAAGCGGCCGACGTATTCGAAACCGATGGCATGATGGCCATGCGAGACCTGTTCGAGCTGAGCGCCCTGGAGGAATCGGCGCTACACGATACACCTCATCACCCAGTCGACCACGCCAAACTGCTCGATTCACGCAACATCTTTCACATAGTTCGGGAGGCGGGGGCGATTCTGCTCCAGCATCCTTATGAGTCTTTCTCCACCTCTGTTGAGCGCTTCTTGAAAGAAGCGAGTCGGGATCCGAAGGTTAGAGCCATCAAGATGACACTGTACCGCACGTCTGCCGACACTAAGGTGATCGATTACCTGATCGACGCCGCACGAAACGGCAAACAAGTCGCGGTGGCGGTCGAACTGCAGGCGCGCTTCGATGAGGCCGCGAACATCCGTTGGGCAAGCCGCATGGAGGAGGCCGGCATCCACGTCACTTATGGCGTCATGGGTCTGAAAACGCACTGCAAGGTCATCTTGGTCGTACGAAATGACTACAACGGACTCCGCCTGTACGCGCACGCGGGCACCGGCAATTATCATGCGGGCACCGCGCGACTGTATACCGACCTGGGGCTGCTGACCTGCGACGAAACCCTCGGCGGGGACCTGACCGAGCTCTTTAATTACCTCACGACTGGATACACGCCAAAACGCAACTACGGCAAGATCCTTCCGGCCCCGAAGGGGTTGAAGCGATCGCTGCTCAGGAAGATCCAGCGCGAAATCGACGTCCACTCGCCGGAGTCTCCGGGATTGATCCAGTTCAAGCTGAACGCTTTGGAAGACGCGGACATCACCAAAGCGCTGTATCGGGCCTCGCGGGCTGGCGTGCACGTGGACCTCATCGTGCGCGATACGTGTCGTTTACGCCCGGGCCTACCGGGCTTGTCCGACAACGTTCGGGTCCTCAGCATAGTCGGCCGCTTTCTAGAGCACAGTCGAATCTACTATTTCCGTAATGGTGGGGAGGAAGAGTTCTACATAGGCTCAGCCGACGCCATGAAGCGCAACCTCGAGCACCGGGTCGAGGCCCTAGTCCCCGTGGAAGATACGGGCTCACGGGCGGAGCTGAGAAAAATGTTGGATACCAACCTCGCCGATCGACGCAGCGCCTGGGAGATGCGAGCGAACGGGACGTATGTTCAACGGCAACCGCGTGACGGAGACAGCAAGGGAAGCCAGGAAGTGCTCATCCAGCTCGCCGATGAGCGCCTGAAAGGGGCGCAACGTCTCAAGCGCCGAAAGGCGCAAGGGATCAGCCGACGAAACATACGACGGTAGCCGCCTTCGCGGTTCGAAATCGAACCCGGCAACCGCGGGCAAGCAAGGTCAAATCGCCCAGTTAGCCTGAGTATTGATCTGAGGAAGCGTAAGCGCGTTTCGCTATCTTTAGTTTCTTCAGAGATTCCTTATTTTCAGAAATGTCAGAATTTCAGCAATACTACGATCCCCTTTTGCTGTGCTTGCCGTCCGTGAGCCTCGGGTCGCCTCCAGTAGCTACATCCAGCTCGCCTAAGACCTTCATTGACCTTTTCTTTTAGTCATATTTCGAAGACACCGTCGCTAGGATTGTTCCGGACAATCCCGTGCATTTCCACCATTCCCTGGCGGTCAAGCGGGTCGAAGAAAAAGAGCTAAAACGCATCCTTCAGTCGCTTCCCCAATTCTTAAAGGCCCGATCGTAGACGTGCAAGCAGAGCGCTAGGTATCGGCAACGAAACCGCTCATTTGGGTTGTGGCTGTTTGAGCTGGAACACCGTGTTCCGTTCTCTCGGCTGTAAGTACGTTACTCCGACTACTCGACTGTGGAACGTCGGAAGAC
>JBHIDJ010000148.1:0-7120 GCA_046760105.1 Acidiferrobacterales bacterium | reverse complement strand
GTCCGAATGAGACAAATCAATCTAGGAATTTCTTTTCCACATAATGCCCGTTTTCCGCAGAGAATACGATACTGTTTGGCCGCGCCCCCACCGGCCCGCCCACGCCGCCGAGGGTGGCACCCGGGCCTCAACCACTCTGGCCGCACCAGGGGTCCGTCGCAATCGGAAAAACCGTCCAACGGACCGCCCGCCGGCCGTGTGATGCCACCGACGGCCACGCGTTCATGCCGAACACTTGGTGGCGTTTAGCTGCAAACGCCGCGGCTTCTGCCCAGTTCACCCTTAGAAGTATCAATTTCTTGCGTGTTCTTTTGGGAATCGATGACACGTCACGCAAGTCCTTTCCAGATGAGATGCAACCCGATCGCAAACAGCCCAACGTGTACGCAACGTCGAAAAAGCTCCTCGGAAATTCGTCGCCTGAGCACCTGACCGAGCTGCATACCAACGAGCGCTGGCGCGAGACAGACTGTCGACGTTAGCAAAATGTCCACCTCGTAGTTACCACGCTCGGCGACCGCAAGACCAATGGCGGCGGTCGAGACGGCAAAGGAGATGCCCATCATCTGAACGAACTCATCTCTCGACAATCCTAGCGTCTGCAGATACGCCACCACCGGCATTACCATGGAGCCGGTTGCCCCCGCCAGCAGACCCGTCACCAGCCCGATTGTCGGGGAGGCGAGACGCTCGCGGCGTACGCGCGGCACTAAGGAAAGCGAGAACAGTGCCGCCCCTGAGTACACGCAAAGCACGATACCCAACAGTGCCGTCATCGCCTTTGTGTTGGTGACAAAAAATAGCGAGTAAGCCACGAACACGCCGACGACACTGGCGATGAGCAACGACCAAAACCGTCGCAGCAGTGACAGCAGCGCGCCGCCGACAATGGCCTGCCAGAGATTGGTGATCACCGAGGGCACGACCATCAGTGGGAGCGCCATCGGCAGACCCACGGTGGCCGACAGCACCGCGACGGACACGGTGGGCAACCCAAGGCCGATCAAACCCTTCACGAGCCCAGCGACCAGGAAAGTGAGACCGGCAATAGCTAATAGAGTCGTATCAAACCAGAGCATCGGTGAACCCGGGCTTGAGCTTACCATGAAAATTGGACGATAAGTCTCCAAGTTTCATGGTACCATTCGGGCCTGTGATCGACAGGCCTCGCCAACAGCAGACCATCAAGCGACTCCTAACCTGGAGCCCCGTGGTCGCCATCCTTGGCGCGCGACAGGTGGGGAAGACGACCCTGGCGCGCGCGTTCGTCGAGCGGCAGAGTCGTCCGACCACCATCTTCGATCTCGAGCGTGCCCAGGACCTTGCGCGCCTCGAGGACCCCGAGCTCGCGCTCCGGGATTTGAGGGGAATAGTGGTTTTGGACGAGATACAACGGCGCCCCGAGCTTTTCCCGACCCTTCGCGTCCTCACCGACCGTCCCCGAAAGCCGGCGCGGTTCCTCGTTCTCGGAAGTGCATCGCCAGATCTCCTCCGGCAGAGCTCGGAGTCCCTCGCCGGGCGCATCGCTTATCACGAGCTCTCCGGACTCACCCTCGACGAGGTGGGCATTGAAAACTTCAACCGACTGTGGCTCCGTGGGGGCTTCCCGCGCTCCTACACGGCGCGGTCGAACGAGGCGAGCCGCACTTGGCGCAGGGATTTCATTCGCACCTTCCTGGAGCGCGACGTCCCGCAGTTCGGCATTACTATCCCGGCTGGGACGCTCGAACGCTTCTGGGCCATGCTCGCTCATTACCATGGACAGGTCTGGAACGCTTCAGAATTCGGGCGCTCTTTTGGGGTCTCTCATCACGTGACTCACCGCTACCTCGATGCACTACAGGCGACCTTCATGGTTCGCGTTCTCAGACCCTGGGCAGCCAACATCCGAAAGCGCCAGGTCAAGTCGCCGAAGATTTACATCCGCGACAGCGGACTCCTGCACAGTTTCCTGCAGGTCGCCTCGATGAACGACCTCGAACGCCACCCCAAGCTCGGAGCCTCTTGGGAGGGGTTCCTGCTCGAAGCCGTGATTCACCAACTCGGCGTAAGCCCAGAGCATTGCTACTTCTGGGGTACGCACACCGGAGCCGAACTCGATCTCCTCGTCGTCCATGGTCGCCGCCGCTACGGCTTCGAGTTCAAGCGTACCACCGCACCTCGGATCACACCGTCGATGCACTCCGCGCTCGAGGATCTGCAGCTAACACGCCTGGACGTTGTTCACGCCGGTTCGGATACTTTCCCGCTCGCGCATCACTTACGAGCCGTTGCTGCAGAGCGCCTGCTCGTCGACCTCGACTCTCTGCGGGGCTGAGTCCGGCGGTGGCCTCACGGCCCGGAAACAGATCTATAGAATCTGGCGCGCCCGGAGGGACTTTGGTTCGTGAGTCGTTATTCGTGAATCGTAAGTCGTAATCAGTGGCTAGTGGCGAGTAGCTAGGCAACCCTTACTGATTGCTGCGGAGACCGGAACTCGCGTTCGACAGAAAAAGGGGTGTGTTAAAGAAGCTTTCTGAACTCCGCAACGCTGAGACCAGCGTCTTGCACAATACCACCCATTGTGAATGCGTTGACTGGGTTACTACGGGGAATCGTGAGGAAACGGGTTCCGTCTGACATTACAATATGCTTGCGGCCTTCCCTTACCACTCGGAATCCGGCCCTTTGTAGTGCACGGACGGCTTGGCGGTGATTGACGCCCGGAATCCTGGGCATCGTGAGTCAGCGTACTTCTACTTCCCGCACGTCCTCCCCCTCGACGGAGTCTGCGACGGCTGCCAAATAGTCTGTTATTGCCTCGCGGATATTCTCGATGGCTTCCTCCTCGGTGGTTCCCTGAGACCAACACCCCGGCAGCCCGGGACAGGACACGCTGTAGCCCTCTTCAGACCGTTTCAAGACAATTTTGTATTTCATACCTCGCCTCACAGATGGCTGCGATCGCCATCTCACAGTTTAATCGACAAGTTGAGTGAGCGCACGTTTCATGGAGTAGGTGTCATTGCGGCGGTGTCTACCTCTCTCACCGCCAAGTCCTTTATTTATTGGGCGTGCCGCACCAGAAAATGGATCTATGAATCTGGCGCGCCCGGAGGGACTTGGCTCGTCCGCTCCCGCGCGTCCTGCGCTCGCGGCACTTGTGCGTCCCTGCACATCGTGATCCGTGCTCCACCCCGGCCCTCCCCTACGAGTGGGGAGGGAAAATCAATCGTGAGCCGTTAGTCGTAAACTCCCATAAGAATGTCCCGACCACCGGGTTCGAAGCCAGTACGCTGAATGAGCGTAAGTCCCTTTATCTAGAAAGCAAGCGCCTGCCGTGCTGTCCCATAGAAATGGTCCGAACGCTGTAGTTACGTGCTTAATCAGCGAGAACTTGTAGCGTGTTATGGGACAGCCAAGATTTAACAATCGTCATAGAATGTTGCATTCATTTCCCAAGACAAACGCCAGTTCATGCCCGGAAAGGTTCAAGTTGTTAGGAGTTTTTTTGGGAATCAGGTGCTCAACTCTTGCTCTGCTTTTTCCAGCCAAGAAGACATGTCCATCTCGCGGAAAAGTCTGACAGCTTCGCGGAGGTGTTTGTCGACTTTGCTAGGGTTTTCCGCACGCCGGTACGTATGACCTAAACCGAGGTGGCACCGGGCCATGAGCGGGCGCATTCCGAGTTCGTTGGCCAGCGCCATAGCTTTTCGATAGTAGCTTTCCGCTTCGCTCCCTCCCGAGGAAGGGTAATGAGAAGCGATTTCCGCTAAGAGCCGTAACGCGCACGCCTCGACGCCGCGTTCGCCGCGCTCGCGGGCGAGCGTTAGGGCTCGCTCCGCGGCCGCGCGGGCATCCCCGAACCGGTCTGCAAGGACGAGTACTTCGCCCAGGTACACGACGAGGAAGGAATGGAACGCTAGCCTCCCTGACGCTTCGGCAGTCTCCAGAGCTTCTTCCAGCATTGATAGGCCATTGGAAACACGCCCTGACATCGCGTAGGCGTAGCCTAACGATCCCATGACGCCCGGTGTCAAAGCGGCCAGGGACCACTCACGTGACAGAGCGAGGGCGTGTTCGAGGACGTCGAAAGCTCGCTCGGGTTCGCTCTTGGCGGTATAGACCGATGCAAGACCCCACGACGCAGTGACGAAGCTCCAGGCGTGGTCCAGTTCCTTCGCCATCCGCACACCTTCCTGCCCGTTCACGATACCTTCATCAAACTCTCCGCGCTCGGCGAGGGCCCAGGCCAAATAGCTACGGGACATCGCAGCCGGAAAACCAGCCACCCCAAAACGCTCACGAATCAGATCGCCTTGGAGCGACTCTACGTTCTCGCGGAGAAAGGCCTCGGCCCCTTGGTAGTCGCCTGTGCTGAGACAGGCCAGACCCAGGTAGTAGTTAACCGTGACCGTGAGGGGGAAGTGGCTAAGCGTCTCGGCCATGGAACGAGCACGAAGACCCAAGTCGCGTGCCTCCGCTGACTGACCGGTCACCCAGCGATAGTGGCACATGTAAACAGACACCCACGCCCGGCGCAGCTGATCATCGAGCTTCGTGCTCAGGCTTTCGGCTTCCTGAAGATAGCCAAGGACTCTCTCGCGTTCTCCGAGCGGAAAAAGCGAAGTGCGAAGATCGAAGCGAACATCCACGGCTTGCTCCAACATCTCGCGATCCTGTGGCAACTGATTAAGAGCCGTGAGCGCCTGTTCGAAGCATGACACCGCTTCGCGGTAGGCGGAGCGTGTCTCGGCCTTGGCTCCCGCTTGGCGCAGGTAGGTCAGCGCCTTCGGCCACACCTCGCCCCGAAAGGCGTGGTGGGCGAGCCGGTCAACCTGTTCGGCCAGCCGATCGCCGTAGAGGCCCTCCATGGTTTCCAGAATCTTGGCGTGAAGGGCACGCCGGCGCTCTGTCAAGAGGGAGTTGTACGCTACCTGATATGTCAGGCCGTGCTTGAACGTATACTCCAGATCGGGAAAGAGGCTCGTCTCGTAGAGGAACTCCACAGCCTGAAGGCGACTAAGGCCGCGACGCAGCTCTTCCTCTGACATCTCGACGATAAGCTGGAGCAGCACGAAGGGGACCGTTTCGCCGATGACGGACGCTGTCTGTAGAAGGCGCTTCTCGTCGGCAGGCAGTCGATCGATCCGGGCCGCTAAGACCGCCTGTACGGTAGCCGGTACCTCAATGCTCGGGAGGGCTTTCGCCAGGCGATAGGCGCCCGGCTCGCCGATCAGGGCATCGGTCTCTATCAGGGTCCGGACACCCTCTTCCAGGAAGAAGGGGTTGCCCTGCGTCTGCTCGATCAGAAGCTGCTTGAGCGAATGGAGTGCGGGATCTGTGCCGAGCAAAGCGTTGAGGAGTTCTTCTGCACTCTCGGGCGGCAGTGGATCGATGCGCAACTGAGTGTAATAGGTCCTGTTCCCCCAGGCGTGCTCGTACTCGGGCCGGTAGTTGACGAGTAGGAGTATGCGTGCGGTCGGTAGGCTGTCGATGAAGTTGTCGAGAAATGCCTGTGTTTTGGAATCGATCCAGTGCAGGTCCTCGAAGACGAGGACGAGCGGCTGTATCTGGCTCTCGCGGAGCAGGAGGCGTTTACAGGCATCGAAGGTCCGCTGCCGACGCTGCGTCGGATCCAGGGCCTGCCATTGCGCATCGTTTACCGGGACATCCAAGAGCGCGAGAAAGGCTGGGACGGTCGGCATCAGGCTTTCGTCGAGAGTCACCAATTTGCCGCTGATTTTTTCGCGAATCTTCCGAGACTCATCTCGAGCCTCGATCTGGAAGTAGCCCTTGAGAAAGTCGATAACGGGCAGAAACGGGGTAGCCTTGCCATAGGAGACCGAATTCGTCTCTAGGACGAGCCAGCCTTGCGTCCGATGCGAGTGCGTGAACTCGAAGAACAGCCGTGATTTTCCGACCGCGGGCTCGCCGACCACGCCGACCACTTGGCCGTGACCCTTGCCCGCCTGCTCCAGGGCCTTTTGCAAGTGGTCGAGTTCCGCATCGCGCCCTACGAAGCGCGTCAGGCCTCGAGCAGCAGCGGCCTCGAAGCGGCGCCGCGCAAGCCCTGCGCCGGTCAGCTCATACACCTCGACGGGCTCAGCCAGGCCCTTTACCGGAACCTTGCCAAGTTCTCTTACTTCTATGTAGCCCTCGGCTAGGCGAAGTGTATCGGTAGGCAGCAGAATGCTGCCGGGGTCGGCAAGCTGCTCCATCCGAGCGGCCAAATGTGCCGTTTGCCCCATGGCCGTGTATTCCATATAGAGATCGTTGCCGATAGAGCGGACTACCACCTCGCCCGAATTGAGGCCGACCCGGATCTGGACGGAAAAGCCATGCTCCCGCCGCACCTGCTCGCCGTAGCGACGAATCGCCTCCTGCATGACCAGTGCTGCGAAACAAGCGCGGATGGCGTGGTCTTCGTGCGCGAGCGGTGCACCGAAAAGTGCCATGATGCCGTCACCCGTTACTCGAGTAACGGTTCCCTCGTATCGGTGCACGGCCTCCATCATGCGCTCGAGCACTGGATTGAGCAGCTTGTCTGCTTCTTCGGGATCTTGGTCTGCGATCAACTCGGTAGATCCCTTGATGTCAGCGAACACCACGGTGACCTGTTTACGCTCGCCCTCTAAGGTCCCCTTGGTGGCGAGAATCCTCTCTGCAAGATGCTTGGGGATGTAGGCGTCGGGCGACTTAAAGCGGGTTTCTGCGGGTGGCCGCTCCGTGATCGGCTCACCGCACTCAAGGCAGAACTTGGCGCCCGCCGGTAACTCTGTCCCGCATTTGCGGCAGGCGAGCGCCACGCGGCTTCCGCACTCCAGACAAAACTTCGCCTGGGACGGGTTATCGTGCTGACACTTGGGGCACTTCACTGGCGTCGCCCCTATTGCTTGACGGTCATCATCTGAAGTCAGCCAGCTCTACGCTGCCGCGGCTGAATCATACACAACCAAGCACATATTTACTGATTTTTCGTTGATCTAGAGCAGGGAAGCCACACAGTGGAGGAAAGTAAGAAGGTTACAAGAACGTACGCCCTTGAAAGTATTGGCGCGCCCGGAGGGACTCGAACCCCCGACCACCTGGTTCGAAGCCAGGTACTCTATCCAACTGAGCTACGGGCGCAGTTTCGTTA
>JBHIDJ010000147.1:0-7162 GCA_046760105.1 Acidiferrobacterales bacterium | reverse complement strand
ACGTGATCAAAACCCAGAGGCTCCTCGGTCTTCACGCCATGGAATTTCCGCACCATCGGCCGCGCGCCTTCATATTCAAAAAACGCGACGTGATTATTGCCAAACTTGAAGAAGTAATGACGGTAGCCGTCATGACCTATACCGGCAGCGAGTTCCATACCTAAAAGGTCGCGGTAAAAGCGGATGGTTTTCTCCATGTCATTCGTGATGAATGCTAAATGGTTTATCCCCGTGAGACCCATGGTGTCTCCTCCTTTGATTGCGGGTTGACTTAGCATAGGCGACGGCCCACTCGAATAGGAAATCCGGTGCACTTGGGTAAAAAACGCGGTCGAAGGGCTGCCGCTCTCTACTCCGACCTCCTATTTACTGATATTCTTCAATCAGTTGCAAATCTGCGAGTAGGAAGCCGTGCCTAAGCTACTCACCGAAAACCAGGTCCATCGTTACAAGGAGGATGGCTTCTATGCCCCGATCCGCGCGCTTTCGCGTGAGGAAGCCGCTGATTTTCGGCGGCGGTTCGAGGCCTACGAGGAGGCCCACGACGGCTGGTACGAACTCTCCAAGGGCCAGAAGCTGTATCTGTTGCAAACCTGGGCCGCAGACCTGGCCCGTCATGTGAAAGTGCTTGATGCAATCGAGGACGTGCTGGGTTCCGATATCTTCGTATGGGGCGTCAGCTTGTTCGTAAAGGATGCGAACGACCCGAGCTTCGTCTCTTGGCATCAGGATTCGACCTACTGGGGATTGGACAAGCCCGACGTGGTCACTGCATGGGTGGCGCTGTCTCCGTCCACGCGGGAGAGCGGTTGCATGAAGATGATCCGGGGTAGCCACAAGCTCGAGCAGCTTCTGCACCGCGACACGCTAGCGAAGGATAACCTGCTAACTCGGGGCCAGGAAATCGCCGTCGACGTAGATGCAAGTAAAGCCGTGTGTTTGGTGCTCGAACCCGGCGAAGTATCACTGCACAACATTCGTACAATACACGGTTCCGAGCCGAACCGTTGTGATTATCGGCGGATTGGCGTTGCCATCCGTTACATCGCGCCGCACGTCAAACAGATCAACACCAGCTACGATAGCGCCTGGCTTGTTCGCGGCGAGGACAAGTTCGGCCACTTCATCCACGAAACCCCGCCGAAGGCCGATATGGACCCGGCGGCGGTGGCCGAACATACCCGTATTATGAAGCTGCGCCAAGGGGTTCTCTACAAAGGCGTCCAGGGCAAGCCCGCGCATACGAAGCTGTCGGACCTCGAGGGTTCCGACACCCAGAAGCGATAGGGCACCGACGGGTTGGCGCCAAGGATGCGCGCCTGCATTATCATTTCGTGAGTCGTGATCCGTGATTAGTATGTATTGCGAGTAACGAGTTCAAAGTAACAAGTAGCAAGTAACGGTACTAGGCCAGGAATAGTTCGTTTTTATCTTTTTTCCTTGCTGCTTGTAACTTGATGCTTGCTACTTACTTGTCAAACTCAATGACGGTACGGATGGCCTCGCCTCGTTTTAAGGCGCGGAAGCCATCGTTAATGTCCTCGAGCGCGATGCGCTGCGTGATAAGCTCGTCGAGCTTCAGGTTACCCTTTAGATACGCCCGTGACAGATTCGGAAAGTCCTCCTGCGGGCGCGCGCCGCCATAGCTCGAGCGCACGATGCGACGTTCACCCATGAGCGTACCCCAGCGGAA
Organism: Acidiferrobacterales bacterium; assembly: GCA_046760105.1. Classification (GTDB taxonomy): domain Bacteria; phylum Pseudomonadota; class Gammaproteobacteria; order Acidiferrobacterales; family SPGG2; genus JBHIDJ01. Next base: position 5,469 of record JBHIDJ010000147.1, on the reverse strand, counting down.
GCTCACCTCTTCTTTCACGTTGATCTTACCGAGCCACACGACCTGCCCGCCTGGTCGCACCGCCTGCACTGAAGTGCGAAACGTCGCCTTACTCCCGGCACATTCAAAGACATAGTCGGCGCCCCGACCATTAGTGATGACCTTGGCTACAGCAACCGGATCGTCTTTTTCCGGGTTGCATACATGTGTTGCGCCGACGGAGCGTGCGAGCTCGAGTTTCTGTTCGTTAAGGTCAACGGCAAGGGTTGCCACGGCGCCTGCCAGGCGCGCACCCTGCACCGCGCTTAACCCGATCGCGCCGCAGCCGATCACCATGACTGCTGAGCCGCAGGACACGGGCGCGACGCGCGTCGCCGCACCAAAACCGGTCATAACACCACACCCAAGCAGGCAGGCGCGATCGAAAGGCATTTCATCTGGCACCCGTACGGCGCTTTGTGCTGGCACGACACAGTACTCGGCGAAGGCCCCCAAATACATAAGTATGTTTAGCGGATTCCCATTAAGAGAAAGGCGGTGTGTGCCGTCGAAATGAAGCCCCTTTGCCCGGTTACGCACATAGGGTTCGCACAGAATAGGTTGGTTATGCTCACAGTAGAAACAATGGCCACAATGCGGGTTCCACGACAGCACGACATGATCCCCGGGCGCGGGGTGCTCGACATCAGCCCCGACTTCGGCGACCGTCCCTGCCGCCTCGTGACCCAATACCATCGGCAGTGGGTAGCTCAGCTCACCTTCGATCACCTCGAGGTCGGTGTGACAGATGCTTGCAGCGTGAATGCGCACGAGCGCATCGCCGGACTTAAGCGAAGTGCTTTGTATGGTCTCGACCGTAAGTGGCTTTCCTACTTCGTGCAAAACGGCAGCGCGAAATTCCATAGCATTAGCTCTCCCCCAGCATAGTTTTAATCTTTAGCGGGGTGGCAGCGCCGACCGTCATGCGCCATGGTCATCCGCTTCGCGCGCTGACTTGGCCATTTCGACAAGTGTTCGGCGCGCGTCTCCCGGGTTCCTGAGTCGGTGGTCAAACTCGATGCGTATCAGCTTCACTGCTTCGCCAGACGTAACTTCCAGGTCCATGCCGTTCGAATCTATGCTCGTCATCGTCGCGGCAGAGGCGGTCGGAGCGCCGCCGAAGACCTGGGCATAAAGAAGCAGGGCGTCAGTATGATCTTGATTCATGTGTTCGACAATGGCGGCTCGTTCTTCTTCCGATAACCGATATGCTTCAGATTGCTGGGTGTCGTCTGACATGTTGTCAGTTTCTGAGTTCATCCTCGCCACATGTATAAGCTTCAAGATACAAGTTTCAAGTTAAAACTTCACGTCCGAACTCCAAGATAAGGCGAGATACAAGATTCAAGGTACAAGATCCAAGTAAGAACTTAGTTACCGGGGGGCGCGTCTTTGACTTGTATCTTGCTACTTGTACCTTGAATCTGAATTCCTTGAATCTTACCCCTTGGAACTTGTACCTGACGTTCTAATATGTTGGAAGCTATCGAGCTTTGCGCCGCTAACCCGATACGCTTGCGCGAAGCCTTTGACATAGATGCCACCCTGGGGCCGGATGCGAAACAGCTTGAAATCCTGTAGCGGCCTTATCATCTCCATGATATTGCCAAATCTTCTCTCAAAGATTTTCATGATCGATTTCCAGTCCTCGCTCTCACGCTCGATCAGCTCCGCACGGCAGTCAAAGGTAAGGCGCTTGCGTGCGAAGAGTTGTTGAGCGTCACGTTCATCTTCTATGAATAAAATACTCGTGGTACGTGTTGCTTCGATATTAGCCGTGTGTTTGGATAGTTGGCTGACATAAATGTAAAAGCAATCGTCGTCCATGCGCACGAAAGGTGCATAACTTGCTTCGGGGGCTCCCTCAGCGCTTACGGTTGACATTAGCAAGGTCTTGAAGCTCGCGAGGAACTGTCGCGCTTCATGCGCAAGCTGGTCTATATCTTCCTTCCCGCGAGCCATTGATGAGAACACGTGCCTTAGGACTTGCGTCCCTCGGCAAGCGCTTGCCAGACCCTCAAAGGTGTAAGCGGCATGTCAATGTGGCGCACACCGTACTCCTTGAGGGCAGAGACGACAGCACTCACCACCGCCGGGGGTGCGCCACCGCAGCCGGCCTCGCCAGCACCCTTGACCCCTAATGGGTTTCTCGACGTTGGTGCCCCCTCGTATAAGTCCGTTTTCAAGTTTGGCAAGTCGCCGGCGCGTGGGAGACAATAGTCCATGAACGAGCCGGTGAGCAACTGTCCGCTGTCCTCGTCGTACACAACGTCTTCCAATAGTGCCTGTCCGATACCCTGGGTGGTAGCGCCCATGACCTGTCCATCAACGATCATGGGGTTGATGATCGCGCCAAAGTCGCTCACCACCGTATAGTCGACAATTCGTACGACACCCGTCTCCGGATCAACTTCGACTTCAGCAACATGACAACCTGTGGGGCAGCTCAAGCGCTGGTCCTCATAAGTAACATCGACATCGAGACCCGGCGGTAGGCGCGATGGATCGAAAGAGGCAGCGATTACCTCATCGATGGACACCGAGCGATCTGTGCCAGAAATGCTGAAGACTCCGTTGGCAAAGCTGATGTCAGCGACCGCTGCTTCCAGCAGGTTACTGGTAACCTGCTTGCCCTTTTCGATCACCTTGTCGGCTGCGGTGGCGACGGCCGAGCCGATTAGCTCGAGCCCGTGCGAACCTCCGTGCCCGCTGCCAACAGGCGTGGCGTCGGTGTCCGCCTGGCGGTGGCGAATATGCTCGAGCGGGATGCCGAGGCGATCGGCGACAATCTGCGGGAGTGTCGTTTCATGACCGGTTCCGACTGACTCACCGCCGACGGCTACGGTGACGTTGCCCTTACGCTCGAACCTGAGCGCCGCATACTCCTGGCGCATCCCGCCGGTAAGCCCGAGATAAGTGGCCACGCCGATGCCGCGGCGGCGACCGCCAGCGCGGGTGGCAGCTGCGCGCTCTGGAAAGCTGTCCCAACGCGCTAGCTCGAGCGCACGTTCGAACATCCGCTCGAAATCACCGGAATCGATCTCTAAACCTACACCTGTCTTGTAGGGCAGATCGGAACGGCGGATCAGGTTGTGCTTGCGTAACTCCGCCGGGTCCATGCCGAGTTCTATCGCCGCTAGATCAACTGCACGCTCGATCTGATAGGTCGCTTCCGGGCGCCCGGCTCCGCGGTACGGATCGATCGGTGCGGTATTGGTAAACACTGCTTTAGCTTCAAAGTGGATGGCCGGGATGCGGTAGAGGCCGCCCTGCGTTCTCACGGTACCGGCTGTCGGCGTGAATGGACCGACCGATGCCACGTAGGCGCCGATATCGCCGATGGTCGATACTCGTAGCGCCAGAAAACGTCCTTCGGTATCGAGCGCAAGCTCGGCGCGACTTCGCTGAGCGCGACCGTGGTTGTCAGCAGTAAAGGCTTCGCTGCGGTCGCTGATCCACTTGACCGGTCGACTGAGCCGCTGCGCGGCGAACAGCACGAGCGCGTGCTCGGAGTACAGCGCGTTCTTGCCGCCGAACCCACCGCCGACATCGTAAGCCACATGGCGAATCTTTTCCTTTGGTACGTGAAAGATCTTTTCCGCGAGTTGGTTGCGTGCTGTGTGAATATTCTGCGAGTTGGAAATGAGCGTGAATTTTTCTTCCCGAGGGTCGTACTGACCGATAGCACCACGCGGCTCGATCGCCGCCGCAATGACGCGATTATTCAGGAGATCGACAGAAACGGTACGATCAGCACTGGAAAACGCCGCGTCGACCGCTGCTTTGTCCCCGGCTTCAAAATCGACGCAGAGATTACTCGGTATGTGATCCCACACTAATGGCGCCCCCGGCTCGAGGGCTGCCGCGACATCGGCCACTGTCGGCAGCGGGTCGTACTCGATGTCGATCAGCTCGGCGGCATCCTTGGCCGCTTCCAGCGTCTCCGCGACGATGAAGGCAACAGCATCACCGACGAAACGCACCTGGTCAGTGACCAGCGCCGGCCGCGGCGGTGCGGTGACTGGCGAGCCGTCCGGATGTTTGGCGCGCGTGCGCGTGGGCAAGTCACCAAGGCCGGCGGCCTGCCAGTCGGCGCCAGTCAATACAAAGAGCACGCCCGGTGTGGCGACGGCGGCGGCCGTGTCGATTGCCGTGATGCGCGCATGCGCATAGGGCGAGCGCAGCACGAAACCGTGCGCCATACCTTCGAGTTCGATGTCGTCGATGTAGCGGCCGTGACCGGTGAGGAAACGAACATCCTCCTTGCGGCGTACGGCCTGACCGATGCCGTATTTTTCCATGACGTACCAAAGTTATTTTTCTAAGCGCCGGTATAATAACAGCCGACACTGCACAAAGCGCTACTTAAGCGTTCTGTTGCTCCGCGCTTACATTGAGGAGGTATAAACCATTCGTATCTTGATCTTACCGGGAGACGGTATTGGCCCCGAGATTAGCCGGGCAACCCGCATAGCACTTGACGCCTTGAATGGTCGATTTGACCTCGGGCTGGAAATGATTGAGCGGGATATTGGCCTTTCCACGCTCTCAAACGAGGGCACGACTTTGCCCGGCGATGTGTTGGATCGGGTGCGCGAGGTGGATGGCGTGATCCTGGGGCCGGTCTCGACTCACGCATATCCACCACACCAGCAAGGCGGGATTAATCCGTCCGCCCAAATCCGTAAACAGCTCGACCTTTATGCCAACATCCGGCCGAGTTACGGGCGGCCCGGCGTGCCGGCAAAAACGCCGGACATGGACTTGGTTGTTGTGCGCGAGAACACGGAGGGTTTTTACGCTGATCGCAACATGTTCGCGGGGAGCGGTGAGTTCCAGCCGAGCGAGGACATCGCGATCGCGATACGTAAGATTTCTGTTGCCGGCTGTCGCCGCATCGCCATGGTCGCCTTCGAGCTTGCGCAACGACGGCGTAAGACGTTGACCATGGTCCACAAAGCTAATGTGTTGAAGCTCACGGATGGCCTTTTCCGGAGGGAGGTGCTAGCAGTTGCCGAGCGCTTTCCCGATGTGACCGTCGATGAGTTCTTCGTAGACGCTCTGGCAGCCATGCTTATTCGTAAACCCGCAGCGTTTGATGTTGTGGTCACCACCAACATGTACGGCGACATTTTATCGGACGAAGCAGCAGAACTTGCTGGAGGGTTGGGTCTTGCCGCCGCCGTGAATGTTGGTGACGAACACTTGGTGGCACAGGCCGTGCACGGCTCGGCGCCGGATATCGCGGGTCAAGGTGTTGCCAACCCAACGGCGTTGATGTTATCGGCCAGCATGTTGTTTGACTGGCTCGGCGCGCGACGTGATAGGTCGGAATTGATCACTGCTTCAAAGCACTTGCAGAGGGCTGTCGACACCGTGCTCGCTGACTCCTCGTATCACACGCCAGACCTCGGCGGCACGGCACAGACGGAAGAGTTTGCGCGAGCAGTG
>JBHIDJ010000146.1:0-7190 GCA_046760105.1 Acidiferrobacterales bacterium | reverse complement strand
TTTTGCTTTTGCCGGTTGCCGTTGGCGGGCAACGTACTCGACAACGCTCGCGCGCTCCTCGTCCGTCATGTGTAGGCCTATTTTGGTCCGGCGCCAGAGCACATCCTCGGCCGTGCGCGCCCACTCGTGATCAATGAGGTAATCCACTTCACGCGCATAAAGGCCGGCACCGAAGTGCTGTCCTAACGCATCGACCACGTGCGCGCCCCGTAGGATTTCTATACACCGGGTTCCGTGACGTCGGCTGAGGGCCTCAAGCAGGAATTGTGGCAACTGTGGGTAGTCCTGCCCAAGCTGGCGCACGAATGCATCGAAGTCGCCATGAGGAATGTCACCGCCCGGGAGTGGCGTCGACGCGGTCCACGCCGGCTTCATATCCGGGAAGAATGGATTGAGCTTCTCAAGAACATGCTCCGCCAGACGCCGGTAGGTCGTAATCTTACCCCCGTACACTGTCAGCACAGGTGCATTCCCGGTCACGGTATCCAAGGTCAACTCGTAGTCGCGGGTAATTGCCGACAGATCCACTTCGTTGTCACCAAAAAGGGGTCTGACACCGGCGTAGCTCCATATGACATCCTCCGGTCCAACGGAGCGCACCATGTATCGGTTAACGGCACGACAAAGATAATCGATCTCGTCTTTGGAGATTTTGAGGCTGCCGAGCCTGCCCTCGACTTCGACCTCGGTCGTACCAATCAGCGAGTACTGGCGTTCGAAAGGAATCACGAACACTTGGCGCCGATCAACGTTTTGCAGGATATAAGTGTGTTTTCCCGCATGTAGCCGCGGTACCACGATGTGGCTTCCCTTGATGAGCCGTATCCTTTTTCCCGGTCGTACTCCCTTTATTGACGCGTGTACTTGAGCGACCCAAGGTCCGGCGACATTGAGGAGCGCGCGCGCGGCGACAGTACTGCGTTTGTTGGGGTCGCGGCTTTCAAGCTTGACGTGCCACACACCGTCCACCACCTCGGCCCCGGCGCAGGCGGTACGGGTCATGACGTTCACGCCGAGCGACGATGCCGCGAGCACGTTGGCGATCACCAGCCGAGCGTCGTCAACCAGGCAGTCAGAGTAGGCGAAGCCCTTACGGAAACTATCCTTCAGGCCGGCACCGAGCGGACTTTCGCGTAGCTTCACAGCCTTCGAGCCGGGAAGGCTTACCCGTCGGCTAAGGTGGTCGTAAAGAAACAGCCCGGCCCGGATCATCCACGCCGGGCGTAACTCCGGCACATGCGGCAGGACAAAACGCAAGGGTCGCACCAGATGTGGTGCTGCACGCAGTAACACTTCGCGCTCGGCCAATGATTCATACACAAGACGGAACTTGTAGAGCTCGAGATAACGCAGACCTCCATGGACCAGTTTGCTGCTGGTCCAAGACGTGGCGCCGCCCAGGTCACCTTGATCGCAAAGCGCGACAGTGAGGCCGCGCCCGGCGGCATCACGGGCGATACCCACACCATTTATGCCCCCGCCGATGATAAATAGATCAAATACTCCGTTGTTTTTTTTCATTTCCAAGCTAATGTCATAATCTTGATCGCGGCCACGAGTGATTGCACAAGGCTGTTGTTATACCATTGAGTCTGCCAACATCCCATGGCTGCCCACAGAAATACCCTGTGGTCTAAGTAACGACGATGCGAGTTCGGAAGACACACCAACATCGAAGTTCGGTGTGCGGGTAAAAGCGGAACACCATGTCCGAAGTAGTCCTTACCAACGTCCGCAAGAGCTGGGGCGAGAATGCGGCGGTGAACAACGTGAGTTTCACCGCCGAGCAAGGAAAGTTGCTCGTACTTTTGGGGCCATCCGGCTGCGGTAAGTCTACGACGCTGCGGCTCATTGCGGGACTCGAGGAGGTCACCTCAGGCACAGTGCGCATTGGCGGGCGGGATTCCACACGGCTCCAGCCGGCAAAACGCAAACTTTCGATGGTGTTTCAGTCCTACGCCCTTTTTCCTCACCTGACAGTCGCCGAGAACATCGTGTTCGGCCTTAAAGTGCGCCGCGTCGCCCCGGCAGAGCGCGAACGGCGCCTCAAGAAGGTGGCCGAGCTGCTCGGTCTGTCTTTGCTGTTACACCGTAAACCTGCACAGCTCTCCGGCGGGCAGCGCCAGCGTGTTGCACTCGGTAGAGCCATCATCGCCGAGACGCCCGTGTGTCTGATGGACGAACCGCTCTCGAATCTGGACGCCAAGTTGCGGCACGAAATGCGTGCCGAGATCCGCAGCCTTCAGCAGCGCTTGGAGATAACCATGATTTACGTTACGCACGACCAGACGGAGGCCATGAGCATGGCGGACCGGATTATTCTGTTGCGCGACGGCCAGATCGAGCAGGATGGAACACCCGAGGAACTTTACATGCGCCCCGCCACCGCGTTTACCGCTCGTTTCATCGGGACACCGCCCATGAATCTGGTGCGACTGATAAGCAGTGGGGATGACGCCATCATCGAGGGTACCAGCGGGCCGTCAGTGCTCCACGGGAATGTGGACGGGCTTTTATTAGGAGTGAGGCCCGAGCACGTAGGCATTTCGGACAAATCCGGTGTCCCTGCCGAGATCACTGACATCGAATATCACGGCGCCGACAGTGTTGTTATCTGCCAGGTCGGCGGCCAGCCACTTGCCTTGCGCGTCGCAGGGCGGGCAAACTTGGCCCGTGGCGCCAAGGTAAGGCTGGCCTGGTCGGCCAGCAATGTTCACCTGTTCGAGACCGACTCGGGCAGGAGGCGCGACGAAGCAACGCGTCCAAGCGAAATAAGCGGGCGGGTGGCTTGATCTGTCCGTAGTTACGTTGATCTCATGTTTACCACAAACGAACGGAGGGAGAACGCAATGAAACGACTGATTGGTATTGCATTAGCGGCTGTAGTGTTGTCATTCGGGCTTGTCGTCGGGAGCACTGCACCAGTCGCAGCAGCGCCCGTCGAGCTCACCATGTACTATCCTGTTGCTGTAGGCGGTCCGCTCACCAAGATCGTCGACGACCTGACGGCGCAATGTGGGGTGCAGCACCCCGATATCAAGGTGAAGGCCGTGTATGCGGGGAACTACAACGATGCGCGTATCAAGGCGCTGACTGCGCTGAGGAGCGGCAAGCCGGCCCAGCTCTCGGTGATGTTCGCGATCGACATCTTCGAGCTCATCGACCAGGACGCGATCGAGGCCTTTGACGATCTCGTGTCAACGCCAGAGGAAAAGGCGTGGCTCGACAGCTTCTACCCCACTTTGATGGAGAACGGGCGCACTGCCGGGAAGACCTGGGGCATTCCGTTCCAGCGATCTACGATCGTCATGTATTACAACAAGGATGCCTTCCGTGAGGCCGGTCTGGATCCTGAGAAACCACCGGCAAATTGGGATGAGCTCGTAGCGGCCACCAAAAAGCTGGTCAAAAAGGATGCCTCGGGCAACGTCGTCCGCTGGGGCATCGAGATCCCTTCGACCGGCTACCCATACTGGATGTTCGGGGCGCTGACGATGCAGAACGGCCAGGTGCTGATGAACAACGACGGCAATCAAACCTACTTTGACAATCGTGCGGTTATCGGGGCACTGCAGTACTGGCGCGATCTGGGCGCGAAGCACAAAGTCATGCCGACCGGCACGGTCGAGTGGGGCACGCTACGCAGCGACTTCCTGGAGCAGAAAACGGCGATCATGTGGCATAGCACCGGGAATCTCACGGCGGTGAAGAAGAATGCCAAGTTCGATTTTGGTGTGGCGATGTTGCCAGCTAGCAAGCGGCGTGGGACGCCGACTGGCGGCGGCAACTTCTATATATTCAAGAAAGCCACGCCAGCAGAGAAGAAGGCGGCACTCACTTTCGTCAAATGTATGACCGAGCCTGAGCGAACAGCCGAGTGGAGTATGAGGACAGGCTATATGGGGATCCGGCCTGACGCTTACGAGACGATGAAGTTGAAAGAGTATGTGAAAGGCTTTCCCTATGCGGCGGTCGCCCGCGACCAGCTCGAGTACGCGACTGCAGAATTGTCCACGCATGAAAACGCACGGGTGCGGAAGCTTCTGGACGATGCGATTCAGTCGGCGCTAACCGGCGCGAAAACACCAGAGGAGGCACTCAAATCGGCACAGCAAGGCGCCGATCGCGTCCTCAAGCGTTACCGCTAGTCGCTCTTAGAACGCGGGAGGTCGGCAAGAGCCGGCCTCCCGCGCTTTCATCCCCACGATGCGCACAATTCGTGCTCAGGTACACATCTATGGCTGGCTCTTGCTTTTGCCCGCGGCGGCACTCCTGGCCGCCTTTACCCATTACCCGACCGCGTCGACGCTAGTCAGCAGTTTTTTTTCGACACCCAAGGGGACTCGCCCTGCCGAGTTTATTGGGGTCGACAACTACCAGCTTTTGCTTGAAGACGAGCTCTTCTGGCAGGTTCTCGGGAACAACATTTTCTTTGCTGTGGGCACCATTCCCACGAGCATCGCTATTGCCATTCTTATGGCCGTGTGGGTCAACGAGAAGATCCCGGGGCGGGGTCTGACACGGATGGCCTACTTCACACCAACCATTCTGCCGATGGTTGCGGTAGCCAACATCTGGTTGTTCTTTTACACCCCCGAGTACGGGTTGCTTGATCAGGTGCGCGGTCTGTTCGGTGCGGGCGGACACAACTGGCTGGGCGATCCCGACACGGTGATGTGGTGCATCATCGTCATGACCATCTGGAAAGAAGCTGGATTCTTCATGATCTTCTATCTGGCTGCGCTCCAGTCCATTCCACCCGAGCTACGGGAGGCAGCAACGCTCGAAGGCGCAGGACGCTGGTACTACTTTCGCCGCGTGGTTTTTCCCTTGATGATGCCGACCACGGTGTTCGTACTGGTCAACGCAGTGATCAACTCGTTCAAGCTGGTAGATCAGCTGTTTATCCTGACCAAAGGGGGACCGGACAATGCCAGCAACTTGTTGCTCTATTACATCTACCAGGTAGCTTTCGACTACTGGGACACCGCGTTCGCCGCAACGCTGACGGTCGTGCTTCTAGTTATCCTGGTTGTCGCCGCCATCAGTCAGTTTTATTACCTCGACCGCAGGACCCACTACCAATGAGTCAGCCCGACTACTCGCTTGGCCGTGTGTTCGAGATCGCAGGCGCGTGGGTGCTGGCGATCCTGTGGGTATTGCCACTTCTTTATGCTTTTTGGAGCGCTTTCCATCCGGCCGAGTTCTCCACGCGCTTCGAGTTGTTCGCGCCCCTTACGCTGGAGAACTTCGCCAGCGCGTGGGAGGTGGCACCGTTTGCTCGCTATTTCTTGAATACCTTCATACTGGTGACCATGATACTGGCGGCGCAGTTCGTGATTTGCACACTTGCCGCGTATGCATTCGCACGCTATGCCTTTTTCGGGCGTGAGCTGGTTTTCGTCTTAGTGCTTATTCAGCTCATGATCATGCCCGATGTGCTTATCGTGGAAAACTACCGGATCATGAGCGCCCTCGGGCTGGTGGATACGATCCTGGCCATTGGTCTCCCTTATATGGCGAGCGCATTCGGCATCTTTTTGTTGCGTCAGACTTTCAAGACTGTACCAAAGGAGCTTGAAGAAGCCGCACGCGTGGAGGGTGCATCCCCTCTGCAGATTTTGTGGAAAGTGTACGTACCGCTCGCGCGCCCGGTGTATGTAGCCTATGGGCTCGTGTCCGTCAGTTACCACTGGAACAATTTCTTGTGGCCGTTGGTCATTACGAACTCGGTGGAGACGCGGCCGCTCACTGTGGGCCTGGCGATCTTTGCGGCGCCCGAGTCGGGTGTTGAGTGGTCGATCATCACTGCCGGTACCCTGCTCGCGGTCGCACCGCTATTAATCGCCTTTCTGTTGTTCCAGCGGCAATTCGTGCAGTCCTTTATGCGCGCGGGTGTTAAGTGATCGAGATCGTCTGCTGGAACATACGTTGGGGCGAAGGCTATGACGGAGCGGTCGATCTAAGCCGGATCGTCGACACGGCTATGGCCATGGGGGACCCAGACATCCTGTGTTTTCAGGAGGTCGCCCGCAATTTTCCAGGTCTAACCGATGACGGCGATGCCGATCAACCAGCGGGATTTCACCGCCTATTGCCGGACTTTGAGGCTATCTTTGGAGCCGGCACCGATGCTGCTGGAGACAGCATTGGTCAGCGGCGTCAGTTCGGAAACCTGGTGGTCACGCGACTCCCCGTTTTGCAGACGTTTAGTCACCCGCTGCCCCGTCCAGTAACCACCGAGACACCCCATATGCAAAGACAGGCGCTCGAAGTCATCGTGGCGACTGGCCTTGGCCCAATGCGGGTCATTAATACTCACCTTGAGTATTACTCATCCGAGCACCGGGCGGCGCAAGTAGAGCACCTGCGCCTGCTCCACCAGCAGACCTCGGCTCACCCAGCTCAGGTGACGCCATCACGAAGCACCGGGGCGGATCCTTACGTCCCGCCAACGGGTCCGTGCCCCACTGTGCTGTGTGGGGATTTCAATATGGAGAAATCAGAGTCTGCTTACGCACGATTGGGGGAGCGGTTCGATGATGGAACGCAGGCCTTTGTCGATGCTTGGACAGTGGCGTACCCAGGAAAAGACCATCCAATTACCTGCGGCGTCTATGAGCTCGTTTACTGGTCCACCGCCCATTGCCGAGATTTCATTTTCGTCACGAGTGACTTAGCCGGACGGGTCCGTGCTATGGATGTCAACGAAAAGACGGAGGCATCGGACCACCAGCCACTGTGCTTAGTACTTGACGATGCAACCGTTTGAATCACTTCCGCTCACGATGCGCCGGCGTATTCGCGGCGTATTTTTCGATATCGACAATACCCTGACGACTGACGGGCATTTAACAGCGCAGGCTTATGCGGCGATGGAGCGTCTGGAGAACGCTAGTTTTATCGTCATACCTATTACGGGACGGCCAGCGGGCTGGTGTGATCATATCGCGCGCATGTGGCCGGTCGATGCTGTCGTGGGAGAAAACGGTGCATTTTATTTTCGCTATGACCACAAGACACGCAAGATGCAAAAGCGATTCCTTCTCAACGAAAAAGACCGTGTCGAGAACAAGCGTCGGCTGGAAAACCTACGCGACAGAATTCTCACTGAAGTGCCGGGAACTGCGTTAGCCTCTGACCAACTATATAGGGAATCAGACCTTGCTATCGATTACTGCGAAGACGTA
>JBHIDJ010000145.1:0-7203 GCA_046760105.1 Acidiferrobacterales bacterium | reverse complement strand
AGGCCATGCCGATCACATCGTTCACCTGCACCTCACGGCACGCCCGTACGCACAGATTGCAGTGGATACAGGCATCGAGTTGTACGCGCATGGCGGTATGACTTGGATCCGCCGCCGGCAATTCACGACCGGGGAAACGACTATCATTAACGCCCATGCGGTCGGCCCATTGCCACAGGTGGGAGTTGGGATCGTGCGCCACTTTGCGCTGTGGCTGGTCAGCGACCAGGAGTTCCATCACCATGTTGCGCGCGTGCTTGGCGCGCTGGTTATCGGTGATGACTTTCATGTCTTGCGTGGGTTTGCGAATGCACGCAGCCGCCAACACGCGTTCGCCTTCGATCTCAACCATACAAGCACGGCAATTGCCGTCAGGCCGGTAGCCAGGCTTGTGCGCGTAGCACAAATGCGGAATCTCTGTCCCGTAGCGCTGTGCGACCTGCCAGATGGTTTCGCTGGGTTGGGCTTCAACCTCTTGCCCATCGAGGGTAAAGCGAATGGTTTCGGCTGCCCGCGCCTTGCCATTTTCATCGTCAAACATCGAGCGGCTGGGTCTACTCATGACAAGTCCTCGCGGAAGTGCTTTAGCGCGCAACGCAACGGATTCGAAGCGGCTTGCCCGAGTCCACAGATAGAGGCATCGGTCATTGCCTGGCTTAGCTCCTCAAGCAGCGGCTGATCCCAGGTAGCCTGTACCATGAGCTTTACGGCCTTCTCCGTGCCCACGCGACAAGGGGTGCATTGACCACAGCTCTCGTCTTCAAAGAAGCGCATGAGATTAAGCGCCGCATCCTTCGCGTTGTCCTGGTCGCTCAAGATGACCACCGCATGTGAGCCAACGAAGCAGCCATGTTTTTCAAGTGAACCGAACTCAAGCGGTAAGTCACCCATGTTCGCGGGCAGGATACCACCCGACGCGCCCCCGGGGAGATACCCCTTAAAGCGGTGGTCGTCTTGCATGCCACCGCAGTACTCGTCAATCAGCTCGCGTACGGTGATACCCGCGGGCGCCAGCTTCACCCCCGGCTCTTTTACTCGACCCGAGACTGAATAGCTGCGCAGTCCTTTGCCGCCGTGGCGCCCATGACCTGCGAACCAGTCCGGCCCCTTCTCAATGATGTCGCGCACCCAGTGAAGCGTCTCAACGTTTTGCACTAGCGTCGGTCGGTTGAATAGCCCCACTTCAGCGACATACGGCGGTCGGTGCCGTGGGAGCCCACGTTTTCCCTCGATGCTCTCGATCATCGCCGACTCTTCGCCGCAGATATAAGCGCCCGCTCCGCGACGCAGGTCGATCTTGGTGTCCGCCGCCAATCCCGCCGCTTCGAGCTTCGGGATTTCAGTTAGCAGCATGTCGCGGATAGCCGGATACTCGTCACGCAGATAGATATAGACCGCCTCGGCCTCTACCGCCCAAGCGGCAATCAGCATCCCTTCGAGAAAGCGATGTGGATCGCGCTCCAGGTAATAGCGATCCTTGAAGGTGCCGGGCTCACCCTCGTCGGCGTTGACTGCCAGCAAGCGCGGACCGGCGTAACCACGGACAATGCGCCACTTGCGGCCGGTGGGGAAGCCGGCGCCTCCGAGTCCGCGCAAGGCAGAGTTCTCGAGAATCCCGATGACATCATCAACTTGCCGCTTGCCGTCTTGACACTCGCGCAAGACCTTATAGCCGTCGGCAGCGACATAAGCCTGGTAGTCGTTGTAACTCGGCATTTCGGGATGAACATGACCCGCGCGCACTGCCTCGGACACTGTTTCCACGGTGGCATGGTCCGCGTGATAGTGGCCCACCTCTGCCACGGGCGCGGTGTCGCAACGACCCATGCAGGGCGCGCGTACGACCCGCACATCGCTCCCCAGTTTCGTCGGTAGCTCGGCCAAAAGCTTTTGCGCCCCCATCATCTCGCACGTCAGACTGTCACACACGCGTACGGTGAGGCTCGGTCGTGTCTGCCCGTCTTCTACGACGTCGAAATGAGCGTAGAACGTCGCGACCTCATACACCTCGGCGAGCGCTAATCGCATCTCTGCCGCCAACGCCACCAGATGCGGCGCGGACACGCAGCCGTGGCGATCCTGAATCAAGTGAAGATGTTCGATCAGCAGATCATGGCGCCTTGGACGTTCGCCCAACAGCGTCTGGATCTCCTCGAGCGCCTTGTCGTCGACTTGTCGCCCTTTGGGGTAAATTGGCGAGTGCCGACGACTGGAGCCGGGATGGCGAAACTTCTTGACTTCTGCCGTGTGTCTCGACATTTGCGAACTCGTTTCGATGTGTGCAACCAGCTACGTATTCAGTGTCCCATAGCCTCTAGTAAAGTGGTACCGAGGCTAGCGGGTGATGCCGCCACATGAATACCGGCGCCTTTCAGGGCCTCGATTTTATCGCTCGCACCACCCTTGCCACCAGAGATGATGGCGCCCGCATGACCCATGCGCCGGCCCGGCGGCGCCGTGAGACCCGCTACGAAACCCACCACCGGCTTCTTGGTCTTGCTCCGACGGATGAATTCCGCCGCTTCTTCCTCTGCCGAGCCGCCGATCTCCCCGATCATGATGATCGCTTCAGTTTCCGGGTCGCCGAGAAATAAATCCAGGCAGTCAATGAAATTCGTGCCATTAACCGGATCACCACCGATACCTATACAAGTCGACTGACCAAGCCCGGCGGCAGTCGTCTGCGCGACCGCCTCGTAGGTGAGCGTTCCCGAGCGCGAGACCACCCCGACACGCCCGCGCTTGTGAATGTGTCCCGGCATGATGCCGATCTTGCACGCCTCCGGGGTGATAATGCCTGGACAGTTGGGGCCGATCAGCCTTGTGCGGGAGCTCGTGAGCGCGCGTTTAGCCCTGAGCATGTCGAGCACGGGAATCCCTTCCGTGATGCACACTACGAGTGGGACCTCAGCGTCGACCGCCTCCAGTATCGCGTCAGCCGCAAACGGGGGCGGCACGTAGATTACCGATGCATTCGCACCCGTTGCTGCGACTGCCTCGGCAACGGTGTCGAATACCGAAAGACCGAGATGGGTAGTACTACCTTTACCTGGCGTGACACCGCCCACCATCTTCGTACCGTAAGCGATTGCTTGCTCGGAATGGAAAGTCCCTTGGGCGCCGGTGAAGCCCTGACAAATAACTTTGGTGGCCTCGTCTACGAGTACAGCCATCTGCTCAAATCTGTTTCACCGCGTTTACTACTTTGTCTGCCGCATCGGCAAGGTCGTCAGCAGCAACGATATCGAGCCCGGATTCGTTGAGAATTTTCTTGCCTAACTCGACGTTGGTGCCTTCAAGCCGCACGACCAGCGGCACCTTGAGCGAGACTTCTTTAGCGGCAGTAACAACACCTTCGGCGATGATGTCACAGCGCATAATGCCGCCGAAGATGTTTACCAAGATTCCTTTGACATTTGGGTCTGAGAGGATCAGCTTGAAGGCTGTTGTTACTTGTTCGCGTGACGCCCCACCGCCAACATCAAGGAAATTAGCGGGCTCCCCGCCGTGAAGCTTGATGATGTCCATCGTTGCCATGGCGAGCCCAGCGCCGTTCACCATACAGCCAATGTTGCCTGTAAGCTTGATGTAGTTTAGATCGTGGCGCGCAGCCTCGCGTTCAGTTGGATCCTCTTCGTCTTCGTCGCGCAGCTCCTCGATATCTTTATGACGAAACAACGCGTTGTCATCGAAGTTCATCTTCGCATCAAGCGCAACGACTCTGCCGTCAGCAGTTACGATCAGTGGGTTAATCTCTACGAGGCTAGCGTCTAGATCGACAAAGGCTTTGTACATAGCCAGCAGGAACTTAACTGCCGCATTGACTTGTTTGCCTTCCAGTTTCAGTCCGAAAGCAAGCTGGCGCGCCTGGAACGGTTGCATGCCAAGCGCGGGGTCTATCTTTAGCTTCAGAATCCTCTCCGGTGTCTTTGCTGCAACCTCCTCGATGTCCATACCACCCTCGGTGGAGGCCATGACGGTAATGCAACTGTTGGCGCGGTCGATCAGCATGCCCAGGTAGAGCTCGCGCGCGATATCGCAGCCTTCTTCAATATAGACGCGTTTGACCTTCTTGCCGTGCGTACCGGTTTGGTGGGTGACCAGCGTCATGCCGATCATATGCTTGGCGGCATCTCGCACCTCATCGATCGATCGCACAACCTTTACACCGCCGCCCTTACCGCGCCCGCCAGCATGAATCTGCGCCTTCACCACCCATATCGGGCCAGTGAGTTCTGTCGCCACGCCCTCGGCCTCCGCCGGCGTGTAGGCGACACCTCCGCGTGGCACGTCGACTCGATAGCGCGCGAGCAATTCCTTTGCTTGATACTCATGGATGTTCATCTGACTCTATCTAGGATAGGTTTTCTTGACCTTGTTGGTATGTTTGGACACGTTCTATGGTCGCATTTAGATTTTGGTATACCGTATCCCACAAGCATTAGAGAGACAAGGCCGCGACCGGCAGCGACGATGGGCGCAACGCGGCGGGTCACCGTCAGTAAGTGTGTATGCTACTTAGACTATTTCATGAATCCGCGCTGGCTTATTTACGTCCTATGGTGAGAACCACTGACCGCCTGCAAAGGCTGCTTAAGCGACAAGACGAGCAAAATGGTGCGGTGCGCAGGCCGTGGTTCGTCGCTGTGCATGGCTCGCTTGGCCCCACGCCAAGTATGTGGTATACGAGATCTCGAATCACCGCACCTAAATCCATCAACAAAGAACCGGAGGTACTGGAATGAAAACACTCTTTAAATCCCTAACGTACGCCCTTCTTTACGGGTCGTTTGTCGGCTTCGGCGTACTCGCCGCTTCCCAGGATGCGATGGCGTGGAAGCCCAGCAAGCCCATCCAGTTCGTCATTCAGACGTCGCCGGGCGGCGGGTCGGATATCTACACGCGTATGTGGACAGGTGTCATCGAGAAGCACAAGCTGTCGCCGGTGCCGCTCACGCCGATAAACATGCCGGGCGGCTCGGGCGCCGTCGCGCTTACGTATCTGCACAGCCAGAAAGGCAGTCCATACGCAATCACGCCGACCCTGAACAGTATCGTCACGACGCCCCTGCAGCAGAAGATTCCGGTGATGTATACCTCTCGGGATCTCACCCCGCTCGCGCTGATGACGATCGATCCCTTCCTGCTGTGGGTGAATCCCAGCAAATTCAAAGACTGGGAGCAATTCCACACCGCCTGCAAGAAGGATCGTCTCACTGCCGCCGGCACCGGCGCCAGGCAGGAAGACGAGATCCAGATCGGGCTGTTCCAGAAAGCTACCGACTGCAAGCGGTTCAGGTACATCCCCGAGTCGGGCGGCGGCAAGGTCGCAGCGGACGTGGCCGGCGGCCATGTGGACTTCAGCGTCAACCAGCCGGCGGAGGGCCTGCCGCATTACCCGGACAAGATGACCCCCATCGTCTCGTTCAGCGACGAGCGCCTCAAAGCCTGGCCTGACGTACCGACACACTTTGAGCTCAAGATCGGCACCGATGGCAAGTACGCCAAGCTGCTTAGCCTGGGGACCGGTCTGCATCAGCACCGCGGTATCATCGGTGCCCCCGACATGCCGAAAGAGGCGGTGGCCTGGTACCAGAACCTCTTCCAGAAGGTCTTCGAGTCCAAGGAGTGGCAGGACTTCATGAAGAAGAGAGGGATGGTTCCGACTTTCAAAGGGCCGAAGGAGTACAGGAAATGGCTCGTCACCTTCGAAGAGGATCATGTCGACGCGATCAAGGCGGCCGGGTGGGCGCTGCGTGACGACCTCACGAAGAGGTAATGCGTCTGCGCGCAGGTCCGAAGGGTTAGAAGCACGATGCCGTCCATTTGGCTCCGCACGAACCATAAAGCGGTGGAGATCGGTGTCGCCATCGTCTTCATCGCGCTGGGCGGCCTGATCTTCCACAACGCGATCGGGCTGGGGCCGGGCTGGGGCGAGGCCGGTCCCCAGCCCGGCTTCTTTCCGTTCTTTCTGACCCTCTGCATGGTCATCGCCGCCGTCGCCGTCTTGGTTCTGAGTGTGACGAAGCCTGATCGGCGGCCTTTCTTCGAGGAATTGCAGGAGGTGACGGACCTACTTAAGGTTGGAATCCCGATCGCGATCACGGTCTTCGTCCTTCCCTGGGGGGGCCTTTACGCCACCTCCGGGGTGTATCTCGCTCTCTTCATGGCCTGGTACGGCAGGTTCCGCTGGTACCAGGCGCTCGCCGGAGGAATCCTGCTTCCGCTCGCCTTGTGGTTCACGCTGCGCGTGAGCTTCAACATCAACATGCCCTTGAGCGTGTTCTACAAATCGGACCTCCTGCCGTTCTGACGGCCGTCCGACGATACAAGAACATTTCCAGGCAAACGGGACCAGGCGATGGAATCCATCGATTTGCTGATGACCGGGTTCGGCGCCCTGATGGAGCCGACGCGGCTCGGCTTCATGATGCTGGGCGTGATACTGGGGTTGCTGGTCGGCGTCATTCCCGGGGTCGGGGGCACCACCGGCGTCGCTATTCTGCTTCCCATCACCGTCTACTTTGAGCCGGTCTCGGCACTCGTGATGCTGGCGGGCATCTACTGGGGCGCCATGTATGGCGGCCTGATCACGTCCATCCTGTTCGCCGTGCCCGGCAATCCCTGGTCGGTCGCGACCATGTTCGACGGCCGGCCGCTCGCCGTGCAGGGCAAGGCCGGCCTCGCCATGTCGGCCGGTTTCTGGGTCTCTTTTTTCGGGGCCATCATCGCTGCCGTCCTGTTCACCTTCTTCGCCGTGCCGTTCGCGCAGATGGCGCTGCGATTCGGGCCGCCGGAGATGTTCGCGGTCCTCCTGATCGCCTTCGGCACCTTCGTCGGCTTGGGCGGCTCGCCATCCAAGACGGTGATCATGATCGCCGCCGGCTTCCTCTTGTCGACGGTCGGGCTCGACGTGGTGACCGGTGAGCCGCGGCTGACCTTCGGTAGCATCGAGATGATGCGCGGCTTTCATTTCGTGCCCATCACCATCGGCCTGTTCGGCATCGGCGAGGTGCTCAGCAACGCCGCCGACCGCTACAAGGTGCGAATCGAAGATATAACGCGGGCCGCCAAGTTGGGGCTGCATGACATCACCGCGGGCGCCGCAGCCGTGTTCAAGAACGGCTTGCTGGCGAGCGGCTCTGCGATGCTGGGCTTCTTCACCGGCATTCTTCCCGGCGCCGGGGCGACGCCGGCCTCCTT
>JBHIDJ010000144.1:0-7273 GCA_046760105.1 Acidiferrobacterales bacterium | reverse complement strand
TGCCAAGACGCCGGTGGACGCTGTGTTCAAGAAGTTTGCCTGGGAGAAGCCGGCGGCGGCCGAGGCGGCCTAGGAGCTGATGGACTGGGCGTGACGCAGGCGAAATGCCACGCCAGTTCGGCGGTCCCTTTTACAATTTATGTAAGTGAAAATTCCATTTACAGGATCAACTAACAGCTGGATGAACATTGACTGATTTGTATTTTGGCGTATCAATATACCCAAATATTAAAATCCGCTTGTACAGTGACAATAATTACCTGAGACTCGCCCCTGGCGGGTTATTCGGTTAAGAGCTGGGGCCAGATTCGGGGTTAGGTCTTGCAACGCCACACATGAGGAGACATAGGGTGAGGTCTTGGATTCACTGGATCATGTCGCCTCAACGGGCGAATGTGGTTCCCTATGGGAAAAAGTTGAAGCTGGCCCACGCGGACCACTCACCCCACCCCTCTTGGTTCTGCGCACGCACGCGCCAGCGATACTGGCTATTGGCATACACCGGCCAGAAGGTTTGTGCGTTGCTTGCAGGCGCGTAGGTATAGTAATAACGCCAGGCCACCCCGTCCCAGTACTCTATTTCGAACTGATAGCGCGTGGCATCTGTAATCGCATTAGCGCTGAGGGCCACCGCACTTGTGGTGATCGTCGTACCATCTGGCGCAAGCCCCGTCGGCGCGGGCGGCAGGGTATTGACGTTTCCAAAGTTGAAGGTAGCCCAGGATGACCACTCACCCCATCCGTACTGGTTTTCAGCACGGAGGCGCCATTGGTATGCGGTATGGTACACCGGCCAGAACGTCTGTGCGTTGCTGGTCCGTGTGTAAGTGTAGTAGTACTGCCACGCCACCCCGTCCCAATACCAGATCTCAAATTGGTAGCGTGTGGCATCCGCAATCGCATTGGCGCTGAGGGTCACCGAGCCCGTCGGGATAGTTACGCCGCTGTCCGGACTCAACTGCATCGGCGCAGGTGGCGGTCCAACGCTTCCAAAGTTAAACGTGGCCCACGCGGACCACTCACCCCACCCCTCTTGGTTCTGCGCACGCACGCGCCAGCGATACTGGCTATTGGCATACACCGGCCAGAAGGTTTGTGCGTTGCTTGCAGGCGCGTAGGTATAGTAATAACGCCAGGCCACCCCGTCCCAGTACTCTATTTCGAACTGATAGCGCGTGGCATCTGTAATCGCATTAGCGCTGAGGGCCACCGCACTTGTGGTGATCGTCGTACCATCTGGCGCAAGCCCCGTCGGCGCGGGCGGCACCGGCGGTGGACCAGGTGGGTTGGCGTTGTCGACGTACATGATGTTGTAGTCGACATTGACTCCGCATAGGTCGGGCGCCGTCCAGTCCGAGTCATACTGTTTCCCCGTAGGATCCGACCATCCACCGAACGGGCCTTCGTACCAAAAGAATGGGTTGTACCAGTCGTTGAACTCGTTTTGCCCGTCATAGTACGCATACCAGATGGGTAGACTGGAAAACGCCGAGGTATCACCCACGTTGTCTAGCCACCACACCTTGCGCGTGTAGATCCCGCACGGCATGGTCCCGCAAGCATTCACGCCCCATTGGATTTTCTGGATCAGCTGAGATGCTGACCAGTTGCCCCGAGGTTGCTCGACGTCCAGCCACAGGCGCCGCACTGGGAAGCCGTCAATCATGGAGAGGGCAGTCTGGACTTGTTGGGTGATGTCAAAGTCCCAATAAAGCACGACATAGGCGTCGACGGTCATTCCACCACCCACGGCCATCTCGAGTTGCTGTCGCGTGATGTCGGGAACCTGCGTGCCGGTGACCACGTGTTGAACTCCAGAATCCCGCCAGCAAGCGACCTCGCTAGCGTTAATGTCGCCCGACCAGAAAGAGATATCGACGGCAACGACTGGACTAGCACCGGAACTCTGAACCGCCGCCACGACGTTGGCGGATGTGATTGCAAGCCACCCGAGAATTAGAAAGACGAAGCTGATCCGGAATATCGCTCTGCCGTCTGGAGCGAGCTCGCGCTGATTATCCCTTTTTCGGCACAGTCCAGTGGCTGTGTCAATCGTTGTCATTGTGGCGGACCCCCTCTAGGATAAGAGCTTACGTGAGAGGGAAGAACCAGTTGGGGTGTTTCTCTCGACTCAGTGGCGTTGTTGCGCCGACAGGCGGTCCGATTCGTTTTTTTTGAACGGGAATTTCCTATCCTTCTTTCTTCGAGAGAGGAGCAGACTAAACGCACGGCCTCACAAGATTCGTTCGTGGCTACTACGAAGGATCGAGCCATAAAAAGGGCGGAAAAGATTTATTTAGTGAATTCGAAGCTGTACGCTTAGTTCTGGCGATACTCCTTCGTCTCGAATACGGATGCTTCGCAACCCAGTGTGCGACGACGACACGGAATCCAAGTTCGAAATTGAATTAAAAAAGGGGAGAGTCTAGCTTTGACATTTGACAGGGTGGAAAATGGGTATAAGCTCAATTTTCTCTGGGGGAGTATTGAGAGAGCTGTACCAGCATCAGCATTCCAATAACCTTTTCGACGGAGGGTGGAACAGTGGCGGCAAGGAAAAAGGGCAAACGAGCAAAAAAGGGCAAGAAGGCAACGAAACGCAAGCCGGTAGCGCGTAGGAAGGTCGCCAAGAAGAAAGTTGCGAAGAAAGCGAAGAAGAAAGTCGCGAAAAAGGTCAAGAAAAAGACCAGGGCGAAAAAGAAGGTAGCGAAGAAGGTCAAGAAAAAGGCGAGGGCGAAAAAGAAGGTAGCGAAAAAGGTCGCCAAGAAGAAGGTAACGCGTCGTACCAAAGCCCCGGCGAAGAAGAAGGTGGTCAAAACCGCGCCCGCGCGGGCCCCGGTAACGCCCGTGGCGCCCGCGGTGAAACCGGCGGTGCCTCAACCGTTACCCAGCGAGGAGCGCGTTGGTGTGGTCACGCATTACTACACGCATCTTTCGGTCGCCGTTGTGGAGCTCGACGCGGGTGTCCTGCGCGAGGGCGATACCGTGCATATCAAGGGGCACACCAGCGACTTCACGCAGAAGGTGGAGTCCATGGAAATCGACTACGTGCACGTCAGCGAGACGCGCACCGGCCAATCCTTCGGCCTTAAGGTCAAGGAGCACGCTCGGGAGCACGACGTGGTCTACCGGGTGGAGACACCCTAATGCACGGGAGCAACGAAAACGGCCAGAATCTTTTCTATCCTAGAGACGGGGCTTGAATAATGTCGAGGGCACGGATGCCCTACCTGGTGGTGATCCCTTAGGATTTTTCTAGCAGTTCAGGCGCGGCCATTAATTTTTTCGGTAAAGGGTATAGAGTGCTCCGTGTGTGCTGCCGTCCACGCTTATAAGGTCAAAGCCTACACTCAATAGCGCGGCCAGAGTCTGTGCACAATTTGTCCGCCCGCCGCTGGGTACTTCGGGCGCATTGGCGCTGCTACTTGCCCCCACTACTCTGATCGCGCGAAACGCCGGCATGTCAACAGTGTCAATTAAACACGACACGATTATCACGTTGACTTCTTGAGGAGGCGCTGCAGCGCTTGGCCGTACAACTCCCGACAGCGAAACCGCTATCACCAGCGAAGTCAAGAGTAACATCAAAACACGTTTGCTCATGGTGGGATCTCCGTTTGTTTGGATCTATCCCCATAATGATACCTGAATGACGGAAACATGCTGCCTCACAAGGCCGCATCGCTTATCCGCCTTTCGCCAAGGGGGGTGCGCATTCCGGAGTTAAACGCCGGCGCCGTGTATCACCGTTTCACGACCGACAGAGTATTTGAGAATACGGCATAACACTTCGCTCGAGCGGACGGCGCGGGGCGTTGGGGTGCTCGCCACTGCCCAGCTCGACTGTTAGGTCGTTTGACAGTAGTATTTTTGCGGTTGGTGCTAATGGAGAGTTGTATCCAAATGAAGATCGGTTTTATCGGCCTTGGCAATGTGGGAGGGAAGCTGGCAGGGAGCCTGCAGAGGAACGGTTTCGATCTGACCGTGCGCGATCTTGATCGATCCGTGGCAGAGCCCTTTCTTGCAAAGCGGGCGGTTTGGGCCGATTCGCCGAAGACATTGGCCGAGGCGACGGACCTCGTGATCACATGCCTGCCTTCGCCCGCCGCCAGTAGCGAGGTGATGGAGGCAACGGATGGCGTGATCGCTGGCCTCGGCCCCGGCAAGATGTGGCTCGAGATGAGCACCACCGACGAGGCCGAGGTCAGACGACTTGGGGCTGTGGTAGAGGGCGTGGGCGCCATGCCGATGGACGGCCCCGTCTCCGGTGGTTGTCACCGTGCCGCCACGGGCAATATCTCGATCTTTGTTGGTGGCGAACGCGCCGCCTTCGAAAAGGCCCTTCCGGCGCTTAAGGTCATGGGTCGCCGCATCCTTCACGTTGGGCCGCTTGGCTCGGCATCTATTCTCAAAGTAGTAACCAACTACCTTTGCTCGGTTCACCTCGTCGCGCTGGGCGAGGCGATGATGGTTGCAAAGCAGGCCGGTATGGATCTCAACACCGCATTCGAGGCAATTCGAATCTCTTCCGGTAACTCATTTGTCCATGAGACGGAAAGCCAGGTGATACTCAATGGCAGCTACAACATTAATTTCACAATGGATCTGGTGGTGAAAGACATGAGTCTGTTCGACGGTCTCGCCAAACGTTTGCACGTGCCGCTCGAGCTATCGCCGATAGTGCTCGATATCTTCAAGGACGGACAGGCGCGTTATGGCGCACGTGCTTGGTCGCCTATGATCGTGAAACGCCTAGAGGATGCCTGCGGCAGTGATCTACGCGCAGCTGGCTTTCCAGAAGAGATCGTGGACGACGAACCGGAGGAGCCCGGCGCAGAGGTGGTCGTAGCAGGCGGTACCAAGGGCTAAGCTCGCGGCCTAGAAGTAGTTCGAGTGGCCACGGACTTTTCGGGGAACCAGGGATTGATCCGGAATGGCACTCTAGACTCGTGTAAACATTACCTCCGGATGAAGCGTGCGCCCAACCAGCAAGTCGAGCCGACCCGGGGAATGTTTGGGGCTTTTAGTGCCGAAGTCTAGTCAATTTTATGCGTAACGATCTTTGCGATTATCCCGCAGTAGACAAAACAAAGGCCCCGCCACAAAGGGCGGGGCCTCGTAGTGTTTACTGCCTCATTTCACGGTTTTGCGGCGGCTCTGGTGGCGGTAGTTTGCAGCCATTCAGACACTGCCACGAACCACGATAGTACTTCCCACCGCTATCCGGTCGAATCAGGGCGGCGTGGCGCGTGCCGCAGACTTTACACTCCATCAGACCCGTGAACGGGTCCAAAAGACGCATTACTTTCTTCGTCATGGTGTACCTCCGTATGGTTGTTCGTTGTACGAAAGTCCACCGTGACCAGCATGGTGCCCCGACGCGAATGTCCAGTCACCGTGCTGGTCATAGCTCGCCGTACCTCACCCTCCATGTATTGCACACCACACAAGGGCATAGCTGCGCGTGTTCCGAGCCGCAGGCGCGCTGGTGTGACGACCCTAGTCTACGCCTGGGGTGTCGGTCGCTTCAAATAGGGCTAAAAACAAAAGGCTAATGAAGGTCTTAGGTGAGTTGGGTGTAGTCAGTGCAGGCGATCAGAGGCGCATGTAGGGCATGGGGGCCCGCCTCTGGCTCGGGGGTCGGCAAAGAACATCAGCCACTCGTCTAGCTGGTCCAAAGCTTTGAAAAAGGAGACGCTATCCTTTTAGCAGCGCTTCTCTTGGGAATTTCGGAAGTGAAACCGCTGGCGCCGCATATCACCTTTCAGAGCTGGTCTAAGCGCATGAAATGAACGACCATTGGAGTCGATTCGAATATGACTGCCCGCGCCGTATACCTCAAAATGTTAGGTGGCGCGGGCGTAGAGGGAATGTAAGGGGGAGCGAATGGATCGCAACTTACAATGCGCGGCGAATATCTTCCCGGTTGCTACCTTAATCATTACTGCAGCCGCAGCGGCGGTAGATCTCTGGGGCTATTTCTCTTACCGGTTTGAATTATTCCGAAAGCGTCGTCGACTTGAGGAGTATGGCTATCGGACTCCGTATCGAATACGGCTGCTTCGTAGGGCTGGCGGAGAAAGTAGAGACAACGTTGTCTAGTGGTGGAATATGGTGAAGCTCGGTCAACTCTTCGGGGGCGAACAGGACGATGAAACACCGTCGTTCCTCGGGCTTCCGCGCTGCCCCGATCTAAACGCGCTCGCGGCGGACATCGCTATTATCGGGGTGCCGGTTGCCACGCCCTACCCATCACTTGGCACCTACGCAGCCGGGGCGCCGGGCGCGATCCGAGTCGGCACCGCGGACTTCGTCGCCGCGTCGCACCACTTTGACTTCGATCTCGGCGGACCGGTCCTCGGCGATGGCGGCGCGCGCGCGGCCGACTGTGGTGATTTGCAAGGTGACGCGGACGATGCGGCCGGTAATCGTGAGGGGATCACGAGCGCACTGCGGACGATCCTCGAGCGGGACGCGGTGCCGGTCGTGATCGGCGGTGACGACTCGGTGCCGATCCCGGTGTTCCACGCGTTTGAGGGACGAGGGCCGTTCACGGTCTTGCAGGTCGACGCACACATCGATTGGCGGGACGAGGTCGGGGGCGAGCGCTATGGCCTGAGTAGCACCATGCGCCGGGCGTCGGAAATGCCGTGGGTGGAGCGAATCGTGCAGGTCGGTGCACGCGGGATCGGCAGCGCGCGGCCAAAGGACTTCGACGATGCGCGCTCCTGGGGCGCACACATCATTCGGGCGCAGGAGTTACATGCGAGAGGCATTGCGTCGGTTTTGGATCTCATTCCCGAGGGGACCGAGGTGCTGGTCAGCGTTGACTGCGACGGGCTGGACCCGTCTATCATGCCGGCCGTCATCGGTCCTGCGCCCGGGGGGCTCATGTACTGGCAGGTCGTGGAGCTGCTACAAGGCGTTGCGGCGAAGGCGCGCATCGCGTGCTTCGACATGGTGGAGTTCATGCCGGAGCGAGATATGCAGGGTCTCGGGGCGCTGACCGCAGCGCGGATCGTGTGCAATGCGATTGGTTTGATTGCGAGGAGGAGATGAAAGACAGATAGCGGCATGGGACGCCGCCCTGCGAGACTGATTCATCCTCTAGCTACGCCCTACCCAATAGTGAGATCTAGGATCAGCTCTTGAATTGTGAATTCGAGGCGGTACGCTTCGTTGTGGCTATACTACTTCGTATCGAATACGGCTGCTTCGCAACCAAATGTGCGATGGCTACACGCAATCCAAATTCAAAGTTCAAGGTCTGACT
>JBHIDJ010000143.1:0-7279 GCA_046760105.1 Acidiferrobacterales bacterium | reverse complement strand
CCCCGAGCCCCCTTACTTCAAGAAGCACCGCGAGGCTCGCGTGAAGATCAGTTGCCAGTAACAGAAGACCGGAAATCACCGTTCCTAGTAACCACGGTTCCAACACGCTAGCGGGTTGATCGAAGATATAGCCAGCAAGTAATGTTCCGGCCGTGAAGATATGTGCGGTGCGCAGTCCCGTGCGCACGGCGCGGCGGCAAGAAAAATCCCGGGGCACTTCTGGAAACAGCGCGACCACTATCCTTTTATTACGCTGTGGCGATGAGTTCGAGTTAGTCACGTTATCAGGAATTGGGCAGTTATAAACATCTTTACGCCCGCAATGATGAGAACCAGGCCGAGGAGATTGCGCAATCTCACGGGTGCCAACCGGCGTGTCGCTAACTCAGAGCCGATTAAGCCACCTAAGAGCGCGGCGACCACCAGTATCGACAAACCGGTTGGCCAATGTGTAATCACACTCACATGTCCAAGCAGGCCGGCGATCGAGTTCGAGAGAACAAATGCAGCAGCGATCGCGGCATTGGTGCGCATATTGGTCCAGCGCAGAAACAAAAGTATCGGGCTCAAAAAGATGCCGCCGCCGACACCCGTCAACCCGGCGAGGAAACCGATGCCGACGCCGACCGGCAGAGCGATCCACAGCGTAGGCGTGCCGGTCGCGGGCCTGTCCCCAGATTCGACAAGGAAGCGAACGGCTGCCAGCAGTAAGGCGGCCCCGACGACATATTTATAGGTAGGATCATCGATTGTGTAGGCTCCCCCGAGGTAGGCCATGGGCACCGAGGCGAGGGCGAGCGGGACAAACAGTTGCGTGTTGAAATGTCCGGCCCGGTAGAGTTTAACCAGCACCACGCTGGCGACAAAAATGTTCATAACCAAGGCTGCCGGCTTCATTTCTTGGGCCGACAAGCCAAACAGCGCCATCATCGCAATATAACCCGAGGCGCCACCGTGACCGACAGACGAATAGAGGATTGCGGCCAAGAAGATGGTTGCGAGCAGCCAGATGTAGGGATCCATTATCAGGAACGTCATCCGGAGATCTCCCTAGCCCCCAGTCACGGACATGAAGCGCAGGATGTGTTCGGGCTTTTCCCGGAACTCGTGGCGCGCCGGCTTGCGGGCAATCGCCTCGATGATGGCTTCTTTCAGACCATCATCGCTGATGCCCTCCCGCAGCAGCGAGCGCAGTTCATATCGATGATCCTGCCCCAAGCACATGTACAACGTACCATCGACCGAAAGTCGCACACGGTTGCAGGTCTCGCAGAAGTGTTGAGAGATCGGTGTGATAAAGCCGATACGCAGATTGGTGCCATTTACCTGAAAGTAGCGCGCCGGTCCACCACCGGGCATCACACTGGGGACGAGATCAAACTCGCCGGCTAACTTTTCTTTGATGACGTGCAGATCGAGATAGTGGCGACTCGCATCACGGCCGGTGCTGCCCACGGGCATGGTCTCAATCAAACGCAGCGTAAAGTCATACGCCAAACAAAACTCAACCATGTCACGGAACTCATCATCGTTGATGTTTTTTAAAGCGATCATGTTGATCTTGATTGGATAAAAACCCGCGTCCTTGGCAGCCATGAGTCCCTCTAGCACCTGCTGCAAGCAACCACCGGTGATACGTGCGAAGCGATCTGGCTTGAGGGAGTCCAGGCTCACGTTGAGGCGGGTGACACCAGCACGCCGAAGTGCCACGGCTTGCGTGGCCAACAGCGTGGCGTTAGTGCTGAGAGAAAGATCCTCTAAACCGGGCAGCGCTGACAGATGGCCGGCGAGCGTTGGCAGGTCCTTGCGCACCAGGGGTTCACCGCCGGTTATGCGCACCCGTGTTACACCCAGCTCGACAAAGGCGCGCATCACACGTTCGATCTCGCCAACGGTGAGCCGACGCTCTCTATTCTCAAAACCCTTGAAACCTTTCGGCAAACAGTAAAAGCAGCGCAGGTTACATCTGTCCGTGACCGACAGACGGACGTACTCGATTCGTCTGCCAAAAGGATCTATCAGGGCGGGTCTCATTCTCTTGATCTCGCTTGCCCTTTCTTCAGACTCTATTATGCAGACACCAAAGGCATCACTGTTTGATTCAGATCAAATCCTGACAAGCAACTAAGAGAGAAACTGGTGTGGCGCCGCCAAAGCGACAGGGTCGAGTATCCCTTTCTTGTGGGATTTGCACATTGCGAGCCACATTCCGGAAGAGCAGAAAGTTAAATAAAAACAACTACTTGATGGGATCTCGGGCGTATTGAGGGCCGAGCTCAACAGGACAATGGAATGATTTGTTCCACTCTCCGATGTCGAGTGCGCCGGTTTTGTTCCATTTTTTTTCTAGTGACATTGTTCGAGAAAGAAGAGATGGTAAGCGAAACCAACGGTAAACTGCTTAGTGTTTAATTGCACGCCGTGAACTTCTTACGATAGGGTCAAATATGATGCAGTCGAACAGTCGTCGCTTCGGTCTATTGGGAAAATTAGTCCTGGCCATTGTGGCCGCCGGCACGATTCCGATTGTGGTGGGTCTGGCGGTGGCGTACATCAAGGGAAACAGCGAGCTTCAGGAGGTTATTGGGGGGAGTTTCCAGGCCTTGGCTGAGGACAGTGCCTCGAAAGTCGACGCGGAAATACAGCGGATAGTCGCTGCTGATCGGCTCCTGGCCCGGCAGGCAGCGACCGATTCCTCGGTGCGAAACGCATTGTTGAGCAGCTCGCGTGACTCGGTTCAGATCGATTGGCCGGCTGTCCGGAAAGCAAAGGATGGTAAATGGGTACTTCGGTCATCCTCGGTAACGGGGCCAGCGGGAGGCTCGGTCGGCTCTCGCGAGAAGGCGACCGTCAAGGTTTCTGGTCTTCGCCTCGGCGGGGAAACGCAGCGCTACCTGTTCCGCATCTCGATACTGATTCAAGATCAACAAAGCGACACCACCATCGGTTGGCTCCATCGAGATTACGATGTCAAGAACCTTTTCGACCCCCTTCTCTATCCGGTCCGGTTTGGTGAGACAGGGCACGTTATGCTCATCGACAACCTTGGGGCGATAGTCAGTTGTCCACTGCTGCTGACTGGCAGCCGTATTGTGGATCAGCCTCTGGTTACGCGTGTGGCAACCGATAAAGCGGGGTGGATCACTGCAGAAAATGACGGACACGGCGGGCAAAAGTTCTCCATCATCGGTCATGCACCCCTAGCCGGGGTGAATCCTTTCCTGCAGCCCGGTGTGTCCTGGCACATGTTTGTCTGGCAGGACTCTCGTGAGATCTTTGCTCCAGCGAGAAGCCTGCTGATTGGCGTCGCCCTCGCCGGCCTCCTGGCCATCGGGCTTCTCGGGACGCTTGGCTACTATGCAAGCAGCCGCATCGTGAACCCAATTCGTCGACTTCGCCAGGAGGCGAGTCACATTGCCAATGGAGATCTCAATCGGACGTTGGATATCAAGACCGGCGATGAGATCGAAGAACTCGCCGGCCAGTTTAACGAAATGAGGATTCAGCTGCGCCAGTTAATCGGCACCCTGGAAGAGAAGGTCGAGGACCGGACCCGGGAGCTAAAAGAAGCCCAGGCCGAAAAAGATCGTGTCATGCAACAACTCATTCAAACGGAAAAGGTAGCGGCGATCGGTACGATGGCCAGCGGCATCGGTCATGAAATCAACAATCCGCTATACGCCATCCTGGGGATGGCCGAGGCGATACGGGACGAAAAGGATATCACCCAGTGTAATGAGTATGGCGGGGACATCGTCAAGCATTCCAAGCATATCGCGGAAATCGTCAAGAACCTGTCGGGGTACATTCGGCCCGCCAGCAAACTCGATTTGGAGCAGGTCGATGTGAATGAAAAACTTTCCGGGGCCGTTTCAATGGCTGAGCGTTCGCTGCTAAGCGATCGTGTGGAAATCCGGAAAGAGTTCAGCTCGGTTCCCAAAATTTCCGCCAAACCCGAGGAGATCCAGCAGGCATTTTTCAACGTGATCCGCAACGGGATGCAGGCCATGAATGAAAAGGGAACCCTCGAAATCACAAGCACTCGTGAAGGTGATCAGGTGCGGGTGCGGATCCGCGATACAGGCGTAGGAATCCCGGCGGAACACCTCGGAAAGGTGTACGATCCGTTTTTTACCACGAAAGGGCCGGACGAAGGAGAAGGCTTGGGACTGTATATCGTGCAACAGATTGTCAAGAAGTATGAGGGAACGATCAGCCTGGAGAGTGAGAAAGGAAAGGGAACGCTGGTTACTATTAAATTCCCTGCCCGGGAACAAAATTGAAGGAGGGGTTGCGATGTTACATAAGGTGTTAGTTGTTGATGACGAAGAGCAAGTCCGCAAGACCATCCGGCTCCAACTCAGTGGGACCGACTACGAGGTTATAGAGGCGGAGGACGGAGAAAAGGCGATCGAAGTCCTCAATTCGGAGAATGCGCTGCAGATGGAGGCAATCATCTGTGATGTTCGGATGCCCAAGATTAACGGCGTTGAGGCGGTTGCATACTTCCGTCGGGAATACCCGTCGATCCCGGTTATCGTGCTCACGGGATATCCGGATGTTAACCTTGCGGTAGACTTCATGAAGGAGGGCGTGGTCGAGTATCTCGTGAAACCAGTAGAGAAAGAGAAGTTGATTGAGACTGTCACCAAGGCCGCCCGTCAGCGCACTCTGTTCAGCGGCGCTGAGCCTAAAATGTAGCGCATGTTGATCGTCATGTGTCGTTGCTCAGGAAAGCTGGGGTTGATAGAGCACGTAGAGAGAGAGGTATGTGAGCGCACTAGTGAACAGAATCGCGAGAAATATGACCATAGTGAACTTGCCAAATGTTCTGTGCCGTGACCCAGCCTTTGGAAATAGCTTCTCAGCTAGCTTCTCCAGAGAGAACGCTACGATAACAAGCGCAAGACCCGCCCCATAGACCGAGGCGCACCGAAGCGTCTCGCACCTGATTACGGCGAGCAGGCATAAAGCTGCGAGGATGACCGATAGGACTATGTAGAAATTCCTATCCTTTACCCTAAGCTCGCCCGCCTTGAGCAGCCGCCTTCCACTCTCCTTGAATGACGCTCTGAATCCAAGAACAATCATGTAAACGGCCATTACGAGGCCGACGCTCACCAGGAGAATATGAGTGGTTAAGGTAGGGATGAATATGTAGATGTAGAACCAATCAGGCCCTCCGAAGCCTTCCCGTCCTTGTATCGCCAAGACTCCTAGTCCCCGTGTTAAGTAATAGAATGAGAAGTAGATGAACATGGCCAACATGGCCCACAGAATGGTGACGTGGTGTCTGTTACCTCGACGTTTCCGCGCCGCAAACCATGCAATAAAGAAGAGCAGCGTGAAAACGATGGCAAGAACAAAAGTCAGGTCGGCCCCCAGAGTTCCGTACGTTCCTAGAAATCCAGGTTTTGCAAGGAACCCCTTCACATCGATCCTTTAGTGTTTGTCAATCGGAAGAGAAACTAGGTAAGACCAGGAAAACACCAAATACAAACTAGTTAAGTATCACTACTTGTTATATGGAGCAACGTGCGAGGCAGCATAGCAGGAAAGCCAACGAAGTACCCCGTGTCGGAGATACTTTTCGTGGGATCGAGGAGATGTGCAGATTAGATAACAGGAATGATCACGAGGAGTGATCATTCAGATGTTTCAAGATTCCGGCCGCCAACCTCTTTGGGTCGGTATTATGGGCAAATGCTGCGAGAAACCGCCCATCCGGTCCCAATAAATAAATCAAAGCTGAATGATCTATTAGGTATTGAGCGTGCTCTTCATCAATACGACTCGTGGCGTCGACTGCTGTCATGTAAAGCACGCCATAGGCTTGAGCCGCTGTGGCGACTTGCTCTAACGTGCCTGTCAGGCCGAGGAGTCGCGGGTGAAAGTGGCTCACATAGCGCGCTAACACCTCGACGGTATCGCGCTCTGGGTCAACCGTGATGAAGATCGGCTGCACTTTGGTTCCTGCCTCGCCCAGCGCGTCGACCGCTTTACTGATAATTTGTAGATCGATCGGGCAGACGTCGGGACAGAACGTGTAGCCGAAGAAAACGAGCATAAACTTCCCACGGAAATCGTGATCCGTCACGGGCCGCCCCTTATGGTCGATGAGCGAGAACGGACCGCTCGCTGTGTGATCGACCACAATTTGTTCTTCTGCCGTGGTGCGCGCGACGAAGAGCGTGCCGACGATTATCACAAGAGCAATGTTGATTGTTACCCGAAAAGTTCTCTTACGCACTTCAAACTCCCAAGTAGGCCGAGACGAAAGAAGTTGCTACAGTCTACAGACTCCAGTCTACAGCCTACGTTCTCCTTGAGGCACTTCGCACCCACCAGAACTCACCAACACCTAGCAACACAATCACCGCCAGCGCGGCCACAAAAGGCTTAGGACCCATCGGTGGCTTTAGAAGCAACCAATACCACGTGGTCATAGTATGTTTAGCGCCCTTCTCGCTGTTACTTCCGTCCCACGCAGCAAACGCAAGCGGAATAAACTTACCTTCCACAAACTGAATATCGTTCTCCGGTTCAGCGGTTGTGAGCGGTCTCTTCATGACCACCCGCCAGGTCCCGTTATGATAAGTACCTTTGGCTTTGATGCGCGCTCCATTGACGTCCCGTTTTTCAATGTCCTCAAAGCCGCGTGCGCTGAGGAGCGTCGTGGTCTCAGGTCTATCCGTTGTGCCACTCTTCCACTGCCAGATGCTGACCGGGTGAGAGGCATCACCCATTCCGAAATAGGGCTTTTCCATCCCTTTGGGTATCTCCGCCGGCAACTGAACCGCCACGCTGTCTTCCCCGATCTCCGGATCAGAGATCTTCTCCGCCTTCTTGTCACCGGGGATGCTCTTGGTCCGGTCATCCCACTCCAGCAGTAGGGCGATCTCCTGCTCGTTGTACAGCGCCCGGACCGTGATGGTGTCGTTGGAGGGGGTGAAAAACCGCTCCTTGGCGAGGATCTGAGGCACCAAGAAAAAGGTGGTGGACTCGGCCCGCTCCCACTTCGGATCGTCCGGGGCGTCCGGCAGGTCCTCGTCTAATTTGTCCGCCTTCACGACGGTGTTTTCCGGCCGCACAACTTTCTCGCTCTTAGCCAAGGAGCTCACGTAATTCGCCACATGCCACCGTTCCTCGATGCTCAGTTTCTTCTTGCTGGCCGGATCAGCGAATGAAGGCATCTGGGTACCAGCGATGCCCGTCGAAATGCGCGTGAAGATGTCTTTCGGATCGTTACTTCCCCGAAAAATCCAAGGTTTAGTCAGGT
>JBHIDJ010000142.1:0-7326 GCA_046760105.1 Acidiferrobacterales bacterium | reverse complement strand
TGTGGAAAGAGCCGTTACGTTAGGAGTTCTATGTCCCTCCCCATTTGTTGGGGAGGGTTAGGCAGGGCTATTAAAAAAGCCGGCATTGTAGCCGGCCTTTTTAATAACTTGGCGGAGAGAGAGGGATTCGAACCCTCGATGGAGCTATCAACCCCATACTCCCTTAGCAGGGGAGCGCCTTCAACCAGCTCGGCCATCTCTCCTTGATCGACGGTATGCTAACGAGCATACCCACTGGCTGAGGCGGCGTAAAGAATAATCAGCTGGACCCTTTGCCCTGTACTAGCGGAGGTTGTTCTTCGTCCGCGACAACGCCGGCTTCTTTCTCCCGCTTGATGCGCTCGTAAATCTCTTCCCGGTGGACAGGAATGTCCTTCGGTGCATTAATCCCAATCCGCACCTGGTTACCTTTGATACCCAGGACCGTGACCTGAACGTCATCTCCGATGTTCAGCGTTTCGCCTATTCGTCTTGTCAAAATCAACATCGTGCCGTACCCCTTTAACCATTTACAACTCAGATCCTTGTCCCACATCCAAAAAGTATGATGGCACTTTCACGAGACGTGCCCACTGGAGCGTCCGTTCTCGGCTATCCATATTGTTGACGCTAGCTGCCGCAGATAGGCAGCCGCTCTGCCCTTCCGTGGGGAATCGTCAACGGGGTGCTACGAATTTATTGGTCTAGGTCCGCCTTTCCCGTTATTAAACCCGGTTGCAGCAACTCGAGTATACACCCCCTTCACCGACCAACAGCAATATGCAGGTTCCATGCCAGTGGCCAGGCCCAATCACCCATTGCTACCGGGTGTTTTCTCGAGCCCAAAAGCGCTGTGCAGCGTCCGCACACCCAGCTCGAGGTATTTCTCGTCCACCACCATCGAGATCTTTATTTCCGACGTCGAGATCATCTGGATGTTGATGCCCTCATTGGCCAGCGCCTGAAAGGCGGTGCTGGCAATACCTGCGTGCGAGCGCATCCCCACGCCCACGACCGAGAGCTTAACAATTTTATCGTCTCCAGTAACATCGCGTGCCGCCAACTCTTTCGCCAGTTTTCTCAATATATTCAAAGCCTTAACATAATCGGCGCGTTGTACGGTAAACGTGACATCGGTCAACCCATCGGCGCCGACGTTCTGCACGATCATGTCGACATCGATATTGACCGCAGCGATCGTGCTGAAGAGCTTATGGGCCACGCCCGGCCGATCCGGCACACCCATAATCGTGACCTTGGCCTCGTCACGGGTAGCGGCGATGCCCGAAACCAGTGGTTCTTCCATCTCATACTCCTCGAAGGTAATGAGCGTCCCCGGCCCTTCCTCGAACGACGAGAGGACGCGCAACGGCACTTTATACCGGCCGGCGAATTGCACGGAGCGGGTCTGTAGCACCTTGGCCCCGAGGCTCGCGAGCTCCAGCATCTCCTCCACCATGAGGCGGTCGAGTCGGCGCGCGTCGGGCACGATCCGCGGGTCAGCCGTATAGATGCCGTCTACATCGGTGTAGATTTGGCACTCGTCCGCCTTGAGGGCAGCGGCCATCGCCACCGCCGTGGTATCGGAACCGCCACGGCCGAGGGTGGTGATATTGCCATCTGCGTCCACACCTTGGAAACCAGCGATCACGACCACCCGCCCACGTGCAAGATCCTTTCGCACCCGTGCGTCATCGATACCCCGGATGCGCGCCTTGCCATGGACGTTGTCGGTGAGAATGTGAACCTGATGGCCCATGTAAGAGCGCGCATCGCAGCCGCGACTCTGCAGCGCCATGCTGAGCAGTGCCGCCGTTTCCTGTTCACCCGTCGCGAGAAGCACATCGACCTCTCGGCCGGGGGGATTCTTATTTATCTCGGTCGCTAACTCGAGCAGGCGATCGGTCTCACCGCGCATGGCCGACACCACCACCACCGTATCGTTTCCATCAGCACGCATGCGTGCCACGCGGTCGGCCACCGCGTTGATGCGTTCGGTATTGGCGACTGAGGTACCGCCATATTTTTGCACAAGAAGAGCCATGACTGTCGTTCACTGACAGAGAAGGATGGATATTTAACCCGCCTTCGTATTTTGTTCAACTCGGCGGGTTGCGGTGGGGCTCCCTATTCAGTTCGCGAGCTGTTGTTGCAACCAGCCTGGCACCTTCGCGAGCGCGGCATCGAGCCGTGACGGGTCGTTTCCACCGGCCTGCGCCATGTCGGCGCGCCCGCCTCCCTTGCCGCCGACCTGGCCGGCGACCTCATTCACCAGATTGCCCGCGTGCACGCGTGCCGTGAGATCTTTGGTGACACCGGCAACGAGCAGCACTTTTTCTCCCTCCACAGCGCCGAGCACAATGGCACCGGTGCCGAGCTTGTCTTTCAGGCGATCGACGGCCTCACGCAGGCCCTTTGCGTCGACGCCATCGAGCCGCGCCGCCAGCACCTTGATGCCATTGACCTCCTTGGTCTGCTCCTCCAACGCCACGCCGCCGCCAGTCACCAGCCGCCGGCGCAGCTCCGCCAACTCTTTCTCCAAACTGCGCACGCGTTGATTCAGTTGTTCGACCTTTTGTTCGGCGTCATCGGGCGTACCCTTCACGGTCTGCGCGATACGTTTGAGGCGCGACTCGGTCTCGTGCAGGTAGTCGAGCGCCCCCTGACCGGTCAGCGCTTCGATACGCCGCACGCCGGCGGCGATGCCGGTCTCGGACGTAATCTTGAATAAACCGATATCGCCGGTCCGCCGCACATGCGTGCCACCGCAAAGCTCGGTGGAGAACTCACCCATCGAAACGACCCGCACGTCCTCGTCGTACTTCTCGCCAAACAGCGCCACCGCACCTGACTCGAGCGCTTCATCGAGTGGCATGATGTGCGTCTCCGCGGCCCGATTGGCGCGGATCTCATCATTGACGATGCGCTCGACTTCATCGAGCTGCGCCGGTGTCACCGCTTCAAAGTGGGAGAAGTCAAAACGCAACCGCGGCGCTTCCACCAGCGAGCCCTTTTGTAGCACGTGTGAACCCAGAACGTGCTTCAAGGCCGCGTGCAACAGGTGTGTGGCCGAGTGATTGTAGACCGTCGCCTGGCGTTTGCCGGCATCGACCTCGGCGCCGACGTGATCGCCGATGCGGATCTCGCCTTGCTCGAGGCGACCGATATGCGCATGCGCCTTCTGGGTGTCATGCACGACAAAGATCGCATCCTTTGTGCGCAGCCAGCCCTGATCACCGACTTGGCCACCGGCCTCCGCGTAGAAGGGCGTGCGATCGAGATAGATTACACCTTCCTGGCCAGCCTCGATGCTTTTGGTTTCTTCGCCATCGACAAAGATATGCTGGACCTTGCCTTTGTCCTTCGTCGTCTCATAGCCGCTAAACGCCGCGTCCTTGACGTTAAGCTTTTCCGCCATCGCGGCTCCCTTGAAGGTTGAGGCTGCGCGAGCACGCTCACGCTGCGCCGCCATCTCGCGCTCAT
This sequence comes from Acidiferrobacterales bacterium, assembly GCA_046760105.1. GTDB lineage: Bacteria > Pseudomonadota > Gammaproteobacteria > Acidiferrobacterales > SPGG2 > JBHIDJ01. The sequence goes on along the minus strand of JBHIDJ010000142.1, from coordinate 3,864 downwards.
AGCCTTCCATATCGATCGTCACCTTGTACTTCAGCGCATAGTCCGCAGTCAGGTCCACGGGGAAACCATAGGTGTCATAAAGCTTGAACGCCGTCTCGCCGGGAAGCACGTTGCCAGAAAGTGTCGACAAACTTTCGTTCAGGATCCTCATGCCCTGCTCCAACGTCTCGCCGAAGCGTTGCTCTTCTTGTTTGAGCGCGCGCTCGACTTGTTTGCGGGCTTTAGGTAACTCGGGGTAGGCCTCGCCCATTTCTTTGCTAAGCGGGTCGACCAGCTTATAGAAGAATGGCTCTTTCAGTCCGAGCTCGAAACCGTGCCGGGCGGCGCGTCGGATGATGCGTCGTAACACGTAGCCGCGGCCTTCGTTCGACGGCACCACACCGTCGGCGATGAGAAACGCGCAGGCGCGGATGTGATCGGCGATCACGCGCAGCGACGCATTGTCGTGGTCATCGACATTAGCCAGGTGCGCGGCGGCTGCGATCAGGTTCTGGAAAAGATCGATCTCGTAGTTGTTGTGTACACCCTGGAGCACCGCGGCGATACGCTCGAGCCCCATGCCGGTATCCACCGAGGGACGTGGCAAGGGATGCAACTCACCCTGCTCGTCGCGGTTGAACTGCATGAACACGAGGTTCCAGATCTCGACATAGCGATCGCCCTCCTCATCGGCACTGCCCGGCGGGCCGCCGGCTACCTGCGGGCCATGGTCATAGAAGATCTCGGAACAGGGTCCACAAGGCCCGGTGTCGCCCATCGCCCAGAAGTTGCTGTCCGCTCCCATGCGCCGGAAACGTTTCTTGGGGATGCCGATCTCCTTGAGCCAGACTTCGGCCGCCTCATCGTCGTCCTCGTACACCGTGGCCCACATCTTCTCCGGTGGCAGTCCGTAGTCTTTGGTCAGCAACTCCCAGGCAAAGTGGATGCCGTCGCGCTTGAAATAATCGCCAAAGCTGAAGTTCCCCAGCATCTCGAAGAAGGTGTGGTGGCGGGCGGTATAACCGACATTTTCGAGATCGTTGTGTTTGCCGCCGACGCGCAGGCAACGCTGCGCCGTCACCGCGCGTTTGTAAGGACGCTTGTCCTGCCCCAGAAACACGTCCTTGAATTGCACCATGCCCGCGTTGGTGAACAGTAGGGTCGGGTCGTTGGCGGGCACCAAGGGGCTCGAGGGCACGATCTCGTGCCCGTGCCACTTGAAGTAATCCAGAAACCGTTGACGAATGTCTGTGCTTTTCATCGCTTACCTACCGATTTAGACTTATTCTAAATCAGTGGGATTCAAAACGCATTGTATTTGATCATAAGTAAACCCACGATATTGTAGAAAACGCGCCTGCTTGGCGCGTTCTCGGTAGTCCTTCGGCAAGCGCTCGCCAAACTTCTTGCGCCGGACCCGATTTATCACCTCCGCCCACTGTGGATCGCTGGCGCCTACCGCGCGTTCAATCAGTTCGGGATCGACACCCTTGTCCTGCATCTCCCTTTGGATGTGAAGCGGGCCGTAACCGCGATCGCGCCGTACACACACCAGCGCCTCGGCAAAGCGCTCGTCGGAAAGCAGGTGCTCGGCCTCGAGTTCCGCGAGAACCTCACCGGCGAGCGTTTCGCCACACCCCTTGCTGACCAGTTTCGCCTGCAGTTCCCGTCGACTGTGCTCGCGGCGTGCCAACCAATCAAGTGCTAGCCGTCTGGCCCGTAGCCTGTCCTCGGGCGCGGCGTGGGTGTCATCGCTCAGGCCTCAACCTCCTCGGCCACCGCCGCATCGGCATCGGTATCCACCCCAACGTGCTGGCCGAGGTTGAGCTTGTCACGAATGCGCGACTCGATCTCGGTGGCGATCTCCGGCTTCTCCTTAAGAAAGCCGCGCGCGTTGTCTTTCCCTTGACCGATGCGGTCCTTCTTGTAGCTATACCAGGCACCGGATTTATCGAGAACGCCATGGGTGACGCCAAGATCGATGAGCTCGCCTTCCTTGGAAATGCCCTCGTTATAAAGGATATCGAACTCACATAGCTTGAACGGCGGCGCCAGCTTGTTCTTAACGACCTTCACCCGCGTCTGATTGCCGACGACCTCGTCGCCTTTCTTGATCGCACCGATGCGACGGATGTCCAAACGCACCGAGGCGTAGAACTTAAGGGCGTTGCCACCGGTCGTGGTCTCCGGGTTGCCGAACATCACGCCGATCTTCATACGGATCTGATTAATAAAGATGACGAGCGTGTTGGACCGCTTGATGTTGGCCGTCAGCTTGCGAAGCGCCTGCGACATCAGACGCGCCTGCAGACCCATGTGTGAGTCGCCCATTTCCCCTTCGATCTCGGCCTTGGGCGTGAGCGCGGCGACAGAATCAATCACGACAACGTCTACGGCGCTGGAGCGCACCAACATGTCGGTGATTTCCAAAGCCTGCTCGCCGGTATCCGGTTGCGACACGAGTAGATCATCCACGCTGACGCCAAGCCTTTGCGCGTACATCGGGTCGAGCGCGTGCTCCGCGTCAACAAAGGCGGCGGTACCGCCCACCTTTTGCGCTTCCGCCACCACCTGCAGCGCGAGTGTGGTCTTACCGGAGGACTCGGGCCCGTAGATCTCCACCACCCGTCCGCGCGGCAGGCCACCGATGCCGAGCGCAATGTCCAGGCTCAGTGAACCGGTGGGTATGACCTCGACCTGTTGTGCGGTGTCGGCGTCGCCAAGACGCATCACCGAGCCCTTGCCGAACTGCTTTTCGATCTGACCGAGTGCGGCGCTCAGCGCCTTGCTTTTGTTGGTGTCCATCGCTGACTCCCGGGGTGGAAACGGTGATACGGTTCGATGCGGGCGTTTCTGCTCGCGGGCGATTATTTCATAATTGGCTGCGGCTGAACTAGACATCTTCGTGCTCCTTTTCAGTGTTTGTTGATGGGTAAATCAGTAGTTCTCTATCCGTTCTCTTTATGGTACTATAGAACCAATGGAGAACACAACCGATGTTCCGAATGGGATTGATACTCCTGTGAAACCGCCAAATAAGCGGGAATAAGCGAGGTAACATGGCACCAGACCCACTCCTAACCCGCCGCCAACAGGCCATCTACGACTACCTGCTGCGGCATCAGCGGAAGTTCAAACAACAACCCCCCACCTTGGACGAGCTGTGTCAGGCCCTTGGCCTTAGCTCCCGCGGCTCAATGCATAAACACGTTCAGGCTCTGGTGGAGGCCGGATTGGTCGAACCCATGGATGGCAAGCAGCGTGGCGTACGATTACGGGAACCGCAGGAACACGAACCTCCTTTACAGCACGAACTTCCTTTACTCGGGTACGTGGCCGCGGGAAGACCTATCGAGGCGATCGAGAATCCGGAAGGTATACATGTACCCCCGAATCTGCGGACGGACAAGCCTTGCTACGTACTCCAAGCCAAGGGTGACTCCATGATAGAGGACGGGATCCTAAATGATGACTGGGTCGTGGTTGAGGCGCGTGATTACGCCCGCAATGGGGAAATCGTTGTGGCCTTGATCGACGGTGAAGAAGCTACCCTGAAACGAATCCACCAGCGTCCGGGAGAAGTTATGCTCCTCCCTGCCAATAGCTCGATGGAGCCGATGGTCTATTCACCCGAGCGCGTTCAGATTCGGGGGGTTGTCGTTGGACAGATGCGGTCCTACCGACACTGAGAACATAACCTGTCGCGACAGTTGCGGGTATGGTCAGGTTAGAATTGAGGGATAGTAGAGAGCGAGCGTGGCATTAACATGCACCTGATCTTCAGGTAGTGCTTTCTTCTCAAGACCTGCTGATTACAAAGTCCTATCTAGATGACTGATTTGCGACTTCTACGCAGATTACCGTCGCAAACGACTGCTTTCGGCC
>JBHIDJ010000141.1:0-7441 GCA_046760105.1 Acidiferrobacterales bacterium | reverse complement strand
CCGAGGAGAGGACTTGAACCTCCACGGGGTTGCCCCCACTAGCACCTGAAGCTAGCGCGTCTACCAATTCCGCCACCTCGGCAAAGGAACGGCCGCCAGCTTTGTGTCCGTGTTCGGCCGAGCCGCGCACTGTACCGAGACCCAAATTTTATGTCAATGCGACGACGCAAGCTTCACCGCGACAGGCTGCGGGAGCATGACACCCGGAAGCATGACGTGGTCATACCCAGTCGGGAAGACGTGCTGGTTCTGTTGGAACGTAGCAATGCACCGGTTTCGTTTGAGGAACTGACGCAAGAGCTCGGGGTGCGAGGCGAACAACCATTGGATGCGTTCACGCGGCGTTTACGCGCCATGGCAAGAGACGGGCAGGTCTTACGAAATCGCCGTGGACACTTTGGCCTGATCCGAAAGATGGACATGGTCCGTGGACGTGTAATCGGACATCCGGATGGCTACGGCTTCCTAGCACCAGACACAGGGGACGAGGATTTGTTTCTGCCCGCAAAAGAGATGCGCCAGGTGCTGCACGGCGATCAGGTTGTAGCGCGCATTACCAGCATCGACAGACGTGGGCGCAAGGAAGGATCTATCATCGAGGTATTAGCGCACGTTAATCGCACTGTCGTAGGTCGTTACTTTTCGGAGAACCGTGTCAGTGTCGTGGTACCCGAAGATAAGCGCATCAGCCAGGATATCCTCATACCGCGCGGCGATGACAGCGGAGCGCACCAAGGCCAGATAGTGGTGGCGGAGATTGTGGATCAGCCGACTCGCCATACGCAACCGGTAGGGAGGGTGACCGAACTGCTGGGAGAACACATGGCGCCTGGCATGGAAGTGGAAGTCGCCATACGTAAGTATCAAATTCCACACACTTGGGCAGAAGATACACTTACGGAGGCGGCGGAACTGCGACCTTCGGTCGATAGCCGCGCCAAGCGCAATAGAGAAGATCTGCGTTCGCTCCCGTTAGTTACTATCGATGGTGAAGATGCGCGTGATTTTGATGATGCGGTGTACTGCGAACACAATGGAAAAGACTGGCGCCTCATCGTAGCCATCGCTGACGTTGCCTACTACGTGAAGCCTGGTCGTGCACTGGACCATGAAGCGCGTGCGCGCGGAAACTCGGTTTACTTTCCCGAGCGCGTGGTTCCGATGCTGCCGGAAGTGCTGTCAAATGGGCTTTGTTCGCTAAATCCGCAAGTCGATCGGTTGTGTATGGTGTGCGAAATGCAGCTCGGACGGCGCGGCAAGATCAAGGGTTTCCGGTTCTTCGAGGGTGTGATGCGATCACATGCGCGTCTCACATACACGGAAGTCGCGGCTATTCTGGTCAACCGTGATGTCGAACTGCGGCGCCGCTACTATGATTTATTGCCGCATCTGCAGGAACTTTATGCGGTATTCAAAGCACTTCACCGAGTCCGGATACAGCGCGGGGCCGTGGATTTCGAGCTACCGGAAACCCGTTTCATATTTGACGAACATCACAAGATTCAGAGAATCGTGCCGATTGAACGCAACGATGCTCACCGGCTGATCGAGGAATGTATGCTGGCCGCTAACGTATGCGCTGCTGAATTTCTTAAAGAGCATAAGGTGCCGGCACCATACCGTGTGCATGAAGGACCGACGTCGGAAAAGCTTTCAGACTTGCGGGAATTCTTAATCGAGCTCGGGTTGTCCTTGGGGGGTGGCGCCAATCCACAGCCTCAGGACTATGCTGAGCTGTTGGCTGCGATCAACGCACGTCCAGATTCGCGTTTGATACAGATGGCATTACTATTAAGTCTCAGCCAGGCCCTATATAGCCCCGATAACATCGGGCATTTTGCACTTGGCTACGAAAACTATACGCATTTCACATCTCCCATTCGGCGTTATCCAGATCTCCTGGTGCACCGCGCCATGAAGGACATCCTTAGAAACAGGCCGGTCACAATGTCACAAGCTGAGGCCCGGACCGTAGGCGAGCATTGTTCGATGACTGAAAGACGGGCCGACGAAGCGACGCGTGATGTTACACGCTGGCTGAAAGCCGAGTACATGATGGATCGGGTGGGTGACGAGTTCGATGGCATGGTCACAGGCGTCAAAAACTTTGGCATTTTTGTGGAACTAACGGATGTCTACGTCGATGGTCTGGTGCACATCACGGCCTTGGAGAATGATTACTTTCATTTCGATCCGTTGAAACACCGACTTACCGGTAGCCGCACCCGAAAGACATATCGCCTGGGAGATCGACTGCGGGTGCGTGTCGTGCGTGTTGATCTGGATGAGGCTAGGATCGATCTCGAGCCGGTCAGCGGACCGGGTCGGCGTGTGCGTCGGGGGCGGGGACAGCGCAAGCGCAAAATGCAAAAATCCCGAATATGAAGAAAGATGTCATTTGCGGAATACACGCTGTTCTAACTGCGCTGCAACGAAATCCGAAACATATCGACACAGTTTGGTTGAACGAAGACCGCTTGGACAAACGCAGCGAGGAAATCGTGCGTACGGCCCGGGCGGCGCACGTGAAACTATGGCGAGTGCCGCACACAAAGCTCGATAAACTTGCAGGGACGGAACGCCACCAGGGGGTAGTTGGTCGCTACCGCGCCAGGCGGTCGGCCGACGAACGCGGTCTGCAAGCTTTGCTCGCGGAATTAACAGAGACACCACTGTTGCTGATCCTCGACGGTGTCCAGGACCCGCATAACTTGGGGGCATGCTTGCGTAGCGCCGATGGCCTCGGGGCGCACGCCGTCATCATGCCACGTGACCGGGCAGTATCTGTGACCGCAACGGTGCGCCGTACGGCGAGTGGTGCTGCCGAATCCGTGCCTGTGTTTGAGGTGACTAATCTGTCGCGCGCACTGCATCAGCTGAAAAACGCAGGGATCTGGCTGCTGGGCGCCAGCCAGGAAGCCGAGACCGTGATATTTGAGGCGGATTTGGACCGCCCGCTCGGGCTCGTCTTAGGTGGGGAGGAGAAGGGATTGCGACGGCTGACGAGGGAGCACTGCGATGCGCTCGTCCGGATTCCGATGCTGGGGACGGTTTCCAGCCTGAACGTGTCTGTAGCAGCGGCCGTTTGCCTGTATGAGGCCTTGCGGCAGCGCCAAGTTCGTGATTCGTGAGCCGTAAGCGGTAAACCGCCAACCGTGAGTCGTGAACCGTAAGTGAATCGTGAGGCGTAAGGCGCCAGCTGCGCACGGCGTAGCTCAAGTGCCGGCGACCCAGGGCCTGAACCTTCCAGGATTTGGTCCCAATCTTAGGCCCTCCTAACTACGACTAACGACTAACGGTTAACGATCAACGGTTCACGTTGTTGTTGGCAGTTTATCCGGAATCGTTTACAATTCGCCGCCCCTTAAGTTCAGGGGGATCCCTGCATCAGGGAGGTACTCCTTGCCTTACCGGCCTGCTGGGTTCCGGGAGGTGTTATCCGTAAGGAGAGTTGAATGCGTCACTATGAAATCGTGCTTCTGGTCCACCCGGATCAGAGTGAGCAAGTGCCCGCCATGATCGAGCGTTATCGCTCGATGATTGAAGCCCAAAATGGTGTTATCCACCGTCTAGAAGACTGGGGACGGCGTCAGCTCGCATATCTCATAAATAAGGTCCACAAGGCTCATTACGTACTGATGAATATCGAGTGTGGGTTTGAGACCTTGCGCGAGCTCGAGGCTGCCTTCAAGTTCAGCGACGCGGTGTTACGCCACCTCACTATCCGGCGCAAGAAGGCGGTTACCACGCCGTCGCCACTGGCAAAGGAGCGGCAGGATGAAGACAAGCCGACAGCATCTAGCGAGTCGGATGACCATCAAGCGTCGGAGTCGCCAGCGGACACCGAGCAAGCCGCAGAACCTATCGAAGCTGCGACGGTCAGCGACGAAAGCGACGTGCCGGCGAGCAGCTAAATCACCAGGAGCTGATTGATGTCTAGGCATTTCCGACGTAAGAAATATTGCCGTTTCACCGCTGAGGGCGTAGAAGAGATCGACTACAAGGATCTTGCAACCCTGAGGGGCTATATCACGGAGACGGGGCAAATAATCCCGAGCCGCAACACCGGCACTAAGTCGCGCTATCAGCGGCAACTCGCGCGCGCCATCAAATACGCCCGCTACCTGGCGCTTTTGCCATATTGCGATAGCCATTGATCGCAAAGGGACGACTGTATTCTCCTTACCTCGTCAGCTGAGCCCGAGGGTTGAACAATGCGCGTGATCTTACTTGAAGAGGTACAAAACCTGGGTAATCTCGGAGACGAGGTCAAGGTCAAACCGGGTTATGCTCGCAACTACCTGATTCCATACGGTAAGGCCGTCGTCGCGAATGCAGAGAACAGGGCCATATTCGAGGCGCGACGCGCAGAGCTTGAGAACACGCATGTAGAAGCGTTGGCAAAAGCACGTGAACGTGCTGTCGCTATGGACGGCGTCGCCGTGCAGATTGTGCGTAAGGTGGGTGAGGAAGGCAAACTATTTGGTTCGGTCAGCACGAGAGATATCGTCGAGGCTATGGCGCAAGCGGGCCACGAGCTGGAAAGATCGGAGGTTCATCTCGCAACAGGGCCGATCAAAGAAGTGGGTGATCACGAGACTAGTGTTACGCTACATCCCGAGGTCCATATTAAGGTCATCGTATCTGTTGTCGGGGAGGAGGAAACAGCTACGAACTAGCGAGCTCGCTGCTAGGGCCGGAGGTTGAAACTACCGCCTTAGCGAACAAGGGTTTCGGCGGAATATCCGAGATACAAGCACCGACAACATCGCCTCCCGATGACATTGGCGGCGACACTAAGCGCCTTACTTGCTGCTAGTTCCATAATGGCACTGGCCACATCGTCCGTCACCCATTATCATCATCATCTTCTGTTCGGGCATCTGTGTGGTTCCGGCGGCCGATGCGTGACTGCCCTTTGTAGTACACATCTGACCAAACAAGCGGAACCATTTCACCAGTCACTTGGAGTGGAGCATTGATGGAAGAGCACGCCTATTTCCCCACGGGGCCTCAAGTCACAGCCGAAAGCCTGAAAGTGCCGCCACAGTCCATTGAGGCAGAGCAGTCGGTCATTGGTGGACTACTGCTCGACAACCGATGTCTTGATCAAATTGCCGATAGACTAACGACGGAGGATTTTTATCGTAAGGAACATCGCTTGATCTTCCATGCTATCGGTGGACTTTGTGAGGAGAGCAAGCCAGCGGACGTGGTTACCGTGTCTGAACAGCTGCAAGCGAGCGGAGAACTCGAACGCGCGGGCGGGCTCGCATACCTGGGGGAGCTCGCCAAGAATACGCCTAGCACGGCCAACGTAGCGGCCTATGCTGACATTGTGCGGGAGCGTTCGATAATGCGACAGCTCCTTCATGTGTCAAACGACATCAATCGTAGCGTTTATGAACCGGAAGGGCGCAACACGGTGGAGCTGTTGGATTACGCGGAAAGCAGTATCCTCGCCATCAGCGAAAGGAGCGCCAGCATGCAGGAGGGATTCCAGCCGCTCACAAGGTTGCTCACTGCGGCAGTGGATCGAATCGACAAGCTTTACCACTCTGAAGCAACGATTTCGGGTGTTCCCACCGGATTTAACGACCTGGACGAAAAAACATCTGGCTTGCAGCCCTCGGACCTGATTATCGTTGCCGGGCGGCCTTCGATGGGAAAGACCTCGCTTGCAATGAACATTGCAGAGTATGTGGCGGTTAAGGAGAGTTTACCCGTTGCCATATTTAGCATGGAAATGGCGGGTGAACAGCTCGCTATGCGCATGTTAGCGTCGATGAGCCGGATCAACACGCACAAGGTCCGCACCGGTAAGCTTGACGATGAGGATTGGCCGCGGGTGACGTCTACCATGAGTCTACTGGCGCAGGCACCAATCTTCATCGATGACACGCCGGGGTTGACGCCAATGGAGTTGCGGGCGCGTACGCGCCGGCTAAAGCGCGAACACGGGCTGGGACTCGTGCTCGTTGATTATTTACAGATGATGCAGTCTTATGAGAGTAGCGAAAACCGGGCGACGGAAGTTTCCAACATAACTCGTGCGCTGAAAAATTTAGCCAAGGAATTACGCGTTCCTTTGATCGCCATGTCACAACTTAACCGAAGCCTGGAGCAGCGGCCGAACAAGCGCCCGATGATGTCGGATCTGAGGGAGTCCGGTAGCATCGAGCAAGACGCGGACGTGATTCTCTTTATCTATCGAGACGAAGTTTATAACGAGGATAGTGTCGACAAGGGTACGGCAGAGGTCATCATTGGGAAGCAGCGCAACGGACCCACTGATACGGTCCGCCTGACCTTTCTTGGCCAGTACACCAAGTTTGAAAACTATACAAGCGCCGATTTCGATGAGGCCTTTGGATGACCAGGCCGGCGCGTGCGTTGATCGACGCACAGGTCTTGCGCCACAACCTGGATAAAGTCCGCCAGTTCGCACCCCAATCGAAGATTATGGCCGTGGTCAAGGCAAATGGCTACGGGCACGGCTTGGAGCGCGTGGCGAGTGTCCTCGTGGAGTCACATGCCTTCGCGGTTGCCAGCTTTGACGAAGGCTTAGTGCTGCGCCACGCCGGTGTTGCACATCCCATCTGTCTGCTGGAAGGCTTCTTCGACGCCAACGAACTCTCGCTGTTAAACCACCACCGTTTCTCTGCGGTGATACACCACGAAAATCAGTTGATCCAGCTTGAGCAAACTGGGAGTACGACGGCAATCGATGTATGGCTGAAGGTGGACACCGGTATGCACCGTATCGGCTTTGCTTCCGAAAAGGTCGCGCAGGTGTTAGCACGACTCAAGAACTGCGACGTTGTGGACCATGTTCGGCTGATGTCGCATTTGGCGAATGCTGACGACCTATCAGATCCCACCACCACAACACAGATCAGCCGCTTTAAATCGCTGGTGGCAGGGCAGGGCCTTGAATGCAGTCTGGCTAACTCGGCGGGTGTACTCGCCTGGCCCGACAGCCATCTCGATTGGGTAAGGCCGGGGATTATGTTATACGGCGCGTCGCCGCTGCGGGACCGCAGTGCCGCAGAGCTAGGACTGGAACCTGTTATGACGCTCACAAGTGAGCTCATTGCTGTTAATTATCAACGCAAAGGTGAGCGTGTTGGCTACGGCGGCGAGTGGCTATGTCCAGAAGGCATGCCCGTAGGCGTTGTTGCGATCGGCTACGGTGACGGTTATCCGCGGCACGCACCCGCACACACCCCAGTGCTTGTAAACGAGCAACGCGTACCGCTCATTGGACGGGTTTCGATGGACATGATAACGGTCGATTTACGCACGCAGCCGAACGCCAAGGTAGGCGATCCGGTGGTGCTTTGGGGGAGGGGGTTACCGGTAGACGAGGTCGCGCAGCGGGCAGGCACTATAGGCTACGAATTGTTTGTACGCATACCGCCGCGGGTACCAAGGGTATTAA
>JBHIDJ010000140.1:0-7567 GCA_046760105.1 Acidiferrobacterales bacterium | reverse complement strand
CTGCCGGAACGCCTGCAACAGCTTGGCTATATCATCGAAGTGCAGTCCCGTGGTCGGCTCATCGAACAGAAACAGTGTATTCGCGTGCTCGCGTTTGTGGCTACGTGCCTTGGCGAGATGTCCGGCCAACTTGAGCCGTTGTGCCTCACCGCCGCTCAGTGTCGGAACGGGTTGACCGAGTTTCATGTAGTTGAGCCCGACTGCCTCTAGCGGCGTGAGCACTCGCCGCACCTCAGGGTAGCGCGCGAAAAACTGGAGCGCCTCTGAGACGGTCATGTCCAAGACATCTGCGATGGATTTCGCCTTGATCATGCCCTGCGAACGCGCTTGTTTTCTTTTGCCGTTGGTCTTGTTCCTGGGGCGCGCGCTTGGTGGGACCAGCTTCACGTCCAACACCTCCGGTCGGTAGCGCCGGCCGTTGCAGTCCGGGCAGCGAATATATACGTCACTCAAAAACTGCATCTCCACGCGTTCGAATCCGTTGCCGCCGCATGTCGGACAGCGGCCGTGACCGGAGTTGAAACTGAAAGTGCCGGCGGTATACGCGCGTTCGCGCGCAAGAGGCTCGGCGGCGAATAGCTTTCGGATCACATCGAGCCCGCCCACGTAACTAGCAGGGTTTGAGCGGGTCGTCTTGCCGATTGGCGACTGATCGACCAGGACCACGTCCTGGATGTGTTCGTGTCCGCGGATGGCGCGATGATGGCCAGGCGTTTCGACCGGCTTTGCTTTAAGCTTGCGCAGCGCCTTGTAGCAGACGTCCTGCACAAGAGTGGACTTCCCCGACCCGCTCACGCCGGTAACGCACACGAGTCGGTTGAGCGGAATCTTGACGTCGACTTGCTTGAGATTGTTCTCGGCGGCGCCGAGGATCTCGACTTGACGGGTAGATGCATCCGCTGAAAAGCCCGCGCCACCGCCATCGCTCACAACGGTCTTCTCCCCGGAGAGATACTTCGCCGTCAGCGATCGCTTCGAACGCAGCAGATCTTTCGGCTTGCCGAAGAACACCGCCTTTCCTCCGCGTTCGCCCGGCCCGGGGCCCAGGTCTAGGATGCGATTGGCGGCGAGCATGATTTGCGGATCATGCTCGACAACGATTAGCGAGTTGCCGGCGTCACGCAATCGATGCAGAACGCCGATAACACGCTGCATGTCGCGCGCATGCAGACCGATGCTGGGCTCATCCAGTACGAACAACGCGTTAACAAGGGACGTGCCGAGCGCCGTTGTCAGGTTGATTCGCTGTACTTCACCGCCGCTTAACGTTCGTGATTGCCGATCAAGCGTGAGGTAACCAAGGCCGACCTCGACCAAGTAACGCAGTCGTGAACGAATCTCGCTCAGCAGTAATTCGGTCGCCTCATTCAGCGGCGCGGGCAGGTGTACTTGATCGAAGAACGCATGACAGCGTTCGATGGGTAGCAGCATCACGTCGTGAATGGTGAGCCCGGGTAGGGTCTCGTAGTCCGCATCGAATAAGTCGATCGAAACGGGCTTGAAGCGTTTGTCAGATGACGATATACGGTCGGCATCACCTTGGGCCCCCAGTCGCCACAGCAAAGCGTCGGGTTTGAGGCGGGCCCCGTGGCAGTCCGGACACAACGTGTAGGCGCGGTACTTCGACAGCAGAACCCGGATGTGCATCTTGTAACTCTTGGTCTCCAGCCAATCGAAGAACCGCTTTACACCATACCAAACGCCATCCTCCCAATCCCCCTCGCCCTGTATGACCCACTGTTTCTCTTTCTCGGTGAGCTTTTGCCACGGCAGGTGGGTGCGGATGCGGTGTCGACGTGCAAAGCGCATCAGATCGTCCTGACACTCGCGATAACTTTGCGTTTGCCACGGCCTGATCACGCCGGCGGCCAGTGTTTTGGTTTCATCAGGCACCACAAGTTCATAATCAATGCCTATGGTGCGGCCGAAACCACGACAGCTGTCACACGCACCGATGGGTGAGTTGAAGGAAAACAGGTTCGGTACCGGGTCACGATAATGAATGTCGCAATCAGGACAATGAAGGTCGGACGAAAATCGCAACGGTGTCTGCACCTTACGTTGTTCATCGAGTGGATAGACGTTGACGTAACCGCGCCCGACCTTAAGCGCCGCTTCAAGACCTTCCACGATGCGTGTTTTGTTTTCCAATGCTAGCCGTACACGATCCTGGATTACTTCGAGCATCGCACCGCGCTTAGTATGAATTTTCGTGTAGCCTTGTCTTGCGAGTAGATCTTTTACTTCCGCTTCAGAGAAGTTCTTCGGGATGTTTACCGGGAACGTGATCAGTGTCGTGGGTTCATGCGCCTTCGTACGTGTCGTGAGTAGCTGTTGATAAATACTCTCCGGCGAATCACGCCACACACGCCGTCCGCACCCTTGGCAGTAGAGTTGTGCCGTGCGGGCGAACAGGAGCTTGATGTGATCATTGAGCTCTGTCATGGTGCCCACGGTAGAGCGCGAGGTCCGAACCGGATTGGTCTGATCAATAGCGATTGCAGGCGGGATCCCTTCGATACGGTCGGCCTGCGGCTTATCCATCCGGTCCAGGAACTGCCGCGCGTAAGGCGAGAAGGTCTCTACGTAACGCCGCTGCCCTTCGGAGTAGATGGTGTCGAACGCGAGTGACGATTTCCCCGACCCGCTGACACCCGTTATCACGATGAGTTCGTTGAGCGGCAAGCGCAGGTTGAGGTCTTTCAGGTTGTTCTGTCGGGCCCCTTCTATAAGAATGAAGTCGCTAGCCATGTAGATACCGTGAACGTTCAGATGCGGCGTAGTGCCGACCCAAGCCAGCTGTCACTGACGCCGGCGATCTCGATAGTAGAACGCCTACTAGGTTTTATTTCTTAATGATGTTGTGCTCTGGACCGAAGGGGAATTTGGTTATGTCTTCGGCGCTGTTTTCGTTGATAACTAGAATATCGTGCTCGCGATACCCGCCTGCGCCATCTTCTCCCTCCGGAAGCATGATCATGGGTTCCATCGAAACCACCATGCCAGGTTCCAGCACCGTGTCGATATCCTCGCGCAACTCTAGCCCCGCTTCTCTGCCATAGTAGTGGCAGAGCGTGCCGAACGAATGTCCATAGCCAAAAGTGCGATACTTCAGTAAATCCCGTTCGAGATAGATCTCGTTTAATTCCGTTGCAATATCACAGCACCGTATTCCCGGCCGGATCAACTTCAACCCTCTGCGGTGAACTTCACAGTTTAGCTCCCAAAGCTCTATCTCTCTATCTGTGGCCGAGTCAAAAAACAGCGTACGCTCAAGCGCCGTATAATAACCAGCAATCATTGGAAAACAATTCAAGCTTAAGATGTCCCCTTTTTGAATTTTCCGCGATGTTACCGGATTATGGGCACCATCTGTGTTTATCCCGGACTGGAACCAAGTCCATGTATCCATGAGCACGCTATCCGGATAAGTCTTGACGATCTCGCAAATCATCGCCTGTGTCGAGTGCATCGCAACCTCATGTTCGGAAACACCATCACCAATCGCTTCCACACATGCGGCGCCACCGATGTCAGCGATGCGGGCGCCATTGCGAATAAGTTCGATCTCTTCCGCCGACTTGATCATGCGCATCGCCATCGTCGCTTTGCCAACGTCCACCAACTCCGCGCTTGCCAAGGCGTGCCCTAACTTCTGGTAGTTCTCGAGCGTGATATGGTCGAACTCGATGCCAACCTTTCTTCCCCTGGGTATCAATGACTTCACGGCCCGGAAGTAGTTGTCCTGTTGCCAGTCGGTGTAGCTGATATTGTCCGCAAAACCACGTCGCCAAGGTTCGCCACCATCGACATTGGCTGTAATGGGGGTCGATGTGTCCTGCGTAACTACCAGTCCATAGGGTCTGCCGAATGAGCAATAGACAAAGTCATTGAAATAGTTGATGTTATGAATTGATGTGAAGAGCACGGCCTCGATATCAGACTCGGCCATGTGTTTTCTGAGCTTCGCTAGCCTGCGTGACATTTCTTCAGCAGAAAACGTGGGGCTCTTCTTTTCGCCGTTTCTAATGTCTAGCGTCTGAAGTCTTTGCATCTCTCCCTCCACTTATTTGGATGGCAGGTGAGCAACCGTTAATCACAGTCGTCTGCCTTAAACCCAATACGGCATGGATCGCGAGTGTTCCCAGTACCACAGCACCACCGAGGAAAGTTTCAACGCTAGGCCTTTCGTTGAGCACGAGCCAAACCCAGAGCGGGCCAAAGACAGTTTCTAGCAGCATGATTAAGCTCACTTCTGCTGCCGGCAGAAACCGTGGAGCGAGAATAATCATACCGGTGGCTATGGGTAGGATGACGAGGCCGAGGAGCGACAGCAAGACGAAGTCGTGCGTGCCTATCGAAAGCGGCGCTGCGAGCGGCAATACGATGACTGCAGTTATGATCCCGCTTAGCGCCAGGGTGGGAACCATATTGATGGCGCGAGCGTAACGAATCACAGTCAGATGGGCGCCGATAAACAAGGCAGTTCCTAGGGCACAGATGTCACCCAATAACGCACCACCGCCCAGGCTGCCCGAGAAAATTACTGTAATTCCGGCGAATGCGGTGATAGCGGCGATCCAAGTACGGCGAGGTATGCGCTCGCGCAGGAATACGAGACTTAGAATTGCCGCGAATAAAGACGCGGCGCTGATGATAACAAGGGTATTGCTGACGGTCGTAAGCGTAATCGCCGTTACGAACAGGATCGAAGTGATGGAAAAAAACACACTGGCGAGTAGACCGGCACCGCCAACGGCACGAATATACGTTAATACTTTGCGGGGGTAGCTCACAACAAAGAAGATGGCTAGTGCTAGGGCCGTAAGCAGACCGCGCCAGAATACCAAGGTCCACAGATCAGCCTCTACCAGCCGGAGAATCAGAGCATCCGGACTCAATATCAGAATGCCGGTCGTGGCTAGCAGCACGCCACGAACGTGGTCGGAAAGTGTGTTCATGAAGCTCGCACTTAGATGCTAGGCCGTTAAGCGACGTGCACGGGAAAGATCAAGATGTCCGCTGCGCATGCTGGAGCACCGCTTGCAGCAGTACATTGGCACCGGCGGCGATATCTTCGGGCGTGGCGCTTTCCGTTTCGTTGTGACTGATGCCACGTTCGCACGGCACGAAAATCATGCCCGTCGGTGCGACCCCCGAGATATAGACCGAATCATGGCCGGCGCCGCTTACGATCTCCATGGCCGGGTAGCCCATTATCTCTGCACCATTGCGCACGGCATCGACGCAAGCAGGATTGAAGCTGACCGGTGCCGCCTCCCAGACGTGCGTGATCGAATGCTCGAGGCCGCGGTCTGTGGCAACTTGGGCAGTGATTGCTCGCAAACCTGCGTCCATTTCGGCGAGTTGGTCCGCATCCGGATGCCGCAGGTCGACGCTGAATTCGGCGCGGCTGGGTACGGTGTTACGCGAGCCAGGGGGATAGGTGCGGAACTGGGCAATGGTGGCGCGTCCGAAGGGTTGCCGGTCTAGCGCGAGCTGATAGATCTTCGGAAGCAGTTGTGTTGCGCCCGCTAGCGAATCGCGGCGGCGCTCCATGGGCGTCGGGCCGGCATGGGCTTCCTCGCCAATTAGTGCCACGTCGTACCAGCGCATGCCTTGCACTCCCTTTACAATGCCGATTGTTTTGCCTTCTGTTTCCAGAATCGGTCCCTGTTCGATGTGTACCTCGAAAAAGGCGCCGAATTGGTGATCGCCGGGCAGCGCATCGCCCTTATATCCGATGCGATCGAGCGCCTCGCTAATACTAATGCCATCGCGGTCTTTTTGCCCCCACGCATAGTCGAGCTCGAATACACCCGCGAACACCCCGGAACCAACCATGGCCGGCGCAAACCGTGCTCCTTCTTCATTGGTCCAAACCACCACTTCAATTGGGGCCTGGGTCTCAACGGCGTGGTCGTTGAGGGTGCGTACCACCTCGAGTGCCGCTAGCACTCCATAGACGCCATCGAACTTGCCGCCGGTTGGCTGGCTGTCGAGATGGCTCCCCATGCCGATGGGCGGCCGGCTGGCTTCCCGTCCTGGCCGGCGTACAAACATGTTGCCCATCTGGTCGACGATGATCGTACAGCCAGCCGCTTCGCACCATGACTTGAAGAGATCGCGCCCAGTTTTGTCGACGTCACTGAGAGCAAGGCGGCATACGCCACCCTTGGGGGTCGCCCCGATCTTCGCCATCTCCGTCAGGCTCCGCCACAGCCGTTCACCGTTTATTCTCAAGTCATCTGTCACTGAGAGATTCCTCTATTACGATTTGCTTGCCACACTTCGCGCTAATCACTGGCCCTTGCGTCGGCGCACGGCGTCTGCCAGCAGACACAACTCTTCAAACATCAGGTTGCACGCCACTAGTGCGGTGTTGCCGGTCGGATCCAGTGGCGGAGAGCACTCGTTCACGTCTGCCCCGATGAGGTTAAGTCCTTGCATGCCGCGCAGGATAACCTGCGCGTCGCGAATGCTGAGCCCACCCGGCTCCGGGGCGCCGGTGCCGGGGGCGTAGATCGGATCCAGCCCGTCGATATCGAACGTAATGTACACCGGTCCGTCGCCGAGTACACTGCGTGTCTTTTCGATCACCTCCGCCACCCCGATCTCGAAGAAATCTTCGATGGTGATCATCGTCACGCCTTGCGAGCGTGCCCAGTCGTGTTCGTCCACGCTGTAAAGAGTGCCGCGGATGCCGATCTGCACCAGTCGTTTCGGATCGACGATGCCTTCCTCGATCGCGCGCCGGAAACAAGTGCCGTGGTTGTACTTGTGACCAAGCAGAACGTCGTGCGTGTCCGAGTGCGAATCGAACTGGAGCATGCCGACTGGCCCGTCTTTCACGATCGCCCGCAGGATGGGCAGGGCGATGGTGTGATCGCCACCGGCCGAAAGCGGTAACGCACCCGCTGCGTGTATGCGTTCGAAAAACGCCTGCACAGTTTCCAGGGTACCCATCAGATCGAGCGGATTGACCGGAGCATCACCGACGTCTGCGATCCGGCACACCTGAAATGGAGCGAGTTTGGTCACGAAGTGGACCTGGCGTATAAGGCGCGACATCTCTCGCATCTGGGCGGGACCGTGTCGAGCGCCGGCACGGTTTGTCGATCCCCAGTCGAAGGGCACGCCGGCCATTGCGATATCGAGCCCGGCTGGGTCCTCCCGGAGCTGCGCACGCATAAAGGTAGCGGCTTCTGCGAAACGGGGAATAGCAGCTGAATCGAGCGGTTGCAGGGTGTCATCGCTCATGGATATCTCCTCCATAGACGGGCCGGTACAAGGCGCCGCTTGTTATCACCCGGTTAGATATTTGCGATACTGCCCGACAAAATCGAAATTGACCAGTTCGATATGAGCCTGTATCAGCCGGCGCGCGATCGGCCCGGTGATTAATGGGTCGAATCAGTTTAGGAATGACCCCGAAACAGCTCTACTTCGAACGCCAGCGGGGTATCAGGCGCATCGGGTACTGCAGTCAAATCGGTCGCCAACAGGGTGTTGCATTTCCCTGCAATAATTTTCGCATTAGACTACCAAGGTCATAACCCTTATTCGG
>JBHIDJ010000139.1:0-7599 GCA_046760105.1 Acidiferrobacterales bacterium | reverse complement strand
TTGACACTCGCACACGCCGGGGCCAAGGTCGTGCTGGCGGCCCGCCGGCTCGACAACTTGAAGGCGCTTGCCACCCAGATCGAGGCGGAAGGAGGACAGGCACTACCGGTCGCCATGGATGTGACCGAGCTAGAGAGTGTCAGCGCAGCCTTCTCCGCCGCGGCAGACGAGTTCGGGCCGATCAGCGTGATCGTAAACAGCGCCGGTGTGGTGAGCACCGAGAGCGCGCTCGAGCTTAAGGAACGCGATTGGAACAGGGTTATTGACACCAACCTGAAGGGAGCGTGGCTGGTCGCGCAAGAAGCGGCGCGGCGCCTTGTGGACGCGGGCATCGGTGGCAGCATAATCAATATCGCATCGATCGCCGCGTTCCGTGTCGCCGGTCACCTGGCACCATATGCCGCATCCAAGGCGGGACTGATGCACCTGACGCGGGCGCTGGCGCTTGAATGGGCGCGCCATGATATTCGTGTCAACGCCATCGCACCGGGTTACATCGAGACGGATCTCAACCGTGATTTCTTTGCCAGCCCACCGGGGCAGGCCATGATCAAGCGCATCCCGCAACGCCGACTCGGCAAGCCCGAGGATCTCGACGGCGCATTGTTGCTATTGGCCTCCGATGCCTCGCGCTATATGACGGGTAGTGCGATCGTTGTCGATGGCGGCCACCTGCAATCAACCCTATGAGAGCAGATTCCCATGGACTTCACGCTGAGCCCCGAAATTGAAGATTACCAGCGGCGTATTCGCGCCTTCGTCGACGAGCATATCATCCCGCTTGAAGCTAAGCCGGATACCTATGACGAAGGTCAAAACATTAAAGAGCATCATCTGCAGACCTTGCGCGCGCAGGCCAAGTCCGAGGGTTTGTGGTGCTTTCAGATGCCTAGGGAGCGTGGTGGACAAGGCCTCAGCGTCGTTGGCATGGCGGCCTGTTACGAAGAAATGAATCGCTCGATCTTCGGGCCCGCGGTGTTTAATTGTGCAGCGCCCGACGATGGCAACATGATTCTGCTGAACAAAGTGGCCACCGAGGCACAGAAGGAACGTTGGTTGCAGCCCATCATCGACGGTGCGGTGCGATCCACCATCGTGATGACCGAGCCCCACCCCGGTGCTGGCTCCGACCCCGCTGGGATGATGCGCACGACCGCTGCCCGCAAGGGCAACAAATGGATCATCAGCGGCCACAAGTGGTTCATCACCGGGGGCGCTGCGGCCCAGCATTTCATACTCATCGCCCGCACCTCTGATGATCCCCGCAAGGGTCTTACTGCATTCCTGTTTCACCGGGACGATCCTGGCTGGCAGATCGTTCGGCGCATTCCTATTATGGGTCCGGAAGAGCACGGCGGACATTGCGAGCTCAAGTTCGATGGGCTCGAGATACCCGACGAGAACAGGCTCATGGAAGTCGGTGACGGTCTTAAGGTGACGCAGATTCGTCTCGGCACGGCACGTCTCACCCACTGCATGCGCTGGTTGGGAATGGCCAAACGCGCTTTGGAGATCGCGACCGGCTATGTGCGCGAACGCGAGGCATTCGGCGCCAAGCTCGCCGAACACGAAGGGGTGCAATGGATGTTGGGTGAGGCCGCACTGGAGGTTCATGTCGGGCGGTTGCTCACCATGCACGCCGCCTGGAAGTTGGATCAGGGTGACTTCGCGCGTAAGGAAGTCTCCATGGCTAAAGTGGCTGTCGCCGATACCTTGCATAAAGCTGTCGACACGGCGATCCAACTCTGCGGCGCCAAGGGCTATTCGAAGGACACGGTACTGGAATGGATGTATCGCTATGCCCGCCAGGCGCGCCTGGTCGATGGCGCCTCTGAGGTGCACAAGATGGTTCTGTCACGCAACCTTCTACAACTCGGAACCGAATTCTGGTCGTGGCGATGAACGACGCCGACATGCGGGAACCCCTCGCGCAGTTCATCGCGCACACCGCCGGCGCGGACTCGGTCAGCATTACGGGCCTAAAGCGTTTAGCTGGCGGGGCAATCCAGGAAAACTACACGTTAGACGTCGAGATCACGGGTGGGAACCTATCAGGGCGTCAGGCTTTGGTGTTGCGCACCGACTCACCCTCGCGCGTTTCGACAAGCCGGTCGCGTACGCAAGAGTTCGCGGTGCTGCAGGTGGCGTTTGCCGCCGGACTGAAGGTTCCAGAACCGCTGTGGTTGTGCCAAGACACTGCCGTTATCGGTAAGGATTTCTACATCATGCGACGCGCTGCGGGCTCCGCCTCGGCCCGCGACCTCGTACGTGGCTCGCTGTCAGACGAAGCCCGCGACGTTCTCGTTGAACACCTCGGCGAGGAGTTGGCGCGGCTGCACACGATTAGACCGCCGGTTGAGGCACTTGCCTTCCTGCCCATTCCAAACCAGACCCCGGCGCTCGCGCGCGTCGCCCAATATCGAGGATATCTAGACGCGCTGCCGGACCCGCAGCCTGTTCTCGAATGTGCCCTGCGGTGGCTCGAACAACACGCCCCGCCATCCGGCGCGCTTGCGTTATGCCATTGTGATTACCGCACGGGCAACTTCATGGTTGATGGCATTGAGCTTACGGGCATCCTCGATTGGGAATTCGCGTCTTGGAGCGACCCACTCGAGGACCTCGGTTGGTTCTGTGCACGTTGTTGGCGCTTCGGTGCGTGGGAAAGGGAAGCAGGGGGTATCGGCAGTCGTGCGGCGCTCTACCGAGGCTATGAGAAGGAGTCTGGTCAATCAGTGGACGCGGCCGCCGTTTCCTATTGGGAAGTGATGGCGGCAGTACGCTGGGCGATCATCGCCCTGCAGCAAGCCGAACGTCACCTCTCGGGCGAGCAGGGATCGCTTGAGCTTGCCCTTACCGGCCGCATGGTACCGGAGATGGAGCTCGATATGCTGATGCAGATCGACCGTATCGAGAGATGCGAGACCGTGTATGCGTAACCGTCCAGCAGGATCAGAGTTGCTTCAAGTTGCGCGCGAGACGCTGCTAAAAGAGTTGCTCCCGCATCTACCGAGCGAACAAAACTATCCCGCGCTCATGGTGGCGAACGCTATGGGTATTGCCGCCCGCGAAAACGAGGCTGGTGATACAGACTTATCGCAAGAGCTCGCGATGTTCGCGCAGCTTTACGGAGACATCGAAAAAGAAGGTGCGCAGATTGCTACACAACTCGCCAGCCTTAACGCACGCTTGGCGCACGACATTCGCGCGGGAAGATTTGACGGGAAACCCGGTGAGCGTCTGCGGGCTTTGCTGCTGCAACATGTGTGTACGCGCTTGCGCATTAGTAATCCAAAATACCTGAAGGGCGCTGGTCTAAGCTGAACCCGCGGGTGAATATCAATAACGTCCGCTTTTGGTGGAGGAATAGCGAATGACGGCAGGCAAATATGACCAACACTTAGACAGAACACCCGCAAACTTCACGGCACTTACACCGCTCTCCTTCCTCGCCCGCTCAGCTGCGGTTTATCCCGGCAAAACGGCCGTCATCCACGGTGAAACACGCTTCGATTACGGAACCTTGTATGCGCGTTGCCGCCGCTTAGCCTCTGCACTGGCGGGGCGGGGAATAGGTCCTGGCGACACGGTAGCGGTGATGGCGCCCAACGTGCCCGCACTGCTAGAAGCGCATTACGGCGTCCCCATGTGCGGCGCGGTGCTGAACGCGCTCAACATTCGCCTGGACGCCGGCACAGTTGCCTTTATTCTCGAACATGGTGAGGCGAAGCTGTTGATCGCCGATCGGCAGTTCGCGGATGTTGTCGGCAAGGCACTACCGCGATTGAAAGATCCGCTGGTCGTGATCGATATCGACGATCCGCTCGGTGACGGTGGCGCCGTCATCGGAGAGAAAAACTACGAAGCATTCCTCGAGGAAGGCGATCCGGCGTATGCCTGGCAACCACCGGCCGACGAGTGGCAGGCCATCGCTTTGAACTACACCTCGGGTACCACCGGGAATCCCAAGGGTGTCGTTTACCACCACCGCGGGGCGTACTTGAACGCCCTTGGCAACAGTCTTGCGATTAAGCTACAGGACAATTCGGTTTATCTGTGGACATTGCCTATGTTCCATTGCAACGGCTGGACGTATACCTGGGCGGTGACGGCTGTAGGCGGTACTCACGTCTGTCTCCGCAAGGTCGACCCGGCGCTCGTGTTCGAATCCATTGCGATAAACAAAGTCACTCACATGTGCGGTGCACCGATCGTACTCAACGCATTGATCAATGCGCCGGACGAAATAAAGCGAACGTTTCCGCAGACGGTTGAGGTCGCTACCGGTGGGGCGGCGCCGCCGAGCACCGTGATCACCAAGATGGAAGCCATGGGATTTCATGTCATCCATCTCTATGGACTGACCGAAAGCTATGGCCCGGCTACGGTCTGTGCCTGGCAGGACGACTGGAACGCCCTGGAGAAAGACCAGCAGGTGGCGAAGGCGGCACGCCAGGGTGTGCGCTATACGACCTTAGAGAATACCCGCGTTGTTGACCGTGAGACGCAAGCCGACGTCCCGGCTAATGGCGAGACCATCGGTGAGCTGTGGCTCCGGGGCAATACCGTCATGAAAGGCTATCTCAAGAACCCGCAGGCCACCCAGGAAGCTCTTGCCGATGGCTGGTTCCGTACGGGAGATTTAGGTGTCCTTCATCCGGATGGTTACATCGAGATCAAGGACCGCTCCAAGGACATTATCATCTCCGGTGGTGAGAACATCTCGAGCCTCGAAGTGGAGGAGGTACTGTACAAACACCCGGCCGTGATGGAAGCGGCCGTGGTGGCGCGCCCTGATGAACAATGGGGCGAGATGCCGTGCGCATTCGTGACGATAAAGCCTGGTGCGGACAACGTGAGCGACACCGATATCATCAACTTTTGCCGCAATAACATGGCCCATTTCAAGGCACCGAAGAAAGTAGTTTTCTGCGACCTGCCAAAGACCTCCACCGGTAAGATCCAGAAGACGGTGCTACGCGAACAGGCAAGGTTGCTTCCCGACTGACCGTCTGAAGACAAATTGCCCTGCCCTTCTCGAGACTGGTGACATTAGGGAAGCGATCGCGATGCAAAAGCTACACGTGCTTACCCGGAAGGAAGAACTCGACCCAAGTCGGTTAGCAGACAAAGTCGTGGTCGTGCTCGATGTGCTTTTTGCCACGTCTACCATCGTCACCGCACTCCAGCACGGGGCGAGCGAAGTGATTCCGGTACCAGACGAAGCCGCTGCTCGAGAGGAGTCAGCGCGCCATACGAACGGAACGTTCGTGTTGGCAGGTGAAAAGAAGCTTGAGCGCATCCCGGGATTCGCACCGTACGCCCCACTCGCGCTGGCGCAACACGACCTTGCCGACAAGCAGCTCATCTATTCCACCACGAACGGGACCGTTGCCCTGCGTCGCGCCGAGGACGCGCCCCATGTTTATGCGGCGGCGCTGCTAAATGGGGAAGCCGTCATGAATCACATACTCGTAACACACCCCAACGAAACGGTGTTGATCCTTTGCGCGGGCTCATCGGGCAGGTTCAACGTGGAAGATTTCTTTGCCGCCGGTTTGCTGGTGGATCGGCTGCTGGGAAGCTCCCAGGGACAGTGGACACCGACCGACGCAGCGCTAGCGGCGCGCGCGGTGTACAAGCAATGTGACGCGGAGGCCTGTCTGCGTAGTTCGCGTATCGGTCAAATCATGGAGCAACGAGGCCATGCGGACGAGGTGCGTTTTGCCGCTCGCATAGGCGAGTATTCGCTTGTGCCTTCGCTGCAAAACGGTCGCGTAAAGTGCCTCGCCACACACTGAGTATTCCGCGCCACTGAAACCTTAAACTGTGGAGCACGCGTCTTGCCCTATCTTATTGCCGGCGGCCATCGTTTGGAATATGAGTGCGTCGGTGCGCGCCCCGATCACGCCCCCACCCTAGTCTTTCTGCACGAGGCGCTCGGGTGCGTTGCCATGTGGAAGGATTTCCCGGCTCAGGTCGCTGCCAGCGTGGGCTACGAAGCTTTCGTTTACAGTCGTCAAGGTTACGGCCGCTCTGCACCCCTGGGCCAACCACGGACGCCGCGATACGTACATGAGGAGGCGCTCGTCGTGCTTCCCGAAGTGCTGCACGCGGCGAACATTGAGCAGGCCATCCTCATCGGTGATAGTGATGGGGCCTCCATCGCACTGATCCATGCCAGTAACCACGCGCCTGAGTTGTTGGGCATCATCCTCGAGGCGCCGCATGTGTTTGTCGAAGATATTACGGTGGAAGGCATCAGGCGTGCGGGCGAGATCTATCGAACGACCGATCTTGCCGAAAAGCTCGCCCGCTACCATGGTGACCAGACGGATGCGGTCTTTCGAAGCTGGCACGACACATGGTTGAGCCCAGGCTTTCGCAGCTGGAACATCGAGGACTGTCTTCCGCGAATCACTTGTCCGGTGATGATCATCCAGGGTGAAAATGACGAATACGGGAGTATTAAACAGGTAGAGGCAATAGCGTCACAGGTCTCAGGACCGATAGACCAGCTGATGCTGCCTGACTGCGGCCACACGCCACACCGCGATCAGCCAGCGGCAACACACGAAGCAATGATACGGTTTATTGCAAGCTTGAGTTGATGCGCTCGGCTCATTTATCCGGCCGCAATCTTATTTAGCATCCAATACCGGATAGCGACAACGCAAATCACGACTCATGCGTATCGCGGGTTCGCGGCCACAATAATAACGAGGTATGTACACGATTTCGGTGTAGCCTAGCCGACGGTAGAACGTGCGTGCGCCTGGATTGCTCGCACGCACTTCCAGGCTAACCACAAACGTGCCGGCAACACGAGCGGACTTCTCGAGCCACTCCATAAGACCACGCCCAACGCCCAAGTGCCGGTAACGGGGGTCAACCGCCAGAAGATTCAAGTGAGCACTCTCATCGAAGAAATGCATGATCGCAAAACCAATCAGGCGTCTTCCCGCCAAGGCAGCCACGACCACGCTATCGGGACATCGAATGTGTTTTGCGATCCGAGTGGTGTTCCACGACCAGGGTAGGCCCCGCTCGATAAACTCGCGCGACATGAGTGCGATGCGCGTGGCATCGTTCAGCTTGGCAAGCTTTAGTTCAACGTTTTGGGCCATCGAGAAATCGCTACGGCACCTAATGTTACTGTTGATGCCTAACGTTATTCGCTGTCGTCCGCGATCCTTGATTCGAGTTTATGCCTTTCGGGCATGGAAATCGCCCACGCTGCCCGCAATGCAACACAGAATACCGGGTTTCAATAGTCCATATGCGGCCGCATGAAGATAACCGACAATGCCGTCATAGGAAGAGGCCCCGAAGCGTAGTTCGAATAGCGGAAGAAATAGAGCTCCTATTATCGCTACCATTGCGGCGTTCATTAGACCGCTTCCGGCCGCTAACCTACCCGTACTGTATCCCGACACTATGCCAGTAAGTATGAGTACGACGTTAAGCCCAAAGAAAGTCCGCCAGTTGACATATTCGGGTAACAGGGCCGTAAGAATGAAGTGCACCGACAAGATGCCGACATATGCGACAACCCCGATGGTGATTGCCTTTAGGTGCAGTTTCACGACCTATGTACAA
>JBHIDJ010000138.1:0-7634 GCA_046760105.1 Acidiferrobacterales bacterium | reverse complement strand
CTCCCACGAGGGGAGAGGGGATTACCCTCCCCCTGGCCCCCTCCCACAAGGGGAGGGGGAATCGAAGAGAAGATTCGGCGGCCTCCCGATAACGTTTTTGGTCAACTTTTCTCTTTAGGATCAAATGGTTGAGCTTTAAAGTTCATACAATAAATTAAGTACCGCAAGCCTAGATAGCGAGCGCGAAGGCATAACCACTGGCGCTAGCCTCGCAGAGACACATAGGTCTCGGGATCGAACGCATCCACCTGAATTACCTCGTCGCGGGCCTCGTCGGCTTCACGCAGACGATCGCGTTCCTCCTGGCTGATGATGCCAAGCGCGAGTGCATTATCGGCAAGCACGTCGCCGGGGGCGCGTTCGAGCGCACCGGCGCGTACCGCGTCACGTAGCTTAGTCTCGACCGTTATTGCGTCGACCGCCTTATTCAAAGCTGCCTCCAGGTGTCCCAACCCCACCTCTTCTGGCGGTGGAACAAAAATTTCCGTTGTCAGGTGTGTGCGTGCCTCGCGATCCTCGAGCAGTCCTCTCGCCACCGCCCCCCCGAGCTTGTCAGTCGGCGGTCGCAGCCGCGCCCCTAAGGGGAACACCAGCGGCCGTAACACCTGTGCCACAAAGCGATTGGGGAGATTGTCGAGAACGCCGCGTAACGCTTCTTGAATTCTGTAAAGCGCTAGGGCACAGGACCAGCGCACCAGCGGCAGGTCGCGATCCTGACGGGCTTCGTCGTGACATCGCTTAAGCGCGGCCGAAGCCAGGTACATCCACGCCAGCGCGTCGGCCAGGCGCCCACTGATCTTTTCTCGCCGCTTCAGGGCCCCACCGAGAGTACCCATGGCGGCATCCGAAACGAGCGCGAAAGCGGCACTATAGCGGGTCAACTGTTGAAAGTACTTAGCCAGCGGCCCGTGAACGGGGGGGCGTGCCAAGCGGCTCGCGGTGAGACCCAGCAAGAGCGAACGCACAATATTCCGGATCACGAAGCTGATGTGGCCGAAAATCGCGCGATCGAAACGCGCAAGATTACGATCAGCAATGGACTCGATCTCATCGTGCACATAGGGGTGACAACGAATCACCCCCTGTCCGTAGATGATCATCGAGCGGGTCAGGATGTTTGCCCCTTCGACGGTTATGCCGATGGGTACCGAGACATAGGTGCGCGCCAGCACATTACGCGGCCCGCGGCAGATGCCCGCCCCTGCCCGGATGTCCATGGCATCGGTGATCACCGATCGCATGCCTTCGGTCAGGTAGGCCTTAACGATCGCCGACAGCACCGCCGGTCTTGCCCCATCGTCGATGGCTCCACAAGTGAGCACGCGCGCCGCGTTCATAAGGTAGGTGTGCCCGCCTATGCGCGCAAGCGGTTCCTCGATGCCCTCAAAGCGTCCGATTGGGGTGTCGAACTGCTCGCGCACGGTGGCATAGGCACCGACCAGTCGCGTCGCGAGCTCGGCGGCGCCTACAGAGAGTGCGGGTAAAGAGATGGAGCGTCCGGCCGCGAGTGATTCCATCAACATGCGCCAGCCCTGCCCTGCCCCTTGGCGGCCACCGATGATGAAATCGAGTGGCACGAATACGTCGCGTCCGACGATCGGCCCGTTGTAAAACGGAATGCCCATCGGATCATGAAGCTTGCCAATGTCTATACCTGGAAGATCGCGCGGAATCAGTGCACACGTGATGCCGAGGTCTTCGGAATCGCCCAGCAGGCCATCCGGGTCTTGCAGGCGAAAGGCGAGGCCGATCACCGTCGCCACCGGTGCGAGCGTGATATAGCGCTTGCGCCAATTCAGACAGATCCCGAGCGTTTCTTCACCGTCAAAGCGACCGCGCATAACGACACCAGTGCTCTGGGTCGCGGCGGCATCGCTGCCGGCCTCGGGACCGGTTAACGCAAAGCAAGGAATGTCCTCACCCTTGGCGAGACGAGGCAGATAGTGTCGCTTCTGCTCCTCCGTGCCGTAGTGCAGTAGCAGCTCCGCCGGCCCAAGCGAGTTGGGCACCATAACGGTGACGGCAACGGTTATGCTGCGACTGGCAATCTTGGTGACAACGGTCGAATGTGCAATGGCCGAGAAACCCAGACCGCCGTACTCTTTCGGGATGATCATACCGAAGAAGCGGTGCTTTCTTAGAAAATCCCATACGTCGTCTGGAAGCTGTCGGTTCTGGTTGATTTCCCAATCATCAAGCGTGCGACACAACTGTTCGACCGGACCGTCGATAAACTCACGTTCCTGCGGTGACAGCGGCTGCGGCTGAAAGTCCAGGAGCTTGCGCCAATCGGGGGTGCCCGAAAACAAATCACCATCCCACCAGACGGTACCCGCCTCGAGGGCGACGCGCTCGGTATCGCCAAGACGCGGTAACACCGCAGCCATGCGGCGCATGAGGTGGGTCGAGATCAGTCGGCGGCGTAGCACCGGCAGGCCGAATGCGAGTGCCACGGCAGCGGCCACGACAGTGACAACGGTAAATATGAGCGGTGTGTCAATGCCGCTTATCGCCCACGCCGCCAACAGCATCGCGATTGCGACAACCCAAGCCCAATAACCGCGCCCCACATACAGCAGTCCGATCGCCACAATCAACGCGATAACAATGGCAATGATTGTCATTGTGTTTTCCTCTACCAGACGAGTTAGAGAAAAGCCAAGGGAATTTTTCTATTTATATCTTTTTAACTAGTCTCTTTCGAGAATCATGGCCGAGGCGGTGGCGCCGGCGCCGCAGATGCTGATAAGCGCGTATCTGGCGTCGCGTCGTTTCATCTCATTGGCCAGTGTTGTCACGATGCGCGCGCCGGTGGCCGCGAACGGATGGCCCACGGCGATTGAGCTTCCCAGTGGATTCACCTTTTCGGGATCGACCTTGCCGATGGCCGGTTCCTTCCAACCCTGTTCCCATGCCCGTAGGTTGCACGCGATCTGCCCAGCGAATGCTTCATGCATTTCGATAATGTCGATCTCAGCAAGGGTCAGGCCCGCCTTGCGCAGTAACCGAGGCACGGCAATACCGGGTCCCATGAGCAAACCATCCTTGGGATCGATGCCGACATACTGAAAAGCCTTGATGAAGGCCAGCGGTTGCCGCCCGTCCTGGCGGGCCCGCTCTTCCGACATGAGCAGCACCGAGGCGGCACCATCTGTCAACGGGCTCGAGTTGCCGGCGGTGATCGTACCGGAAGGGCTGCGATCAAAGGCCGGGGGCAGCTTGGCGAGTTTCTCCACCGTCGTATCGGAACGAATCAACGGATCGTGATCGATACCGTCGAGGGGGTGAATTTCGGCCTTAAGCCGACCGTCCTCTGTCGCCGCATGCGCCTTCATGTGGCTGCGGTACGCGAACTCATCCTGTTCCTCGCGCGAGACCCTCCATTCCTTCACCATCAACTCGGTGTGTTCGCCCATGGAGAGTCCGGTTGACGGCTCCGCGATCGCAGGCGCTCTCGGTTTGAAGTGCCACGGTCGTAGCTTGAGGAACTGCGTCAGCCTGCCACCGAACGATTTGGCTGCCGCCGCCTCCAGAAAAATCCGACTTGCGCTCTCATTAAAGATCAGTGCGGTGTTCGACATGGACTCGACACCGCCGGCGATGCCGACCTCTGCTCGCCCGGCGACGATCGAATCGTAGATCGCGGTAATAGCGGACGTGCCGGTGATGCAGTTATCCGTAACCGTGAGCGCACGCACCGATGGTGGTAGTCGGCTTGAGAAATTTACCTCCCTCGCGAAGTGTGGAAGTCGCGGGTCGGCGATGACGATGCCGTAGACCAGCTCATCGACGGATTGCGGATCGAGATCCTGTTTTTCGAGGAGGCCGTTGACGGCATGTACTCCAAGTTGAAGCGCCGAATATTTCTTGAAGACGGTTCCCGCTTTGGCGAATGGCGTTCTTGCGCCACCAATCACGGCAACTCGGGTTGGTGTGCCTTCATTCATCGCGGCTCACTCAGCCAGTCAAAGGAGAGACCGGCGTGCTTTCAGAGCGTCGTCGGTCATACATCAACTACGACATTGGTCCTGGGTCTGGAGCAACAGATCAGCACACAGCCCGGATCCGGCATGTCAAGCGGCTCTGTGACGTACTCCACCTCGCCTTCGATGAGCTTGGACATGCAGGTATGGCAGATCCCCGTACGGCAGCTGAAGTCAGGACGAAGGCCTTGCGCTTCGGCGAAGTCTAGAATCGTCTCCAACGATGGATCCCACATGGCGGTTAACCCGGCCTTCGCGAAAGATACTTCCAGTTCCACGTCGCTTCCCGCGGCCGCAGCCGGTTTGCGGGCGGCTTCGGCACCCTCCTTGAGTGCCGACGCCGGACCGAAGAACTCGTAGTTAATGCGGGTTTCGGCAACGCCCCACTCCAGCAACCCGTTGTAGAGCGACTTCATAAAGGGCGTCGGCCCGCACAGATAGAAGTCGTACGCGGCGGGTGGCAGTACTTTCTTCAGGAGCTCCACGCTGACATGACCGCGGTTGTCATAGTCGCGGCCTTCCGCGTCCTCCGGTCGCGGCTGGCTGTAGCTGACGTGAACATGAATATGGTCTTTCTCGGTTGCCAGGCGGCGAATATGTGCGCCCATGGCGTGCTCGCCCCCGTCGCGGGTGCCGTGCACGAACCAGACGGTCCGCTCGCTGCCAGACTCCACGATCGCATTAAGCATGCTGATCATGGGCGTGAGCCCGACCCCGCCGCTCAATAGAACGACCGGTGCATCGTCGTCGGGATCGAGATAAAACTTGCCGCGGGGTGCCATTACGCACAACCTCGTGCCCGCTTGCACGTGATCGTGGAAATAGTTAGACGAAAGCCCCGGCGGCAGGCTCGGCTGATCCGCAGGTGCCGGCAACCGTTTGATGCTCACGCGGTAGTAATCCGGGTGATTCGGGCTGTCGGACAATGAATACGTGCGGGTCACCGGTTTGGGATGCTCCGGTATGCTCAGTCTGAAGGTAAGGAACTGACCCGGCAAATACGCGGGTAGCGCCTCGCCGTCCTGTGGCTTCAGATAGAAAGAGGTAATCGTCTCGCTCTCGGGCACCTTGCGATCGACCGAGAAGGCACGGAATCCCTCCCAACCACGCGGTCCCATGACGGGCTCCGCCTTCTTGAGCATCTTCTCCAAGTACACGCGCCAGGGCTCACCCAGGTCCCGAGACGCCAGCACGCGCTTGAGGCTCTCTGGCTCGTGGGATTCATGAAGATAGACTTGAATGAACTCTGCCATGGTGACGGAGCCATCGTCGCGCTCGATGAGCTCGATCGCGTCACCGGCGCCGACCGCGCCTTCCTCAAGCACTCGACAGTAAAAGCCCATCCGACCCGTCGCTTGGAAGCGCGCCGGGAAGTCAGGGCCTTCACCCATACGCATGGCGAGCTTGTAACACGGTATGCGCGGCTGGGTGACCTGCAATCGCGCCGCGCCCACGCGGAAGATGTCGCCGACGTGAACCGTTTCCTCGCTTAAGCCCTCTACCGTGAAGTTTTCACCGAACTGACCGTAGGGAAAGCCGTCGCGGCCGAGCTCTTTCTCCCAGAAGGCATAGTGCTCGACAGGATAGAAGTAGACCGCCATTTCGAAGCCCACCCCGTGGACGCGTCGGTCGGCCTGATCATCGCCGTCCACATTGAGTCGGCGCACCATGACCCGACCCTCGACCGGTTCCTTGAAAATACACGTCGTTACGGTCCTCCCCTGATAGGAGATTTCTTTCGGCAGCGAGACGTTCACTGAAAGTAGTTTCATCGTACGCACCACCTCTTATTTAAGTGTCTTGCCGGTGTCGGCGAGAAGGCGACAGCTAAGAATCGCCCGTGGCGTCGCGACGTGCATCGCACCTTACGACGAGAGGCAGGCGTGCTTTCAAAGCGTCGTCGGTGACGCGCGAAACATGGACAGTGTAGCGCGGCACCATCGATTCGAGCGGAATCAGGGACGTGTAGCGAGATTAAGCTGAGGAAGCGCGCCTGCCTTGTGCCTTGCTCCATATTATTCCAACGGCCTCAGGTCGCCCAGCATCGTTGGAACCAACTCGGTTACAGTGGGATGAATGTGCACGGCGCGCTGGATGGTCGTATACGGTGCACCAGCATACATCACGTCGAGTATGGAGTGAACGACCTCATCACCGCCAATCCCTAGTAGTGTCGCTCCCAAGATTTGTTTGGTCTCCGCATCGATCAAGACTTTCATAAAGCCTTGGGTTTCGCTGCGCTCGCGCGCACGTCCCACGCGCGCCATCATCATCTTGCCGACTAAAACTTTGCGTCCGGAGGCGCGCGCTTCACGCTCCGTCATACCGGCACGCCCCAGTGGTGGGTCGATATAGAGCCCGTAGGCGGTGATACGATCTGTTACCTGGCGCCGGTCGTTGTCGAATAGATTGGCAGCGACGATTTCGTAGTCGTTATAAGACGTGTGCGTGAACGCCCCGCGCCCATTGACATCGCCGATTGCCCAGACGTTGGGGACATTGGTGCGCAGCTGATCGTCTACCACGATAAAGCCGCGCTCGTCCGTCTCGATACCGGCCTTATCCAAACCGAGGTCGTGTGTATTGGGCCGGCGACCTACCGCCATTAACAGATGACTACCCTTTACTTTGGGCGCGCCGCTTTCGCATTCGACATTAATGGCGACTCCATCGCCGCTTTTCTCCACCGTCATGCACTCGGCTTTGAGCCGAACCTCCACACCTTCGCTTTCTATTATCTCTTTGACCGTCGCCGAGACGTCCTCATCGTCACGCGCGATCAGACGGTCTTTCATCTCGACCACGGTGACACGGCTGCCGAAACGGCGGTATATCTGCGCAAACTCCAAGCCGATGTAACTACCGCCGACGATGATCAGATGTTCGGGGAGAAAATCAATGTCCATCATGCTCGAGTTGGTGAGATAGTCGACCTCTGTAAGGCCTGGCATGTCGGGAACAAAGGCGCGTGCACCGGCGTTGATGAAAATCTTGTCTGCTTCCAGTACTTCACCGTTAACGCGCACTGTATGAGGGTCTTCGAAACGACCGTGGCCTTCGTACACGGTGCAGTTCGCCATGTTCTTGAGCCAGTTGGTGACGCCCTGGTTGGATTGGCGCACGATGGCATCCTTGCGTTCCTTGACTCGTTTCATGTCGACGTTGATGGATCCGTCAATCATGACACCGAAATCGGCGCCGCGTCGTGCCATGTAGGCAGCACGTGCACTCGCCACAAGTGTCTTCGTGGGAATACAGCCGACGTTAACGCAAGTGCCGCCGAACAGCTTGCGTTCAATGATTGCTGTTTCTAATCCTTCCTTTGTCAGTCGAGCGGCCAGCGACGGGCCAGACTGTCCGGTGCCGATAATGATCGCGTCGTATGACTTCATACATCTCTCCCCCTCACCCTAGCCCTCTCCCACAAGGGGAGAGGGGATTAGAAAACCGAAAATCATCCAACTTCAAAATGACTGCCTTGTTCAATCTTTTCGTGCGTCTGCTCGAGAACACCCTAGCCCTCTCCCACGAGGGGAGAGGGGATTACCCTCCCCCTGACCCCCTCCCACAAGGGGAGGGGGAAATTAGAAAGCCAAGAGTCATCCCATTTCGTCGTTCAAAATGACTGCCTCGTTCAATCTTTCAGCAATG
>JBHIDJ010000137.1:0-7725 GCA_046760105.1 Acidiferrobacterales bacterium | reverse complement strand
CACAGCGGGTTTGGCATACCGATTGAGCACCGAGGCGAGGAAGAGCTGCTGGCGTTTGCCGGGCAACGGACAGCGCCGGACGGGGCGCGTGCCTGGAATCCCGCATTTGACATCACGCCGGCGCACTTGATCGACGCGATTGTGACGGAAAAAGGTGTGGTGCTAAAACCTGATCGTGACAAGCTTGCGACCTGCTTAACCAGCTAGCGATCCGCAAAAAGCAGCCGTCTGACGGCAGCTCTCCAGGCGGTCACATTTCGACCTCACAAGTGCTTGAAAAAGATAATAAAACTGTAAGCCATATTTTTCAGTTTCTTG
This sequence comes from Acidiferrobacterales bacterium, assembly GCA_046760105.1. Classification (GTDB taxonomy): domain Bacteria; phylum Pseudomonadota; class Gammaproteobacteria; order Acidiferrobacterales; family SPGG2; genus JBHIDJ01. The sequence continues at coordinate 7,407 of JBHIDJ010000137.1, read as the reverse complement.
CCCTCAAAAGACCCGAGACAGACCAGTTTGGTATGCAATTGTAGCTGCTTCTGTGTCGGTCGTGCCTGATCCCGCTTCTGTAGCGCTAATTTTGCTGCGGGGGCAGGGTCTCCTGTGCTAAAATTTAGTTGTCAGACCCACTGGACTTGATCCTCCCAGCTCTAGAAATAAGTCAGGAAAAACAATGGCTTATGTTTCTAGAGGCGGTGTTTTCTTGTGCTGAAATCAGGTCGCGTGAAAATCCGCTGTAAGTACGTGGCGGCTGTGAGTTGTTGTAAGACTTCTGGCGCCTAGCAGTTGTTAAGTAACCGGGCCCTCTGTTAGCCATTGAAGGGAAGCATGGAACCGTTCGCAAAAGAGACCATTCCAGTCAACCTCGAAGATGAAATGCGTCAGTCCTATTTGGACTACGCGATGAGTGTCATTATCGGCCGTGCGCTTCCCGACGTGCGCGACGGCCTGAAGCCGGTGCACCGGCGTATTCTGTTTGCCATGCACCAGGGCAACAACGTTTGGAACCGACCCTATGTGAAGTGTGCCCGCGTGGTCGGTGACGTCCTCGGAAAGTTTCATCCCCATGGCGATGGGGCCACTTACGATGCGCTTGTGCGCATGGCGCAAGAGTTCTCGATGCGCTACCCGCTTATCGACGGTCAAGGGAACTTTGGTTCCATCGATGGCGACCCGCCCGCGGCCTATCGCTACACCGAGTGCCGCATGACGCGCCTGTCGTCTGAGATGCTGGCGGACATCGAGAAAGACACCGTCGATTTCGTGGCCAACTACGACGGTAACGAGAAAGAGCCAGTGGTTTTGCCGACCCGCTTGCCGAATCTCCTCGTAAATGGATCATCCGGCATCGCGGTAGGCATGGCGACCAATGTCCCGCCACACAATCTCACCGAGGTGGTCAATGCCTGCGTGGCGCTGATCGACAATGAGGACATCAACATCGATGGCTTGATGAAACATGTGCCGGGCCCGGATTTCCCCACTGCCGCGGCGATTCACGGGGTGGAAGGCATTCGTCAGGCCTACCACACCGGTCGTGGTCGTATCTATGTCCGCGCCCGCGCGAACTTCGAGACGGACAACAAGAGTCGCCGTCAAGCCATCGTTGTCAGCGAGCTACCTTACCAGGTGAACAAAGCGCGACTGCTCGAACGCATCGCCCAGTTGGTGAAACAGGGGAAACTCGAAGGGATCAGCGAGCTGCGCGATGAGTCCGATAGATCCGGCATGCGCATGGTGATCGAGCTACGACGGGGCGAAAACGCAGACGTAATCTTGAATAACCTCTATGAACATACGGCTATGCAGAGTGTATTCGGGGTAAACGTGGTTGCGCTCGACGGCGGCCAGCCGCGGCTCATGAACCTTAAGGAACTGCTGCAGGCGTTTCTGCGCCATCGACGTGGGGTGGTCACACGGCGCACGCTATACGATCTGCGCAAATCTCGTGAACGCGCGCATGTACTGGAAGGTCTTGCGGTTGCGCTCGAGAACATCGATGACGTGGTGGCGTTGATCAAGGCGGCGAAGGATCCGGCACAGGCTAAGGCTGCACTCATGAAGCGTATTTGGAAGGCTACCGTGGTGACGAAGATGCTGGCCGGCGCACAAAGCGGCATATCACGGCCCGAGGGGTTGGACGCAATCTATGGCTTGGGCAAGAAAGGTTATCAGCTGTCTGATGCGCAAGCACAGGCGATCCTCGATTTGCGCTTACATCGGCTGACCGGTCTCGAGCAGGAAAAGCTACGTCGTGAATACAAGGAGCTACTCGAGACAATCAAAGGCCTATTAGAGATCCTTGAGAGCCCCGAACGCCTAATGCAGGTCATCCGCAAAGAATTAATTACGGTACGCGATCAATACGGCGATGCCCGCCGCACCGAGATTGTGAAGACTCGCGTCGATTTGACTGAAGAAGACTTAATTGCCGAGGAAGATCTGGTGGTCACGCTATCACACGCGGGGTATATCAAAGCGCAACCGCTGTCGGATTACCGTGCGCAACGCCGTGGCGGCCGCGGAAAAAGCGCGACGCGGGTAAAAGATCAGGATTTCGTCGATCGGCTGTTCATCGCTAATACCCACGACACGATCCTGTGTTTCAGTAATCGTGGCAAGGTCTACTGGTTAAAGGTGCACCAGATTCCGCAAGCGCGCCGGGGCGCCCGCGGCAGACCTATCGTTAACCTGTTGCCGTTGGAGGATGGAGAGCAAGTGAATGCGATCTTGCCGATCCGTGAATTTGAAGCCGGCAAGTACGTGTTTATGGCCACCTCGGACAGCACCGTAAAGAAGACCGAGCTCACGGAATTCTCACGGCCACGGTCTAGCGGGATCATCGCGATAGAGCTTACCCGTGGTAACCACTTGGTGGGTGTTGGCCTCACTACAGGTGACTGTGACATCTTGGTGTTCAGTGATGCCGGCAAGGTCGTGCGCTTCAGCGAGAAAGAGGTGCGGTCCATGGGTCGCAACGCCCGCGGGGTGCGCGGCATTACACTGAAAAAAGGTCAGTCAGTAATATCCTTGATTATCGCCTGTGCGGACGTGGGTGACGTCACCGTGCTGACAGCGACGCGTAATGGTTATGGTAAACGCACGTTCTTGACGGACTATCCACGCCACCGGCGGGGTGGGCAGGGCGTCATTTCCATCCAAGTCAATAAGCGCAACGGCCGGGTGGTGGGCGCCTGCCTTACTAGTGGCGAGGACGAGGCGATGCTCATCACCGACGGCGGCACGCTGATCCGCACACGTACGCGGGAAATCTCCATCGTAGGGCGCAACACGCAAGGTGTGCGCCTCATCGACTTGAGCAACGGCGAGCGGCTCGCCGGTGTGGAGAAGGTCGCCGAGTCACCCAACGGCTCCGCCATAGACTAACCAGTCTATGGCCAGGGTGTTCAATTTCGGGGCGGGGCCGGCAGCCTTGCCGGACGCGGTCCTCGAGCAGGTACGTACCGAGCTGACCGACTGCCGGGGCACCGGCATGTCGGTCATGGAGATGGCGCACCGTGATCGTGACTTCAGGGCGATTGCGGAGGAGGCCGAGGCGAGCCTTCGTGAGCTCATGGCCATTCCCGCTAACTACAAAGTCCTTTTCCTACAAGGTGGCGCACAGGCACAGTTTGCTATGGTGCCGCTCAACCTGCTTGGCGACAAGAACGAGGCAAACTACGTCAATACCGGTCATTGGTCGAGGAGAGCGATCGCCGAGGCGGGGCGTTTTTGTCGTGTCAACATAGCGGCGAGCAGTGAGGCCAGCAACTTTAGGACCGTTCCGGACCAGGATGAATGGAATTTAAGCGTGGACGCTGCCTATGTGCATTACACACCGAATGAAACTATCGGTGGGTTGGAGTTTCATTGGATACCCGATACCGGCGATATGCCACTCGTTGCCGATATGTCGTCGACCATACTGGCGCACCCGATCGATGTAGCTCGCTTTGGTTTGATCTATGCGTGCGCACAAAAGAATCTTGGGCCCGCTGGACTCACGGTAGTGATCGTCCGCGATGATTTACTAGGTCGTGCACAGTCAAGTGTGCCCAGCGTTTTCAATTACATGCTGCAGGCGGAGGAGGGCTCGATGTATAACACGCCGTCGACGTTTGCATGGTATGTCGCAGGTCTGGTGTTTGATTGGGTAAAGCGCCAGGGCGGGCTCGTGCGCATGGCGGAGGTCAACAAGCGTAAGGCCGACAAGCTCTACCGCTGTATCGACGCCTCCAGGGGGTTCTACCGTAATCCCGTGGATCCCGCCTACCGGTCATGGATGAACGTGCCGTTTGCCGTGGCCGATGGCGGCCTTGACGACATCTTTCTGCGGGAGGCGTGGGCGGCAGGGCTCGCCCAGCTTAAGGGCCACCGCACGGTGGGCGTTATGCGGGCGAGCATCTACAATGCCATGTCGGAAGAGGGTGTCGATATACTCGTGCAGTTTATGCAAGAATTTCGTGAGAAAAACGGTTAAGAAGCTCATACAAGACTTTGATATTAAAGATATTGTTTGTCACCTGTGTAGTGGCCGCTGCGGCCTCCAAGATCCCGAGACGATGCCCAGTCGTTGCGTGGTCATAGGCGCCGGGGCAGGCAGGACCTCGCTGGCGATAGCCCGCGCTACAGGGGGCACACGACCGGATGTCAGCGAGCGAGCATTTGTAAGCCAGTGTGCGATTATCTAGCATCCGGGTTTTCCGCCATGATCGAAAAGGCCACATATCCGTGAGTGATGACCGGCGGCTGCGCGAGCTACGTGCCCGGATCGATGATTTGGACGCGGAGATTCAGAAGCTGATCACCGAACGGGCGCGTTACGCGCAAGAGATCGCTAAAAGAAAGCAACGCGGAGGCGCAGACAACTTCTACAGCCCTGAACGCGAGGCCCAGGTGCTTCGGCGCGTCGTGGAACGTAATCAAGGCCCGCTCGCCGACGATGAGGTCGCTCGCCTCTTTCGAGAGCTGATGTCGGCCTGTCTCGCGCTTGAATCGACGATGACGATCGCCTTTTTGGGACCGGAGGGAACGTTCACACAAGAGGCGGCGTTGAAGCACTTCGGTGGATCGGCGCATACACTGGCGCTTGGCGCCATCGATGAGGTATTTCGCGAGGTGGAATCCGGCCACGCCCATTTTGGCGTCGTGCCAGTGGAGAACTCCACCGAAGGCGTGGTAAATCATACGCTGGACATGTTCATGACATCACCGCTGAGGATTTGTGGCGAAGTGGAGCTGCGAGTCCATCACCATTTACTCGGGCAGGGCGGGGATCAGTCGCGGGCAGCTAAAGTGGTGTCACACCAGCAGTCGCTGGCGCAATGCCGCGAATGGTTAGACGCCAACCTGCCTGGTGTTGAACGCGTCCCGGTGAACAGCAACGCTGAAGCCGCGCAGCTTGCGAGTCAGGATCCGGGTTGCGTAGCGATCGCGGGCGATTCGGCCGCCAAGATCTATGGCCTGAAAATCCTGGCGGCTAATATCGAGGATGAACCCGAGAACACCACGCGTTTTCTCGTCATCGGCAAACTGGAAACCGAGCCCAGCGGTCAAGACAAAACCAGTCTATTGCTGTCGAGCAGGAATAAGCCCGGAGCCCTGCACGCCTTACTTGCGCCACTTGCGCGACACAGCATCAATATGACGCGAATCGAATCGCGTCCATCGCGCCAGAGTGCGTGGGAATATGTCTTCTTCATTGATATCGATGGACACGTGCGCGACAGCGAAGTACAGCAAGCATTAGCCGAGCTCGACAAGGAAGCCGCGTTCCTCAAGTGCTTGGGCTCCTATCCCAAAGCGGTTCGATAGCACCATGGCCACGGACCCGCTCTCTCTGGCCGTCCCCGGTGTGCGCGGGCTCAGGCCCTACGAGCCCGGGAAGCCACTCGAAGAACTAGAACGTGAGTATGGCATCACGGACGCGGTCAAACTTGCGTCCAATGAAAATCCACTTGGGGCGGGATCGAAGGCACGGGATGCGGTCCGGACATGTCTCGCTGAGCTTGCCCGTTATCCCGATGGCAGTGGCTTTCAGTTAAAGGCCGCCCTTTCGCGCAAACTGTCGGTCACACCGGAGCAGCTCACACTCGGTAATGGCTCAAACCAAGTGTTGGAGATCATCGCACGTGCGTTTGTGCTACCTGAAAACGAGGTGGTGTTCTCACAACACGCGTTCGTGGTCTACCCGCTTGTCACCCAGGCGATCGGGGCGAACGCCGTGGTCACGCCGGCCCGGAATTGGGGTCATGACCTAGCCGCGATGGCAGCAACCATTAACGAGCGCACGCGTCTAGTGTTTATTGCTAATCCCAACAACCCTACGGGTACCTGGGTTCGTGCCTCTGAACTCGAGCGTTTCCTCGAACGGGTTCCGCCACACGTACTGGTCGTGGTTGACGAGGCTTATTTTGAATATGTCTCCGAGGCCGATTACCCGAACTGCATTCCGTGGGTGGAGCGTTTCTCCAATCTGATCGTCACGCGCACCTTTTCCAAGGTCCACGGACTTGCCGGTTTGCGCATCGGCTACAGCGTTTCCACGCCCCAGGTTGCCGAGGTGCTGAACCGGGTGCGTGAACCATTTAATACCAATAGTCTGGGGTTAACGGCGGCCATGGCTGCCTTGGAGGACGAGACTCATGTCACCCGTAGCGTGGGAATGAACCGGGAAGGGATGGAGCAACTCGCGCGAGCGTTCGGCGACATGGGTCTCACGCACATTCCGTCGGTTGCTAACTTTATAACGGTGGATGTTGGGCGACTGGGCGTGCAGGTTTATCAGGCCCTGTTACACGAGGGTGTGATCGTGCGTCCTATTGCCAATTACGGCATGCCGAATCACTTGCGCGTTACTATCGGGTTGCCGGAAGAGAATCGGCGGTTTATTGAGGCACTTAGGAAAGTGATTCGTGAACGGTGAGTCGTTAGTCGTGAGTAGTCGTAAACCAATTGCGATTCACCATTTACGGTTCGCGATTCACGGTTCACGACTCACGAGATCATGATTCAACGACTATCCATTATTGGTGTGGGATTGATCGGAGGGTCGCTGGCACGGGCGCTTCGGCAAGGCGGGCACGTGCACGAGATAGTCGGGTTCGGGCGCAGTCTCGGCAATCTGCAGAAGGCGGTCGACATGGGTGTGATCGACCGTGCCGAGGTATCAGTTGCCGAGAGCGTGCGTGATGCCGATATGATTGTCGTCGCGGTACCAGTTGCCAGCATGAAAGACATCTTTGTGCAGGCGGCGAGCGCCATGGCGGAAGACGCAGTGCTTACCGATGTAGGCAGCGTCAAGGGCAGTGTGGTAGAGGCGGCACGCCATACCTTGGATGCACGATTCTCGGTCTTTGTGCCCGGACACCCGGTTGCGGGGACGGAGCATTCCGGGGTGGTGGCGTCGGTGGCCGATCTGTTTCAAGGACACCGGGTGATTCTGACGCCGGAAAGTGAGACAGACCCCGCTGCCGTCGCACGCGTGCGTGCTATGTGGCAAGCAACGGGTGGTGATGTCGTGACGATGCCAGTTGCGGAACATGATGAGGTGCTGGCGGCGTGCAGCCACCTGCCGCATGTTTTGGCCTACGCGTTGGTAGACTTATTAGTTCGGCGAGATGATCATCGGTCTACCTTCGACCTGGCGGCGGGTGGTTTTCGTGACTTTACACGCATTGCCTCCAGCGACCCGCTCATGTGGCACGACATCTGTCTCACCAATCGCGACGCCATCGTCAAGGTGCTCAGTGATTATCAGAAAAGCCTGAACGCTGTGTTAGCCGCCATCGAAGGACAGGACGGAAAGTGGCTTATGGAGACCTTCAGTCGGGCCAAGCGGGCGCGCGATAAATACGTGACCCGTGACTAGATCACTAGTCACCAATCACTAATCAC
>JBHIDJ010000136.1:0-7761 GCA_046760105.1 Acidiferrobacterales bacterium | reverse complement strand
CCAACGTGATGATTTACGGCTTTTCCGGCCAGATGTTCTGGATGTTTTCAGGCTTGGCTATTCTGATCTTCCTAGCAAAAGCCAACCACTTGCGAAATCTGGCACCCGGTATGGCGGGCGGCCTTTCACACTCGGGCTTAACAGGCGCTTGTACTGCGGGTGATTTAGGAGAAAAAGCGGCAGCGCGAGCGCCGATCATGATTAACATTCCGTTTATTGGCCATATTTTTGTCTTCTCTATTCTAGCGGTCAGTGCTGAGCGGGGCAGCATTATTTATAGTTGGACGCTGCCGCTGATCTTGGTCGGTGTGGCGTTTGTCGCGTTGGCAGTGCGTAGCCTGCGCAACGCTAACGGTGATGAAGGGCAAGAGATCAAAGGTCTGATGCAGTTCTCACTCGGCTGGCAGGTGGTTGCTGTGTTTGGTAGCTTCACGATGCTTAACGCCGCAGGTATGGATCTGGATCATGTATCTCTCGCGGTGGCTTCCGCGTTGTCTCACTTTGGTTTGTTCGCTGCGGTACAGGGTGGCATGTTTGGCGATGCCGCCGCCGGTTTGATCGCATTTATTTTTGCCATGCCGTTCCTGGTTCACCCGCTGGTGTTCGGTATGTTTGGTAAAGCGGCAGAAAAAGACGGCAGCATGGCCGCTAACCTTGTGCTGGGTTTTGCGGTGATTGGCGTGGCGGGTATAGCCTGTTCGCTGGTGACCATTTAACTTGCAGGTCAGTTAAATGGGCACCGGCTTAGCTTGGGCGTTACTGCGTAATGAGAATAAACATGGTCATGTGCAATTTCATCCACCTGAATATGCAACAGGTGCGCGGCGCCTTTTGGCGTGTATATGACTTAGTGGTAGGCCCGACTCGCGACAAAGTGTAGGCGAAAACACGCGATTCGAGACGGTGCTGGTACAATTCTGGTACAGTTGGACTTGGAAACACACGTAAGTCATTGACGGGGCGTAGCGCAGCCTGGTAGCGCACCTGAATGGGGTTCGCCAATTGATGTAGTTTAACGAGTAAAGTCAGTCACTTGCATCGCTTGCCAAATCTCGTTTCCTATCTAAATCCGCGGTATTTCTAGGCAGTCCGAAAACAAGCTGCTACAAATCTGCTACACCCTACGCACGCCTCATTCCCGAAGCGGTGCTCGACAACGAGGTCGTCGACGTCCGGCAATACCAAAGTGGGCGTGGATTCGTCACCGAGGCGGAGGCTCTTGTCCGCTACGCGAGCGGGCTTAAGGGAAGGCCGGGCCACACAGAGCTACTCAAGGTGGTGACGTTGATCAGGCAGGCATGGCCGGGGGTGATCCCGTCGCCGATCGTGTTTGATCCTGCGAGCGTTGCCGGACGACTGCACGAGGCGGTGGCGGCGATGGACAAACTGAGGTAATGGCCCACTAGTCTTATTCTCAAATAAAATGAGAGCGCGCCGTTAACAGGTCCTTGGCGATGTGGCGCGAGAATTAATGTGGTGCTATGAGGGGTAACGCGAAGCCGACAGGTCTGGCGTTTCCGCGCGAGGAGTTCGACGCCCGGCGGTCTAATGTCCGCACCGCTATGGTGGAGCGTGACATCGACGGGTTGCTGATCGCTAGTCCGGGAAACATCTACTATCTGACGGGGCTGGATCACTGGGGTTTTTCCGCGACGCATGTGTTGGTGGTACCGTGCACGGCTTGCGCTTGAAGAATGCACATTGTTCCTCACGGGTTGATCAAGGGCGGCACGCCTCAGGCCTGCTGGCACGATGGTTCCGACATCGTGGACCAGCTACGCTTCATCCAGTCGCCACTGGAAATGAAATATACCCGACGCGCCGCAAAGGTTGCGCGACGGTACATTGCGCTGCTGCACTGCTCTACATGGACCACTGACACAATGCTGCGACTCTTGGTTCGAGCACTTCCCTTCACAAAGCACAGAAAGACCCAAATCTGAAATTATGGCCGTGATTGGGCCATTGCTTCACTGAAGGCCTTTCTGGCACGGGCTGGCAGCGATCCTTCGATAAGGTTGTCTCTTTGGTATCATTCATGGCCAGTTAGCTGGTTTAAGAGATTGAGCTGTGCAACGATGTGTCATTGCAAGACCTGACCCGCTTCGCTCGCACTTATAAAATGCTCAACGGCTAACGATTCACCAAAATAGATCCCTTTTCTTCTTTCAAGCTGGTTGCAACTCAGTTATTTACCGATTACTTGCAAGCGAGCGCTTTCTCAGTCGAGTTGCCAACGACCCATGTTCGCCAGCACCGCTTGCGGCTGCTCGAATTGCTCCATGAGCAGACGGTGGTAGAAACACTCTTCGTTGGAACGCAGTCGATCCGCCGCAAAGCGTGCGGCATACCCTTCTGTATAAATACCAGCCGCAGCACGGTCCAGAACGGCCGGCAGCAAGTGGACCATGCCGCTGCCTTCATCAAACTGCTCTTTCTTGCGCCACACGATCTCGGGCGACAACAGATCCTCGAACGCCTTGCGGAGGATCCATTTTTCGATACGCCGACCGTCGTCTCCCGCATAGAGTTTGAGTTCCGGCGACACCGTCTGTGCCACCTCTATGACTTCTGTATCCAGAAACGGCACGCGCGCCTCGATGGCATGGCGCATGGTCATGCGATCCACCCGTTGCAAGTTAATATTGTGCAGCCGGGTGACCGAGCGGCGCAGTTCACTATGCAGCGCTTCGTGACCGTCAATTCCCTTGTGATAGGTGTAGCCAGCAAATAGTTCGTCGGCGCCTTCCCCGGTAAGGATAACCTTCACCTTGTCCGCTGCCAGGCGGGCACAAAACCACGTGGGGATGGCGCTACGCACCAGATCCTGGTCGAAGGATTCCAGGTAATAGATGATCTCGGGTAATTCTTTGACCACCTCGTCGGCAGTATAGATATACTCGTGATGAGTAGAGTCAATATGCTGCGCAACACGACGCGCCGCCGCCAGGTCCCGCGAACCCTCGATACCCACAGAGAACGTGTGCAATTCGGGCATGTATTGGCGTGCGACCGCTGCAATGATACTGCTGTCGAGCCCGCCAGACAGAAACGCCCCTAAGGGCACATCACTCAGGAGTCGTTTCTTAACCGCTGCCTCGATGGTTTCGCGAATTCTACGGACATGATCTGCTACATTGAGCTCCAGCGGAGTTCGATCCGGCACCTGGTAATAAGTACGAAAACCGCTTTCGGAGTCGTAGAGAGTGCCGGGGGGAAACTCCTTGACATCCTCGGTCAGCGGCGTCAGTGCCTTGAGTTCCGAGGCAAAGTACAGCGTCTCAGCAGCGTTGTCTTGAGACTGCCGGGCATAATACAGCGGCTTGATGCCGATGCGATCGCGCGCCAGTATCAATCGATCGTTCGAAGAGATAGCGAAGGCAAACATACCGTCAAGCAAACGCGGCGTTGCCAAGCCATGATGTTCAAACACGTGAAGAATGGTTTCGCTATCACTGTCGGAGGAAAACTCATGATCATCGCCAAATCGTCGCCGCAACTGGGGGTGATTGTAGACCATGCCATTGGCCACCAGCGTCGCACTGCGGTCCTCATTATGAATCGGCTGCTGACCCCGGGCCGGGTCCATGATAGCAAGCCGGGTGTGGCCCAATACGCCTTGGTTAAGATGGACGTGCACCCCGTGACCATCCGGTCCACGGTGGCGCTGGGCCTCCATCATACGCTGCAAATTCGATTCGTCGACGTCGCCCCAAATCCCGGCAATTCCGCACATAAAAACTCCCTTAATAGACTCTCCACGCTCCGCACGCGGTAATGTTGTGAACCCTCTCTTGGAACCAAAGGCGTGATCTCTGGGCGCATGCAATGTTGCAGCGAGCGCGCTCAGCCTCAAATCTACGACACTGTTAGACGATTTCGACCAGTTCGATGTCGAAGTTGAGCGCCTGATCGGCAAGCGGGTGATTGCCGTCCACGGTAATAGATTCCTCGGCGACAGCACTCACCACGAGCTTGATGACCTCGCCGTCCGGCTGCTTGGCCTCAAGCGACATACCCACCGAGGGGTCAAGGTCATCGGGCAGTGCGCTTTTGGGTATCTCTTGGATCAGCTGTTCTTGGCGAGGGCCGTAAGCTTCTTCGGCCGGGATCCTCTCCGACTTGCTTTCTCCGACCTTCATGCCCTCGACGGCCTTGTCGAGCCCCGGGATGACCTGCCCGCTGCCGAGAGCGAATTCCAGTGGCTCGCGCCCCGCTGAACTGTCGAACTCTATACCGTCGTCCAGCTTCCCCGTGTAGTGGACGCGTACAGTGTCACCTGCTTTTGCCTGACTCATTGAGACCTCCATGGTCGTTGGGCTGCTGCATTGCGCTCAAACCAACCGGACAAGAAAAACACGCAAGAGACCCGAGTCGGGAAAGTGAGAGGGATACAGCCAGCGTGGATGGATGATTCGATTGGAAATTAATTATAACAAAGCTCGGGCCGAAACCCCAAGGTTATCGAACTGGCGCGAAAGCGCCCGCGCCGCCGGTCGGTTTCTTCTATGCGGGCAAGATCGTCGAGCAGATGCGCGCCAGCATCTGCGAGGGGTTGCGTATCGAGGAACGTTAGCCTGGGCTCTAGGTCATGAGATAGGTGATCGAACAACCTCGTATGTACCTTTCAGAATCCATTGAGCACCGCACCGATGCTCCGCGCGAGAAAAGCGCGCCTCGATAGCGTCCTGCGCCGAGCGCTGCGTGCGAAACCGCTGGAAACAGCTGTCCGCTACCGGGCGCACGGCTAGCAGTTGTTTGTTCGCGCTCTCTGCGCGACTTCGACTCGTACTCCTTCGCATTTCGCGCCTTGTCACCAGATCGAAACGTCGGAAAAGATGCCGGAGGTCACCAAGATCGTAAGAACAAGTAACAGTGCGCTAGCCAAGAATATCCATGAGTACCTCCGCCGTCTCCGAAAGAGAGGACGATTGCGCCATTTTCGCTCGGCTTTAGCAAGGTCGTGCTTGCTCATGTTTCCGTGTAGCGAGTATTTTGATCCCCCGGACAGTAAACTGCCGCGTGTCTAGAGCCGTTCCGGTAAATGTCGGCGAAGTGTCCGCGCATCCAGCTGGACAAGGTTCTTGTTGATTTCGCGGGTTACGAGAGCCAGCGTCTCGGTACTCAGTTCTTTTCGCAGCCGCCCGAGAAATTTCGGCGCTGCGGCCATCACCAGCTTATCGAAGTTGTTTTCTGTGCGGGCAGAATCCAGTCGGCGGGCAATCCGTTTTGCAAAATCGGCGGCCTCCCGCTCTTTAGGGTTCGTGTTGGGTTCCATCGCATGTCGTGCTTCACCGGCGCTGTCGAACGACCGGCCCGGTAAATCGGCAGTGAGCTCTTGCTCGTGCATACGCGCCTCCGGGTGTGCCAGCGTTTCCAGCTCTCGGAGCGGACCGCGAGGTTTGTCAACCAAAAAGATTCTCGCTCGACTGCTTTCGGCGATCAGTACCCAAATTACCATCGATAGTCGTCAATTTTACAGAATCGAAGGTCTACAACCTACAGATGAGTTAACACATCGGTCAATAGAGAAAAACCCTAATATGAAACGCCGGTCGAATCACGCATAGTCGAGTCTCCATCCTTCTTGGTGGTTACGAAACTACGTTGATGAGGTAGTAACCGTTTTTCTGTACGAATTTGCGACCGCGCAGAGAGCAAGAGTCGTGATATTCAAAACGCGTCCAACCATGATAGCGATGGGGCTTCACAGGCCTCGATGGAAAAGTCCTAGCATTCTGGCCTGTTTCATATCGCTAGTAGTCACCGCCTCGCCTGCATGGCTTAGCGCCTCCGAAGCAGGTGTGAGCGATAAGGACATTACATTGGCGGTAGAAAGGCAGTTGCTCGCTGACGAGGCAGTTGCCTCGCAACTGATCGATATTGTCTCCGACGGAGGGGTCGTGACGCTATCGGGAGTCACGGATCACATACTCGCCAAAGAACGAGCCACCGAAATCGCGCTAAGCGTCATCGGGGTACACTCTGCAATTAATCTCATCAAGGTTAGGCCAAGCAAGCAGTCCGATAGCCAAATTCGCAAGAACGTCAAAAGCGCTTTGCGCCGCGACCCAGTGTCAGAAGCTTATGAGATCAACGTGATAGTAGAGGATGGCGTGGTTATGTTAACCGGGAAAGTGGAATCTTGGCAGGAAAGGCAGCTGGCCGGCGACGTAGTCAAGCGGGTGGTCGGCGTGCGCGTTGTCAAGAATGAGCTGATTATCCTCTACGAGACTGAGCGCCCCGATGCGGAAATTCGTGCCGAGGTAGAAGGGCATCTTGCCGCCGATGTACGCGTCGATGACGCGCTAGTAAAAGTTCAGGTCAGCGAGGGCCGCGTGACACTAACCGGTGCTGTTGGCAGCGGCTGGGAAAGGTGGCGGGCGGAAATTGATGCATGGGTGTCCGGCGTGAAAGCGGTCGACGTAAGCGGCCTGCGAGTCAACTGGTCCGACAGAGCAAAGATGCGTCGTAAGGAATTGTACGTCCTGCGGGACGACAGAGAAATGGAAAGCGATATCAAGAAGGCTTTTTCCTATGATCCTCGCCTGGAGTCGTTCGAGATCGATGTACATGTCGACAAGGGTTTCGTGACGTTGACCGGTGTGGTCGATAATCTAAAGGCAAGCAAAGTTGCTGAAAAAGATGCTAGAAATACAATCGGCGTGTGGCATGTGAGAAACTACATTAAGGTACGGCCGACGACCACCGTACCGGACGAGCGCCTGGCGATACAAATAAGAAAAACGCTCGGTAAGGATCCCTATCTGGAGCTGCAGGACATCGAAGTTTCCGTCAGAAACGGGATGATCTCCCTCGAAGGCACGGTCAATAACTCCTTCGAGAGAGAACACGCTGGCGACGTCGTCTCACGCATTGAAGGTGTCGTTATCGTAGAAAACCGGCTGGGTTATGAGCACAGCTGGCTATGGCGGCCCGATTGGGTCATCAAAGCCGATGTCGAGCGCGAGCTCTTCTTGGATTCGATGATCGATCACAAAGAGATTCATGTAACGGTGGACGATGGTGTCGTGATCTTAACCGGGACCGTGAATAGTTGGCACGAATACCATCTTGCTACGCAAAATGCGTTCGAAGGCGGCGCCAAGGATGTGCGTAACAGGCTGGAAATAAGATACGCCCCTTCGTTCAGGCAGGCCTCTAGCGGGGCCTCAGTATACCCACGAGGATTACGGGGATAGAGTCTTTATACCAACAATGGACACGAGGCGATCGGGATTTATACCAGGTCCACTTGCCGATCGGGGGAATTCCCTTATTTCATTGCGTTTTCATTTCCGTAACATATGGGATGCGAAAGACTCTGAGATCGAGAGGAGAGGTATGGTATGGGAAGTACGCGAGACGTTGCACGTATGAAAGGCGAAGATGCCAAACTGAATCATGACCGGAATGGGCCCACCGTATTCGTTGTCGATGATGATGAGGTGGTGCGCGATTCGTTGCGCTGGTTGCTCGAGGCAGCCGGTTTCAGTGTGGAAACCTGCGTATCCGGGGAGGACTTTCTTAAGGTTTATGATCCACGCCGGCCAGGGTGCTTAATCGTTGATTTGCGCATGCCTGGAATGAGCGGCCTTGATGTACAGAAAACCCTAACCGAGAAAAAAGTCCCTATCCCGACGATATTTCTTACCGGTTACGGCACGATACCGCATGCCGTGCGCGCGATGAGGGGCGGTGCGCTCGATTTCATCACCAAACCATACAATGATCAGGCCTTATTGGATCGCGTTGAGCAAT
>JBHIDJ010000135.1:0-7860 GCA_046760105.1 Acidiferrobacterales bacterium | reverse complement strand
GACATGAGAATAGACTCGGTGCGGCCGCCGGACTGCAACCCAAACAGCGTGCCGCGATCGTAGACAAGGTTAAATTCGACATAGCGACCGCGCCGGTAAAGCTGGAAATTACGCTCGCGTTCACCGTACGGTGTACCTTTACGACGCTCCACGATCGGCAGATACGCAGGCAGAAAGTGATCGCCCACGTTCCTCATAAAGCCAAAGCAATGATCAAAACCGTTTTCGTTTAAATCATCGAAGAATAGGCCCCCGATACCCCGAGGTTCATTGCGATGCTTGATGTAGAAGTACTGGTCGCACCATTGTTTGAAGCGCGCGTAGTAATCTTCACCACACGGGTCGCAGGCGGCTTTTGCAGTTCGATGCCAATGGATCGCGTCCTCCTCGAACCCGTAGTACGGTGTCAGATCGAAGCCACCGCCAAACCACCATACGGGCGCAACGGCTGGCTTCTCGGCCGTGAAGAAGCGCACGTTACAGTGCGAGGTGGGGACAAACGGGTTACGCGGATGAATCACCACGGATACACCGAGCGCCTGGAAGCCGCGACCCGCAAGCTCGGGTCGCTGCGCCGTGGCTGATGAGGGCAGTGCTTCACCGTGTACGTGTGAGAAGTTAACACCCGCCCGTTCGAACACCCCGCCGTCGACCAGTACCCGCGTACGCCCGCCACCGCCTTGCGGTCGCTCCCACGCGTCTTCGCGGAAGTGGGCGATACCATCGTTTTGTTCGAGTGCCCGGCAGATGCGATCCTGCAAGTCCAGCAAATAATCCCTGACTTTTTCGCTCTCGACCCTGCTCATATGTTGGATACGCGCCCTAGAATGGCATTCGATAATGCTCTCGGGCCTAACCTTCGTCCTCGCCGACCCGGATAATCTCGCCGCTCACCCCATCGGTGATGGGTGTCGGGCTTTTTTGCTTACCGATGCGACCCGGCAGCACGTAATCCAGTTCATCCTCCAGGCAACGCAGCACCTCTGCATAGGTGCGCGCCGGCTTCGCGCCGACACGGTTAGCACTGGTGGACACAATAGCCATGCCTGCCGCACGACACAGCGCCGCCGCCTGCGGGTGGCGCGTTACGCGCACCGCGACGCGTGTATGGGCACCTCGGATCCAAGGCGGAACGGTGTCGGTGCGGGTAAGTAACCAGGTGTGGGGTCCGGGCCAGGTAACCAGCGCCTTGCGTGGAAAATCCGCGACGAAAGGCGCAAGCTGATCAGTGTCGGCGGCGATTAGGATCAAACCCTTGCTGGCTGGGCGCCCCTTGATTTGAAGTATACGTTGAACCGCGGAACGCTTTGTGGGGTCACAGCCAAGTCCGAAGCAGGATTCGGTCGCATAGGCAATGACACCACCGTCTCGAATTACACCCGCTGCGAGTGCCAGTTCACGTGAAGACAACGGCTATCAATTCTCCAGTTTCTTACCCAACGCCGCGTCCTTGGCGACGACTTCGGCGGCGATTGCCTCACGGTCGGCCACGAGGCGCCTCGCAACTTCCTGATCGGACAGCGCCAGGATCTCTGCGGCAAGGTAAGCCGCGTTCTTCGCACCGGGGCTACCGATTGCGACGCACGCCACCGGTATTCCACCGGGCATTTGCACGGTGGAGAACAACGCATCCTGTCCCTGCAGCGGACCGGTCGCCATCGGCACACCGATGACCGGCTTCACCGTGAGCGCAGCGATGGTGCCCGACAGATGATTAGCGAGACCGGCGGCCGCGATGAAAACGGCGCATCCGCGACGATCCGCCTCCTTGACGTATGCCTGGGTGAAGTCGGGCGTACGGTGCGCTGACGCAATCTTCACCTCGTAGGCGATGCCGAGCTTCTCAAGCACATCGAGTGTGTTGCTCATTGTCCCGAGGTCCGAGTCGGACCCCATGATCACGGCGACAAAGGACTTGCGGTTCATAAAAACTCCTCAAGATTCACGTAGGCCTGCAAGCGGTGCAACGTCTTAGCGACACTCAGCTGTTTTCCCTCGCAATCGCGCGGTAGCCAATGTCGCGTCGGTAGTATACGTCTTTCCAGCTGATTTGGTGTACGAGCTCATAGGCGCGCACCTGCGCTGCTCGCACGGAATCACCAAGCGCGGTGACGCACAGCACACGTCCGCCATTGGTCACGATCTGGCGGTCTCTATCAGCCGTGCCGGCGTGAAACACCTTGTAGTCTGCTTCGGGCGCTGACGGCAATCCGCTGATGACGTCGCCCCGGTGGTAGGACCCAGGATAACCGCCCGCCGCCATCACCACGCCCAAAGCGATACGCGGGTCCCAACGCGTCTCGACCCCATCAAGCCGTCTAGCTAGCGCCGCCTCTATCAGCTCGATCAGATCCGATTGCAGTCGTAGCAAAATGGGCTGCGCCTCCGGATCGCCAAACCGACAGTTGTATTCCAACACATTCGGGGTGCCATCGCCCGCGATCATCAAACCAGCGTAGAGAAAACCGGTATAAGCGTAGCCTTCGCGCGCCATCCCGCGCACCGTCGGTCCGATCACCTCAGTCATGATGCGCGTTTGGACCTCGCGGGTCACTACCGGCGCCGGCGAATAGGCGCCCATGCCGCCTGTATTGGGTCCTTGGTCGCCGTCATCGCGCGCTTTGTGGTCCTGGGAGGTAGCCATCGGCAGGATATGTTCACCGTCGACCATGACGATAAAGCTCGCCTCCTCGCCGCTAAGATGCTCTTCAATCACGACACGACGACCCGCATCACCGAAGGCCTCGCCCGCTAGCATGCCCCGCACAGCCGCGATCGCTTCTTCTACCGTCTGCGCAATGATGACGCCCTTACCGGCGGCAAGGCCATCGGCTTTGACCACAATGGGCACACCGTGCTCCCGGATGTACGCGCTGGCGTCCTCGACGTCGGTGAAGCTCGCATAGGCAGCCGTCGGGATGCCATGGCGTGCGAGGAAATCCTTGGTAAACGCCTTCGAGCCCTCGAGCATCGCCGCTGCCTTGGTTGGCCCAAAACAGGCGCGCCCCGATGCTTGAAAGGCATCGACCGTGCCTGCCACCAGGGGCGCCTCGGGACCAATAATGGTCAAATCAATAGCTTGCGCCTGCGCGAAATGCAGCAGGCCGTCGATATCATCGACTTTGACATCGACATTTTCTGTATTTTCTTCGCGCGCGGTGCCGGCATTACCTGGCGCAACATAGACCTTTTGCACTCTTGGCGACTGTGCGGCCTTCCACGCCAGCGCGTGCTCACGCCCACCACCGCCGACAATAAGTACTTTCAAATTAAACCCCAGTGGCAAGGGGCAAGTAGGAAGTAGCAAGGGGAACCCAGAGGGTTCTTACTTCAAACTTGCTACTTGCAACTTGCTACTTGGTTTTTAATGTCTGAAATGCCGCATACCGGTGAACACCATGGCGATGCCGTGTTCATCCGCCGCCGCAATCACTTCTTGATCGCGCATCGAACCGCCGGGCTCGATCACCGCGGCGATACCCACCGCGGCCGCCTGATCGAGTCCATCGCGGAAGGGAAAAAATGCATCCGAGGCCATCACCGCACCTTTAACCTCGAGACCAACGTCAGCCGCCTTCATGGCGGCAATGCGGCTGCTGACAACGCGGCTCATTTGGCCGGCGCCGATACCAACAGTTTGGCCGTGGCGCGCATAGACGATGGCGTTGGACTTGACGAACTTGACCACTCGCCATGCGAAAATCAGGTCCTGTAGCTCTTGTTCGCTCGGCGCACGCTGGGTGACAACCTTTAGATCGCTTCTCTCAACCATGCCGGTGTCACGGTCTTGTATTAGCAGACCCGCGCTGACGCGCTTGTAATCAAGACCGTCCGCTTCATCGGCGCTACGGGTCCCACACACGAGTACACGCACATCCTTCTTCGCTGCGAGCAGCGCACTTGCCGCGTCTTCGACTTGCGGTGCTGCAATGACCTCAACGAATTGGCGGTCGATAATCATTTGTGCGGTGTGCCCATCCAGTGTTCGGTTAAAGGCGATAATCCCGCCGAAGGCCGAGACCGGATCGGTCTCAAAGGCGCGCTCGTAGGCGAGCTTTATGTCTTGCGCGATCGCCACCCCGCAGGGATTGGCGTGTTTAACGATAACGCACGCGGGTTCGCTAAACGCGTTTACACACTCGAGCGCGGCGTCGGTATCAGCGATGTTGTTGTACGAAAGCGCCTTGCCTTGAAGCTGGGTGGCGGCGGCGACCGTACCCGCCGGCGCCCCTTGTTCTACATAGAACGCGGCTTTTTGATGCGGGTTTTCGCCATAACGCATGTCCTGGGCTTTGATGAACTGCATGCTGTGGCTGTGACCAAATAGCACTTGCGTAGCGTTGTTCTCATCGATTTGCCAACGGCTGAGGTAATTGGCGATCGTACCGTCGTAGCGGGCGGTGTGCTCAAATGCCTTGACCGCGAGGCGAAAGCGGCTGTTATGGCCGATTTCGCCGTTATGGCCTTTCATTTCCTCGAGCACAGTTTCATAGTCAGCGTGGTCGACAACCACGGTGACTGCGCCATGGTTCTTGGCGGCCGCTCGTAACAGCGTCGGACCACCGATATCGATGTTCTCGATAGCCAATGCGAGGTCGCAGTCTTCACGCGCTACGGTCTGCTCGAACGGATAGAGATTGACCACGACCAGATCGATCGGTGCGATATTGTGGTCGCCTAATGCCTGCATGTGCGCGGCGATATCGCGTCGCGCCAACACCCCCCCATGGATCTTCGGGTGTAGAGTCTTAACACGTCCGTCGAGCATTTCCGGAAAATCGGTGTAGTCGGAGACCTCAATGACGTCGACAGCGCTGTCGGCGAGCAGCTTGGCAGTACCGCCGGTAGAGAGAATCTCGACGTCGAACTCACGCAAACCACGGGCAAACTCGACAATCCCGCGCTTGTCGGAGACGCTAATTATGGCGCGCTTTATCGCTGACATCGCTGTCTTATCTCACGGTTGTTTGAAATACAAAGGACAAGAAACACGCGCACGCTGCCGTCGGCGCTTTCCTACTTCTTGCGTCTGGGTTTTTTGCGTGGCGTCTGGCTGTTTAGCCCATACTGCTTTAACTTCTTGCGCAAGGTGTTGCGATTGATGCCAAGCATCTCCGCCGCCTTACACTGGTTGCTGCGCGCGTGATTCATGACGACTTCCAGGAGCGGCTTTTCCACCTGCTCGAGCACCATATCGTACACATCGGTCGCCTTTTCCCCGTCTAATTGCCGGAAATAGCGTTCCAACGCCGTCTGCACACACGCCGCTATGGGCCCTTCGCGCGCCGTCATGCCGCGAGCCCCGTGGCCTGCATTTCGGTGTCGAAAAACTCGCGTGTCATCGCCAGTTGCTCTTCTGCAGTGTCCACGCGATTCACAAGATTTCGGAACATCGCACCGCCCGAATGTCCTTTGCTGTACCAGGAGATGTGCTTGCGCGCGACCCTGACACCCGTGTATTGCCCATAGAAGACATACAGGTTTTCGAGGTGCCGCAGCAGCGTATCGCGAATCTCTTGCGGCGCCGGCTCCGGGTGCTTGTGCCCGGTTTTCAGGTAATGACCGATCTCACGAAAGATCCAGGGCCGCCCCTGCGCGGCACGACCGAACATGATGCCGGCGACGCCCGTGTACCGCAGCACCCATTCGGCCTTCTCCGGGGTGTCAATATCACCGTTAGCCACGACAGGGATTTTGGTCGCCGCATTAATGGCGCGGATAGTGTCGTACTCGGCGTTACCCTTAAAAAGACACGTACGCGTGCGCCCGTGGACGGCTAGCAACTGGATACCGCATTGCTCCGCGATCCGGGCGATGGTAACGCCGTTGCGGTGCGCCGGATCCCAACCGGTGCGTATCTTGAGGGTAACCGGCACATCTACTGCGCGTACAACGGTTTCAAGAATACGCGCAACCAATTGCTCATCCTGCAGTAGTGCCGATCCTGCCATCACGTTGCATACCTTTTTTGCCGGGCAGCCCATGTTGATATCGATGATTTGCGCGCCCCGGTCTACATTGAATCTCGCTGCATCCGCCATCATCGTGGGATCGGCACCGGCGATTTGCACCGCGCGCGGTTCCACTTCACCCTCGTGATTTGCGCGCCGCAGCGTTTTCTCGCTGCCCCATAGCAGCGAGTTTGACGACACCATTTCGGAAACGGCCATGCCCGCACCCAGCTGCTTGCACAACTGACGAAACGGCCTGTCGGTAACACCGGCCATCGGAGCAAGACAAAGATTATTTCCTAGCGCGTACGGGCCTATCTGCATATCGTTGTTGTTGTCCAGCGTCGCTGAGGAAAGGGTCGCATCATAACCAAAAAAAGGTGCGACGTGAACGGGAACGTTCATGCGTGTTGTAAGATGTTGTATTGATTACCTTGTGTTGTATGCCTGTGGCAGGCTGGCATGTAGTGTTGATGCGACCATTAATGCAATACTGCAAGCGCAAAAAAGAAAACTTGACTATTGTCCGTACGCGACGTCTAGCGTGGGAGCAAGCGGATTTCGTAACCGCCGGGATTGGGATCGGGGTTGCTGATATCTAGCAATGCATCAATGACGACATGTGGAACCATGCCGGTGCTCGCGGCTGGTTTCTTGCTCAGGTAATGACGCGGCGCAAAGGTACGGCGTGCGACCACTGCGCCTGCAGTGTCGGTCAGGGTTATCTCCATGGCTGGGTAGGGTTGCGTGAACTCAGCACGGCTCACCATGGACGCGCGAATGCGCAATACTTTGGCTTCTTTCGGATGAGGGGCAACGCTGGTGCGCAGTAATTCTATCAATTCCACATTCTGGCGCGGCCGAATCTCGCAGTGGAGCCATTCGCAGCTAGCCAGCACCCACGCTTTAAGCTGCGGGTAGCGCGCAAGTTCGCTGCCGTAGAAAAACACGAGTTGACCTAGCAGCGCGGTCAGTAACAGCAGTGCGCCAAGGCCCCAAAGGACAGAACGCGTTGGTGTGTGGCGTCTTTCGCCCAGCACCCTGGCGAGCTCGTCGCTAACGAACTCCTCGGGGCTGGTGTCAGCACCCGCATTGGCGCTGCTGACATTATCGTGCTTAATTTCGGTTTTTTTGGGCCTCTTCGCTTTATCTGAATGTCGGCGTTTGTGTACACGTGGTTTCGCCTTAGAGCGTCGGGATTGGCGCTCTTCGTCCACAGGCATTAACAGGTGTTTTTCAGCTTGGAACACCACCGAGCAGTGGCCACAGCGAACGAGACCTGCACCCGCATCTAGCTCCGCCTGGCTCAAGGCAAACGTCGTGTGACATGTCGGACACTGCGTGCGCAGTTTCGTCTTCATTCAGTCCGGGCCTCTCGGTCTGGTGCCTACCAGCATTGCCCACTGGTGACCGTGAACGTCATCCTTGCGGAAATGTGTGTGCAAGGCAAGTTCATGCGAGTAGTGCGAACGCACACCATCGAGCTGTTCCGCCAACAACCCCGCTAGAATTAGGGTCCCACCTGGCCGTAGTAGGCTGATTAATCTGGGCGCAAGTTCGATCAGTGGCTGCGCGAGAATATTGGCAAGTACGACATCGGCTGTCGCCGACGCCGGTAGTGCTTCCGGCGCTATGGCCCGGTAATGTGCGGCAACACGGTTTTGCTCGGCGTTGCACGTGCTCACCGCGAGCGCACGTGGATCACTGTCCACGCCCCATGCGCGCCGGGCGCCGAGTTTCAGGGCAGCGATCGCTAGGATCCCGGAACCGCAACCGTAGTCGATAACGACTTCACCGTTAAATCGATGGTGCGCAAGCCAGTCGAGGCAGAGCTGTGTGCTAACGTGCCTACCGGATCCAAAAGCAAGCCCCGGGTCAATGAAGACATCGACCGCGTCCGCTTGTAGCG
>JBHIDJ010000134.1:0-7908 GCA_046760105.1 Acidiferrobacterales bacterium | reverse complement strand
GAGGTGCTGGTGGCGCTGCTCATTTTGTCGATCGGGCTGCTTGGGCTTGCCGCCTTGCAGACCGCCGGGCTGCGGTTCAACACCCAGTCCTATCAGCGCACGCAAGCGGTGCTCAATGCCTATGACATCATCGATCGCATCCGCGCCAACCCCGGGGGCATGAACGCCAGCAACTACGACGACATCGACTTGGCGTATACCGCGTCTGGTACCGACTGCATGGGCGCGACCTGTACCACCGCGCAGATGGCCGACTACGACATCGGCCAGTGGAAGGCCTCGCTCACCGCTGTGTTGAGCCAGGGCCAGGGCGGGATCTGTCGCGGCACGCTCACGGTCAACCCCTATAACTGCACCGTCGATGCCACCGCCACGCAGTTCATGGTGGGCATCACCTGGATGGAAAACGACATCACCCAGAGCCTGGCCGTGGAGGCGCAGCTATGAGCCGTCTCACGCACACCCTTAAGCCTGCCGCCCGCGGCTTCACCCTGGTGGAGCTCATGGTGGCGATCACCATCGGGCTCATCATCCTCGCCGCCGTCGCCCAGATCTTTGCCTCCAGTCGCGCCACCTATAGCCTCGAGGAGGATCTGGCGCGGGTGCAGGAGAATGGGCGTTTTGCGCTGGAGTTCGTGGCGCAGGATGTGCGCATGGCGGGCTATGGGGGCTGCGCTAGCTTGTCTTCAAGTCAGATTGGCAATCTCGTTGACCCCCCCGCCGATCCGACAATGTTCGATCCCGACGGCATACGGGGACACTCTGGCGGCGCGGGTACCAACTTAGGCGATTGGACTCCTGCCCTGTCGGCCACGTACGGTTTCAGCAATGGCGAGGTCGTGGCGGGGACAGATGTCATCATCATCCAGCACGCCTCGAGTCTGGGCACGCATCTGACCGGGAATACCACACCGTCAAACGCCAACATCCAGATCATAAACACGGCAGCACTCGCCGGCCAGATCGCGGCCGGCGATATCCTGATGGTCTCGGACTGTAAAGCCGGCGATATTTTCAAAGCCACTAACGTTTCCTCAGGTTCAGGCAAAGTCACCATTGCCCATAGTACTGCGGGCAATACCGGCAACTTCCTGGACCATTCCTACGGCAATGATGCGGAGCTGATGAAACTGGTGAGTCGCGCCTATTACATCGGCACCGGCGCCAGCGGCCAACCGGCCCTGTTTCGCAAAGAATTGATAGCAGGCGTTCCACAGCCGCAGGAATTGGTGGAAGGCGTGGAGGATATGCGGGTGTTCTACGGTGAGGATACCGATGTGACCGCCGATGGCGTGGCCAACATCTACCGAACGGCCGACATCGTTGCCGATTGGAGCAAGGTGACAAGCGTTCGTATCGGACTCCTGGTGCGCACCGTGGATGAATTGGGTGCGGACTTCGACACCAACACCTATGACGTCGCGGGGGCTACCGTCGATCCTACGCCTGGCACCGATGACCGGCGCCAGCGTCGGGTGTTCACTTCTATTATCCAGTTGCGTAATTAATCGAGGACACTGCCGTGAATTCCATACACCGTTGTTCTTCCTTGGCACCACAACAAGGCGTGGCGCTCGTCATGGCGATGGTGTTCCTGCTGCTTTTGACGATCATCGGCGTCACCGCCCTGAACACCACCATCCTGGAAGAGAAAATGGCGGGCAACCTGACAGACAAGAACCGCTCCTTCCAGGCCGCCGAATCCGCGTTAATTACGGGCGAGAACTGGGTGAACGGTCTGATCAACAAACCCATCTTTCCCAATAACGGCATCGGACTCTATACGGCCTCGACAACAGCGACCCCCGCGTGGGACAGCGTGGCCTGGGCGGGGAGCGCGAACCTGGTCGTCTACCCCAATACCCCTGGTGCTTCGGTGTCGGGTGGACTGAACCTGGTGAAAACCCAACCGAAATACATCATCGAAGATTTGGGCGAGGTACCGGAAGCAGGTGGCAGCCTGAGTCTTTCCAGCAGCTATAAGGGCAAGGGAAACACGCTAGTGCGCATTACCGCGTACGGAACAGGTGGCACGGACGTCGCCGTGACCCTGCTGCAATCGACCTATTCAAGGCCATTCTAGACATGATGATTTGCGGCAAAGATGTAAGCAGCGCAGAGAGTAAAGATAAAAGATTGCTCATCTTGAGTAACGTTTGCGTCCCTAGTGGATGTGCACCCGAGGGAGTGTTGGCGAGAGATTTTGCAACGATCAAACCGATCAGATGTATGAGTCGGGAGGCAGTATGAAAGCAGTACATACGATTCGATCAAAGATTGCAGGCGGGCGTTTAACGGCCGCACCACGGGTCTTGCTGGCCGGAAAATACTGTCGCGGTGGGTTGCGCAGGTGCTGTGCCTCCCTCTTTGCGGCGCTGCTGGCTTTGGTTCCGCTCACCAGTGCGGCCGCCCCCCTGAGCCTGGCGAATTCACCGCTGTTTCTCGGTAATAGCGTCCAACCCAATATCTTTTTTATGCTCGATGACTCGGGCAGCATGCGTTGGGAGGTCTTACTTAACACCGGGGCGACCGCTATCAGTGGAGCCACCAACGGCATAAGCCGGGTTGACTTCACGCCTGATAGTGTGCGGGAACGCGCGGAATTATGCCGTGGCTACAATGCGGTGGCGTACGATCCCAACGTGCGCTACACCCCCTGGTACGGGAGGTCTCGCGACAACAAAATCTATGTCAACGCCGATCTGATGGAGTCCAACGGTTTCGAGGAGATACGCCTGAATCCGTATTGCCCGGACAAGAGCGGCAATTCCAACTGCAGCAGCACCAACTACACCGAGGCACAAACGACGAGCAACTACACGATCGACCTGACCGATGATGCTCAGTTGGAGGTCGCGTATTTTCCCTGGAACGACGCCGATAGCGACGGCGAGTTCGATCTCGGCGAGTGCGGCGACCTTAGTGACAATGACGACGGGATCCAGTTCGACGACCTCAGCTCTAACGGCACCGCCACCGTGCCAGGCTCGGAGCAAGAGCGGAATTACGCCAATTGGTTGAGCTACTACCGTAAGCGCGATTATGTGGTGAAGCGCGCGGTGAGTGAGCTCATCTTTAACAGCCAGGCGCGCATGGGCCTTTCCAGCATCCACAATAACGACGGTATCGGCACCCCGATCCAGGACATAAATAATCTCACGCTGCCGGTCAATGCGACGGCTCAAGCCAATAAGGACGCGTTGCTCACAAGCCTGAGTCGTGAGTTTTCAAGCGGCGGCACACCGCTGCGCCAGGGGCTGAGCGACGTCGGTCAGTACTACGAGGGCACGACGAACGTTAGCTGGCAAAACGCGCTCTTCAACGGCTCGCCCAATCATAATACCAGCGAGACCATTAGCACGCTGTCACCCATGTTGAATACCGCCAACGGCGGCAGCTGCGAGCAGAACTTTACGATCCTCATGTCCGATGGTCATTGGAATGGCGGCTCGCCCTCGCTCGGCAATGCTGACGCCGACGGGGCGAGCCCTAACGCCGCCGGCAATACCTCATTCGATGGCGTCCCGTATGCCGATAGCGACAGTAACACGCTGGCCGACGTCGCCATGTATTATTACGAACGCGATCTCAGAGGCGACCTGGCCAATGACGTGCCCACACTCGCCGGTGTGGACGACAACAATGCGCAGCATATGGTCACCTTCACCGTGGCCTTCGGGTTAGAGGGGACGCTCGACCCGTTTGACACTAGAACACCGGGGGATCCCACCGATACCGATCCCACAGATCCGGGCTTTGTGGGCTGGCCCACGCCTTCGAGTAACCAACCCGAAACCCTCGATGATGTGTGGCATGCCGCCTACAACGGCCGCGGGGAATTCCTGAGCGCGAAAGATCCCACTGCATTGACCGCAGCCCTATCCACCGCCATCGGCAATATTGCTGATCGCACCGGCTCGGCGGCCTCGGTGGCGGTTAACTCGCGAACCTTGAACACCGATACCACGCTCTATCAGGCGCGCTTCACCAGCGGCGAATGGAGTGGCGAGCTGCGCGCGCTTCCCCTTACTACCGCCGGCGTGGGGGCGGAGCTGTGGAACGCGAAGGATCGACTCATAAGCCAATCCGCGTCAAACGGTTGGGACACGAATCGAAACATCATTAGCTTCGATGGCACGAGCGGCATCGCGTTCCGGTGGGCCAGCCTGAGTGCAATCCAGCAAACCGCGCTTGACACCGACCCGGCCACCACCGTCCCCGACGGTGAAGGGCCTGCGCGGCTTGACTATTTGCGCGGCGACCCCAGTAACGAAGGGGGTGGAAACAATTACCGGGTGCGCAACAACGGCTTCAAGCTGGGGGACATTGTCGATTCCGCCCCGCTCTACGTGGGCGCGCCACCATTCCTCCCCGATTTGGAAAGCGTTCCTCATTCCAGCTACCGGACCGCTAAGGCTTCGCGTAGAGAGATGGTTTACGTCGGCGCCAACGATGGCATGCTGCACGGTTTTGATGCGAGCACCGGCGACGAAAAAATCGCGTATGTGCCAAACATGGTGTTCGCAAACCTGAATGAGCTCACCAACCAGGGTTACGTTCACCGCTATTACGTGAATGGCTCCGCGAGCGCAGGTGATGTCTTTTTTGGCGGCGCCTGGCATACCATGCTGGTCGGCGGCCTGGGTCACGGCGGCAAGGGTTACTTCGCCCTCGATATCAGCGATCCAGACGGGGCCTTCAACGAAAGCAACGCCGGCAATATCGTCAAATGGGAGTTCACCGATGCCGCCACCCCCGACGATATGGGCTTCAGCTACGGCAAGGCCACCATCGCCAAGATGCACGACGGCTCGTGGGCGGCGATATTCGGCAATGGCTATAACAGCGTCAATGAGAACGCGGTGTTGTACATCGTCGATATAGAAACCGGCACGATAATCGAAAAGATCGCCCTCGGCGGGAGCCCCGCTAATGGCCTCTCGACACCCGCGGTCGTGGATACGGACGGCGACTTTATCGCCGACTACATTTACGCCGGCGATCTTAAGGGCAACATGTGGAATATCGATGTGACCAGCAGCAACACAAATAACTGGGGTTCCTTCTATGGAACCGGCGGCACAGCCAAACCACTTTTCCAAGCCAGGGACGGGGGCGGCAGTATCCAGCCGATTACGGGACGGCCCGAAATAGGTGCCCATCCCGACGGGCTTGACGGCGTTATGGTCTATTTCGGCACCGGGAAATACTTGGAGGATGGCGATAAAACGCCAACCGCCACGCCGGTACACACCTTCTACGGCGTCTGGGATGAGCACCCGACCAGCGGCAATCTGGGTGGCGGTGCCCCGGCCGCGGTTACCCCCAGCGATCTGCTCGCCCAGACCCTCACCGAAACCACGATCGGGAGCGTCCCCGTGCGTGAGGTGACCGACAACCCCATAACCTGGCGCCCGGGCACCCCGCCAGACCATCTGGGTTGGCGCGTGGATTTGCCGACCACCGGAGAAATGTCGGTCTCCAATCCCGTTCTCGTGGGCGGCGGCCTCCCGCGGATAATCTTCACCACCCTGATCCCGGAAAGTACGGCAGCGTGCGCGTTCGGAGGCAGCAGTTGGCTGATGGAATTGAATCCCCAGAATGGCGGGCGCTTCGACGAGCCGGTGTTCGATGTGGACGACGACGGCGCGTTTGACAACAACGACCTGATAGGCGGTTCAGGTGGTATACCTCCGTCTGGCGTCAAATCGACCATAGGCATCCTGCCGGAACCGGTCATTATCCAAGACACCGCAAATAATAAGATCGTCAAGGGTCTTAGCGGATCGACGGGTGCCATAGACACCAACACACAAAAAGGTGGCTCCGGCAAGAAGGGCCGGGAGGGCTGGCGGCAACTCCGATAAGCGCAGCCGCGCAACCCGGTCACAGTGAATAGATTGTGAGGTGAGAACATGAAACGTATGAGCTACATGATATTGGGCGCCACCATTCTCGCGGGTACGCTGGCCTTCGGGCCAGCGCCCACAGCTCAAGCCGCAACGCCGGTTGCCGCGTTAACGGCGAACTTTGATCAAGAAGGAACCATAGATCGGTTGGATCTTAAACGCAGCGAGATCGTGGTGGACGACAATTACTTTGTTCTATCTTCACGGCTGCGGGTGTATGCCGGTGATGGAAGACCGGTGTCCGCGAAGGTGTTGAAGCAGGGCATGACCATAGGCTTCACCGCGTCGCGGGATGGCAGCGGTCAGCAGTCAATTTTTGAGATCCTAATAGTTCCAGCCAAATAGGGCTGGACGCGGTTGATTTAGGCTGGACCTTGTCGGAGAGCCCTGCCGTCGTATCGTCGGCGGCTCTTTCCGCAAGCTCCAGACCGCGACTATACTTAGCTCAAATATTAATGAAACGGGCGGATCCAACATGGATCCACTCATCTAACGGGTAGTTACTAGAGGAAACGGTATGAACAAGAGTCCGTCGGGTGGCTTTACGCTGGTTGAACTAATGGTCACGGTGGTGATCTTGAGCATCATTGTCGGGATCGCCTACCCGTCTTTCAGAAACTACATGACCCAGACCCGGCGCTCGGATGCGAAGGTCGCACTCACCCAGACCGCAAACCGCCTTGAGAAGTACTTTAGTATCTGCAATAGCTACCCAACGTCGCTAAACCTCACCTCGGATTGGCCCGGGCAAGGCGCGGCTGCCAACTGCCCGCCCGACGACGGCACCCAAGGGCTTGGTGTCCCAGACAACGACTCCCCCGATGACCACTACACCCTCACGCTCACGGCGGGAACGATAGCGGGGGTTGGTACGATCGCAACGACCTACACGCTCACGGCGAATCCCGCGGGCGGCGGACTGCAGGTCGGAGACGGGCCGTTGCGCATAGACTCTACCGGTCGGCAGCAATGGGACCGAAACGACGACGCCGGCTGGTGCTGCAGCTGGACGGATAAGTAAGAAACTTACCTAGAAGCACCCACCCCAGAGCGCGGCCTTGGCGTACGCGGCGCGCGCCTCGAGACTACTAAGGACCACCAGACTGCGTGCGCGGACGATCGCTGCTAAAAGGTCTTGTCGTTTGCGGCCTTCCTTATAGCCTTCGCCTTGATGCCTCCTGGCACCGCTTCCTGCTTGGTAACGCCGCCCATAACCAGCGCACAGCGGCTGCGTAAATCCCTTGGCGATCGGACAGACGGGCTGGCGCCGGCAAGAAAGCCAGCTATCTTATCGTGATCGAGGCCAGTCGGGAGGTGAGCCATGCAACGTGCACGATATTCCCTCTTGGTCAGCTGGCTCCTCGTGGCCATCATGGGGTGGAGCCAGGCCGCATGGAGCGCGCCTAGCAGGCAGGTTTTCGGCCCCCCCGCTGAAAGCGGAAAAATAAAGCGACTGAATTTACAGGCCGGCGAGCTGGTCGTGGATGACAGCGTGCTCAAACTGTCAGCGGCCGTTGCTGTGTATACGCATAGGGGATTCGAGACAACGCTAAAGTCGCTAAGAAAAGGCATGCGCATCGCGTTCAACATCACCCACGACGCCTCCGGCTCCCCGTCTGTTTCCGTAATCTGCATACTATCCAAGAAATAGTCGGTCCGAACCAAACAGCGGCAACGTCTCCTCGCTTGCCCTCTTTTTGAAGTCACGCGCGCCAAGCACCGTCGGGCGCTATTCGGGCCGGGCCAGCCTGCTGATGCCCAATACCTTTCGTCGCTTTTTCAGTGCGCAATAAGCCTCATTTCTGATTTAACATCAATAACTTATTGGCAGGGCGCTAGATAAATACCTGTTGACAGACGACCCCTCGTTAACTATATAAAAATAATGTGTTAGCGTGCATAGCTCATCTATTGCGTGAGATTGCCGGACATCAGTAATCGCTGTAGTTAAGGAAAAAAACATATGAAAAATCTGTTGTCGATCCCTGCGCTCGGGAAA
>JBHIDJ010000133.1:0-7910 GCA_046760105.1 Acidiferrobacterales bacterium | reverse complement strand
TGTCCCTGGGGCGAACGCGGGGGTCCCTGCCCCACCACTTCGTGCTTGTACTTCGTCTTTCCTGCTCGCTCGGCTTGAGTAAAGGGGCGAAAAACCCCGACTAACGACTAACGCGTCACGGTTCGCCCGCCCCGAGGCTACAGTTGACCCCCGTCAACACTTTGGTATGATTTCTTCATACCGACAGAGAGGAGCACCCATGGGCGACGCTGTAAAGAAAACGATTTCTCTTCCACCCGAGCTTGCCAGAGAGGCGGAAGAGATCGCACGCGCCGAGGGCAAGTCCCTAAGCGCCGTGGTCCAGGACGCGCTCCGGGCGACACGTGCTGCCCGCTTGAAGGGCGAGCTTCGCGCCATCCAGGACTATTGGAGCCGCAAGGCCAAGGAAAAAGGGCTGCTTACCGAGAAGGACCTTGAGCGATATCTCACCAGGTGAGGGTCGTCTTCGATACCAATATCTTTGTTTCGGCATTTGTCATGCCAGGCGGTCGGGCAGAGGCGGCGGTACTGAAGGCGGTCGAGGGCGAGATCCAGCTGGTGATTTCCCGCGCGATCATCCACGAGGTGCTTGGCGTGCTGGCGCGCAAATTCGACCGCAACCGGGAAGAGCTGGCGCGCGTGGCGATCCATCTTTCCGAGTTAGCCGAGCTCGTTTCACCGAGGCGCAGATTTCGGATGCTGCGCGATGAACCGGACAATCGAATTCTGGAGTGCGCTGTTGCAGGTAAGGCGGATGCCATTGTAACCGGGGATCAGGCTATGTTGCAGTTAGAAGCATTTCGGGGCATACAGATCCTGACATTAAAGGAATTCCTCCAAGGCTCTTGACGCGGGACTGGACGTCTTTCGCTTCACGCTCCACGAATCGAACCCTTGCTGCTTGTACCTTGCTACTTGCTACTGCAGTAAGGCCATCCCACCACTCGAGATTTCTGCTACGTTTGGAACTGGACTTAATGATAAGTGGGGGGGACCTAGCGTGAGACCCACTCAGGCAAGTCAACGGATTGTGTCGATGCTCAAGGGGGCGAGCTCCGCATTCTTACTAGTGGCGCTCTCTTGGCCAATTCTCGGACTCATCGGATGCGGTACGATCCCACGAAACCCTGTACCCATCGAGCAGATCCCGAAGGCCGAGATACCCAACCTGCCAGGCGTCCGTTCCTTCATCGGTAAGCGCAGCCCGAGTTTCTACAAGGACTTCGTGCAATCGATTCGCGACGAACCACCCGATCCGCCGAACCCGGACGGTTTGAGGCCGTATTCCGCCTTAGTCTTGGCGGGCGGCGGCCCCCAGGGCGCGTTTGGTGCCGGCTTCCTCTACGGCTGGACGCGAGCCGGCACACGGCCAGCTTTCAAGGTTGTCACGGGGATCAGTACTGGTGCTTTGATTGCTTCCTTTGCCTTTGTAGGCTCGGACTATGACGAAGTGCTCAAGACTATTTTCACAAGTACCAGCAAGAAGAGCATAGTCCGAACCCGTCTGCGCCGCGATGCTGTCGGGGATAGCCGCCCACTAGCGGCGCTGATTGCCCAGTACTTCGATGACGACCTGATCGAAGCGATCGCTGCTGAGCACGCGCGTGGCAGGCGGTTGTATGTCGGCACTGCCCACATGGATGCCCAGCGTCTCATGATCTGGAACATGGGAGCTATTGCGCGCAGTGGGCATCCCGATGCTGTCGAGATCTTTCGTAAAGTGATACTCGCATCCGCGTCGATCCCGGTGATGATGCCCCCGGTCATGTTCGAGGTTGAGGTGGACGGGAAACGCTATGACGAAATGCATATGGATGGCGGAGCCGTCAACCAGTTGTTTTTCCTTGGCGCGACAGTAGACCTGCTAAGGGTCGACCAAGCAGTCGGTAGGCCGACCGGCGGCGACCGCGTCTATGTCATCCAAAACGGGCAGTCCGATCCGATACCGCAGCAGGTACCAAGAAACTTGCGGGGGATACTGAAGCGCACGCTTGCTACGCTTGTGAAGGCCCACAGGGTGGGCGACCTAAACCGCATCTACACCGTGGCGCGCTTGCACGACATCGATTTCAGTTACGTGCAGATTCCGAGTACTTACGTTAGCGAATCGAGCGGTTTGTTTGATACGAGCGAGATAAAACGTCTATTTGATCTAGGAATGAAACTAGGCGCGTCGGAGGATCCATGGCGAGGGAAGCCACCGTTTTATGAAGAACTGGCGTTACCTTCTTACCAATCCATAAGTAGCGTCCTCGCGCCCTAAACCTTATTCGAGCATGTGCCGCTGAGTCGCCTACGGCGACGATGTACTAACGGGGTTCCGGCCCCGTCCGACGGGTTCATTTTCTTTGCTCGTCCAAAGAAAACGAACCAAAAGAAAGGACGCCCTGGGTCGGCGGCCGCCAACCTCGCGGCTGCCCTCGGACCGTCGGTGGCCTCAGGGGGTCAGCGCAAGGGACCTCCCTGTCCCTGGCGCGGACGTCCGGTCTCCCTCCCGGACCACTTCGTGCCCAACTTCGGCTGCCCTCGGCCTCGGCTTGACCAAGGGGGTGAAAAACTAAAACACCCTCCCCGCCAGTTCCCTTCCCCACCGCCTCTAACGTTTTGTACCGTACGGTAAAATTCTTGTTGACAGGCGGTCTAAAGTGCATTAGCTTACCCGTACGGTAAAAAAACAACTAGGAGATGGCTATGCCGACCGAAAGCTTACCGTACGGTAAAGTGAAAAACCCTGCGCACCTAGGGCAAATCGTCCGGGCCAAGCGGAAGCAGGATCAGCTGACTCAGGCCGACGTCGTCGCTCTGTGTGGGATCGGCACGCGTTTTCTGTCCGAACTCGAAAACGGGAAGCCGACGTTGGAACTCGGCAAGGTACTTCAGCTGGTCGCTTGCCTTGGCCTGGAGGTCACCGTTGGTCCTCGTAGCTGGCCTGCGTAGTGGCGACATCGCTCTCTGTCTATCTGCATGGCTCTCCAGTTGGTCGTCTATGGCTGGATGAGCAGCGGCGCTTTGCGTTTCAGTATGACCCGCGTTGGCTCGATAACAAAGACGCCATTCCGCTATCGCTGTCTCTGCCCATACAAGAACGCGTATTCGACCACGACGCTGCACGACCGTTTTTCGCCAACTTATTGCCGGAAGGGGATCTGAGGCGAGCTGTCACGCGCAAGTTGGGTCTCTCAGAGCAGAACGACTTCGCACTGCTCGAAGCGATCGGGGGCGAATGTGCGGGCGCGGTTTCCATTCTGCCGGAAGGTACAAGTCCTTCAGCACAAGGGGAGTACCGCCCACTAACTGAGCAAGAGCTCCATGAGCTTATGGGAACACTCCCAAACCGACCACTGCTTGCAGGCGAGGAAGGGCTGCGTCTATCGCTCGCGGGTGCCCAGTACAAGCTCCCCGTGTATGCGGAGGATGATCGTATCTTCCTCGCGCTGGGAGCGTACCCGAGCTCGCACATCTTGAAGCCCCCGATTCGAGATCTCGAGGGCTCGGTCGCGAACGAAGCTTTTTGCATAAACCTCGCACAGGCGATGGGACTACCCGTGCCCACGGCGATCATACGGGAGGGAATTGATGCCCTCTATCTCGTAGAGCGCTATGACCGCGAGCGTGGAACGGATGGACGGGTGCGGCGGTTGCACCAGGAAGATTTTTGTCAGGCACTAAGCCTTGGGCCGGATCTTAAGTACGAAACGGAGGGCGGCCCATCGCTCCAAGCATGTTTCAAGCTAGTGCGTAACTACAGTTTTCGACCGGCTGCTGATGTAAACACGCTGTTGAGCTGGGTGATTTTCAATTACTTGATCGGAAATGCCGATGCGCACGCGAAGAATCTGTCACTCCTGTTGCCCGGCAGCGGTCCGCGCTTGGCCCCCTTTTATGACCTACTGAGTACAACAGTGTACCCGCATCTAGCCGCTAGATTAGCCATGCGGATCGGCGATGAGGACCGCCCAGATCTGATCATTGGTAGGCACTGGGAAGCGTTTGCCACAGACGTTGAGATCAGATGGAAGCTGTTGCAAGAAAAACTGAAGTCCATGTCGGAGAAAATTGTTAGCGCCTCGCGATCCCTCGCTGAGCACGACTATAGGGATATAGGAGTTAGAGTCGCGCCGGGAGCAGCGACCGAGTTCCAGGAGCGCCATGGAGAACAATCTATTCTGCCGAGAATTCTAGAAGTGATCGAACAACGCTCGAAACGTACATTGCTTAATCTTGAGGCTTACGAGAAGGGCAAATAAGGAATGTTTTTCGCCGCGCAGAAGGCGGCGCGGCGGACCTGAGTCGGCTACGCCGACGATGTATTAGCCGGGTTTCGTCCCGGCAATTGCTCCTGCATCGCTCTAACTTCCGACACCCCTGTCGGTCGCCGGCAGACGAGGAACTTTGGGTTTCGGCCGATGTGCAGGGACACACAAGTGCCGCGAGCGCAGGAAGCGCGAGAGCGGCCAAAGTTCCCAAAGCCATTTCCCCTGACTCTGCGCCCCGAAAACCGGGGTTCCCTCGCTCAGCGCTCGTCTCAGCAGGTTCGCGCAAGGCACTTCCTTGTGCCTGGCGCGAACGCGCAGGTCCCTGCTGCGCCCCTTCGGGCTTGCCCTTCACCCACGCGCATCGCTCGGCTCGAGTAAAGCGGGAGTGGTTGAAAATGAGT
Source organism: Acidiferrobacterales bacterium (assembly GCA_046760105.1). GTDB lineage: Bacteria > Pseudomonadota > Gammaproteobacteria > Acidiferrobacterales > SPGG2 > JBHIDJ01. Next base: position 3,274 of record JBHIDJ010000133.1, on the reverse strand, counting down.
CGCCGAGTGGGTGATTTTCAGTCATTGCCTAGATGAAGTTGTGCATCTATGCACATATGTGTGCATACTCCTAAGGACGGATTTTGTGTTTTGGGGGTTATTCTGATGAGTAATGTTCGGTGGTCAGTTGTCGTACCCGAGGACACGGATCGCGCTCTACGCTCTTACTTGGCGCGCAAAGGGACGAAGAAGGGCGATCTTTCCCGGTTTGTCGACGAAGCCGTACAGGCACGGCTTTTCGAGCTGGTCGTTCAAGATGTAAAGAAACGCAATCGGGCGTGTTCGCAGGCTGAGATTCTGGAGGCGATTGAGGAGGCCGTCGGTGGCGACTGAAACCGATGCGCGTTGTTCTGGACACGGGCGTCCTGATCGCTGCGTTGATTACGTCTGACACCCCGCCGGATCTTACCTACCAGGCGTAGCGCAAAAAACGGTTCCAGTTGGTGACGTCCGAGTGGCAGCTTGCCGAGTTTCGCCGTGTGAGTCGCTACAAAAAGCTGCACCCGTTCCTGAAACCCTCGGAAGCCGGGAATATGGTCAATGGACTGCGCCAGCAAGCCATCGTGATCAAAGAACTGCCGGACGTGGAGCTGTCCTCTGACCCTAACGACAATGGGGTGCTCGCCACCGCGCTCGCGAGTGGGGCTGACTGTCTGGTGACGGGCGATAAACACGGGTTGTTGGTCCTCGAGAGGGTCGAAAAAACAAGAATTGTGACAGCTCGACAGTTTCTTAAGACTCTGCAGGGACAAGGACGCCGTTGACCACCGGCGAGTGGCTTCCTTAAGGGTTGGGCTTCGTTCAGGGAAGGGGGAGAAAAGATCCTGATTTGTAACAGCCTACCCCGCGGGGCCGGGGTGCCGCCGAACGGTGTGCGTACGAGTTGTTGCAGAATCTAAAGGGGGGCTTTGACGGAGCTGCATGATTTATGACGTGGGCGTCGTAATTTGCCCCATGAATTCCTCCCCCACTCGTTGGGGGAGGATTCCTTGTCGGCCCTGGGTGTATGTAGTACAATTTTGTACTACAAAACAGAGGCAGATAACATGCCCACCAGTGTAAGACTTGATCCGGAGACCGAGGCACTACTTAGGCGCCTTGCACGGCGTAGCGGTCGCACAAAGTCAGACATGCTCCGCGAAGCGCTGCTTCGGCTCGCGGAAGAAGAGGATACTGCCGCGCGGGCGGGCCACCCCTATGCCATGATGTCGGACCTGGTTGGTATTGCCACAGGGGGCCCACCTGAGCTCGCGCGCGCCCACAAACGAGCTTTCCGCGAGGCCTTGTCTAAGAGAAACCGGCAGTGACCCGCGGCGTCCTAGTCGACGCCGGCCCGCTGGTTGCAATCCTGCATCGAGACGATCGCGATCACAAGCTGTGCGTCGAGACATTGAAGCGGATAGGAACGCCGCTTGTGACGACGTGGATGCCTGTGACCGAGGCTATGTATCTGTTGGCCTTCTCGGCCGATGCGCAGGGGGCGCTCCTCGAAATAATCGAACGCGGCGCCCTGAAAGTTCTGCCTGTTGACACTGACGATGTCCCGAACATCCGGTCATTGATGCATAAGTACGCCGATCTCCCTATGGACTTCGCCGACGCCACACTCGTACATGTGGCCAATCGTGAAGGCCTGCGGGACATCTTCACGCTCGACCGCCGCGACTTCAGCGTATACCGCCTCAAACGGGGACGACCGTTTACTATCATTCCCAAGCGGTGATGACGCGTTAGCACACGCTCTATGGGGCGATTACGTTTAAGGATGGGCGCGTGCAGCAGAGCAATTTTCATAATTACCCAGTGCTCGGTCGGCTCTAATCACCAGTGACCAATCACCAGTCACCGATTACAGTGCGCTAGCTCACCTCCTGAGCCACCCAAACCCCCAGAATTAGCTAGCAAGCAGCTGATTCTAGGTAGAAATGTAAACCCACCTCCATTTCTCACCGTCGAATGTTTCTAGTTAGTGCTCTTACACCACTAGGCTTTCATACTGTAAGCGCTGCGTGGGTATAAGAAGTAGCAGTACAAATGCTTAGTTTTGCTTGCTACTTGTACCTTGCTACTTGCTACTGCAGTGAGGCGACTCACGCCCCACAGGCCCTGGGCAGTCAAAAAGAGACGCTGTTGATCATACCCAAAAAGGGAATTATCATACCCAATATGGGAATGAAGAATCCCAGCCTTTCTGAGGCCCTGTTTTCGAAGACGCGGCGCCGGGTGCTCGGGCTGCTGTTCGGCAACCCGAGTCGAAGCTATTACGCGAACGAGGTCGTGCGCTTCGCCGGAGTCGGAATCGGGGCTGTACAGCGGGAGCTGGAGAGGCTGGCGGCCGCGGGCTTGGCCACGGTCACAAAGATCGGCAACCAGAAGCACTACCAGGCAAACCGCCAAGCGCCGATTTTTGAGGAGATGCGTGGCATTGTCTTGAAAACCTTTGGTGTGGGGGACGTGCTGCGCGAGGCGTTGGCTCCGTTGGCGGATCGGGTCCACGCCGCCTTCATTTATGGATCGGTTGCCAAGGGAACGGACACGGCGAGCAGCGATATCGACCTCATGGTGATCGGTGAGAAGTTGTCGTACGCCGATGTGTTCCCGCTTCTGACAAAGGTGGAAACCAGACTCGGCCGGACCATCAATCCGACTGTGTACGGCCGAAGCGAATTACGTCGCAAACTTGCGGCCGACAATGAGTTTCTTAGTCGAGTGCTCAAGCAACCAAGGATTTTGCTAGTTGGCGCGGACGATGCCCTGGAAAAACCTCGAAAATCTGGCAAGAATCGGTAAGTTAAAGAAGGAGTCCGGCGGCCAAAAGGAATTCGATGGTTTGGTGCGCTCCGCGCGCGCCCGACTCACGGACGCGCGCAAACCATCGCTCGCCATGGAGAGCCGTTTTGATCTTGCATACAACGCCTCGCATGCACTGGCGCTCGCCGCCTTGCGTTGGCACGGTTACCGCTCGGAGAACCGTTACCTTGTATTCCAATGTCTTCAGGACACGCTCGGCCTCGGCCCCGAGCATTGGCGTGTGTTGGCGCTCTGCCACGACCGCCGAAATGCTGCGGAGTACGAAGGGCATCTCGAAGTGGATGAGCAACTGATCGCCGACCTGATCCGAGTTACTGGATTACTGCTCGAAAAGGTGCCTGCGCTAGGGAAAGTCCGGTGAGCGGATCTCACTGATTACTAGTCACCGATTACAGCGCGCTAGCTCATCTCCTGAGCCACCCAAACCCCCAGAATTAGCTAGCAAGCAGCTGAATCTACGTAG
>JBHIDJ010000132.1:0-7923 GCA_046760105.1 Acidiferrobacterales bacterium | reverse complement strand
TCCCGGGTAGGACCCAATCAACGATTTCCTGCCTCTCTATGGCCACGCAGTACAGCGGCTACCTGGGCTTTATCCAGCCCACGCGTAGTATCGATCATTACTGTACAGTCCTTTTCCCTATCGGAGAGGGGCTCGTGTGTTGCGAGCTGATGCGTTAGCACGGCCGCATTTGCCTCGGAGGCATCGCGACTTTTGCGTTCACGATTTAGGACGCGTTGCAGCAAGATCTCATCTGAGGTCTGGCAATCTAGGATAATAAAAGACACTTTGACCCGTTCGGCCAAGACACGAAACATGTCACGTTGCACCTGTTTCAGAAACGCAGCATCCACCATGACCGTGAACCCCGATTCCAGCAAGCCGCCAGCGAGATCCGCGAGCCTTGCATACGTCCGCTGGGTTGCGTCAGCCGTGTACAACTTACTCCCGACCTCTGCTCGTGTGCGTGCGTCTGGAGCCAGACCGTGCAGACGTTTTCTTTCTATGTCGGAGCGAACACGTACGACAAACTCACTCTCCAGTAAGGCCTGTGCTACTGTGGTTTTGCCGGATCCGGAAAAGCCGTGCATGATAAACAAGGTAGGCTGCTCGACGCGGGTATACTGTTCAGCAAGTGCAATATAACTGCGGCATTCGTCCATCACCTTGTGTTTTTCCTGCCCGCCGATCCTGGATTGATGCGCACGGATGTTATCAACCATTGCACGTACCATCGCCCGGTATGTCAGGTAGTAACGTAGTACTTTGAGGCCCTCATAGTCTCCTGTGTGTTCGACATAAGCATTCAAGAACCGGCGGGCCAGCTCCGGATGACCTCTGTCATCTAAGTCCATCATCAAAAACGCCGCTTCACTCACGACGTCGATCCAACGAAGATCTTCACTGAATTCAATGCAGTCGAATATGAGCAGCTCATCGTCCAGCAATGCCATGTTTCTGAGATGCATATCGCCATGACACTCACGAATGAAGCCGTTCTGCTTCCGTATAGAAAGGTAATCCTGCTGTTTAGAGTACTCCTGTTCTGCCCAACTCTTGAGCTTTTGCAGTTGATTGATGTCCGTTTTGTTTCGAAGGTCGCTCAACACACGCTCAAAGTTTTCAAGGACTACTCGCTGGATTCGCTCGGGGTTTCCATAGACACTATCGGGGGCTGCTATTTCGATGTTGCTGTGGAAAGCAACAAGCTTTGCGGCTAACTGGTCGATATGGTGCTTTTCCAAAGCACCCCGCGCTGCCACGCGATCCAGCTGTGCTTCCTGTGGAAACTGAACCATCTTGACCGCATATTCGATAACCGGCCCTTCGCCGTTAAGTGCGGGCGCTTGTGGCGTGCCAGTGATGGCGATGACATCGACGTAGTGACGCGGCGCGAGACGTCGGTTCAACCTGAGTTCTTCGTGGCAGTAGAAACGACGCTTGTCCAACGTTGAAAAATCGAGAAACCCGAGATCCACCGGCTTCTTTATTTTGTAGGCGTATGGGCCGGTCAGCAGTACCCAGGAAATGTGGGTCTCGATAACGGCGAACCGCCGCACCTCGTGATCGTAAATCTCCGAGTGCTGGAGTGACTGGATCAATGTAGTGTCATCGCGCACTTTCGGTTGAAGCCTACGTGGGCCCCCGGAGCGTATATAAGAACACGCCAAGCAACAATTTATCGAAGCGACAAGTTTAGCTCTTTTTTCTCCAATCTCTTTGATATAAGTCAAAACACAAGCCGTGGCAGGCAAGAACCCGGTCACGCACGTGGGTAAGCTGTATGACATCGCAGCCCGAACGATAGCCAACGCTTTAGTCGACGAGCTACCGGAAGTCACGGAAGCTGGTTGTGCGCTTGTCAGTCAAATCGGAAAACCAGTGAATGAGCCGCAGATCTTCGATCTAGATGTCCGGACCGTTGCTGACCAACGAATCGCCGATATGGCACCTCAAGTCCGTAAGATCGCGTGCGCCAAGCTCGAGGGGATGACCACTCTCTGGCAGCGAGTGCTCAAGGGTGAGGTATCTCTTTATTGAGCAGATGCCGATGCTATTACGGCGACAGAACCCCCGGACAACAGCAATTGAGGGTGAACTTCTGGGGCGTTCCGTGGTCCATGGTGGTGGATAATAGCCCTTATTCCTTCTGAGCCTTGATAAAGGCAGTACGCGCCCCCATCTATAGTTGGTAATTGCCTCATGCGCCGTGGTATTTTGCGCTAGCAAATCCTGCAGCGGCAGGTCACGAGTCTCCGACCTTTCCTTGTCAAAGCGAGCGTCGCTGGATACCAGCGCTAGGAGTGTGGGTCAGTGGTGGGCTCTGTCAATGCAAATTCTTGTATCTGAAACTAAGACTGATTGGTAAAGATAGAGTTGGAAACGGAACGTTTAGAACTTAAGGAGCTGATTTCGAAGGGGCGTGAGCGGGGCTTTCTCACCTATAGCGAAATCAACGACCACCTCCCCGCGCTTGTGCGCGACGTCGACCAGGTCGAGACCATCGTCAACATGATCCATGACATGGGCATCGAGGTGTTCGATGAGCCCCCAGATCCTGACTCGTTGCTGATGAAGCTGGAGTCAGCGGATGATGAGGTTGCCGAAGCAGCGGAAGCGGTCCTGACAACCGCGATCGAGGATCCGGGTCGAACCACCGGTGACCCCCTGCGCAAATACATGCGGGAAATGGGAGCGGTGGACCTCCTTAGCCGCGAAGACGAGGTCGCGCTGGCCAAGCGTATCGAAGACGGGGTGCGACAGGCCATCGAGGCCATCGCTGCATACCCAGCCGCCATCACCGATGTGCTGCGGATGATTGATCGCATCGAAGCGGATGAACTGCGCTGGTCCGACTTAGTCGCCGGCATCCGCGATCCAAATAAAGCCGAAGAACCCGTTGTAACCAAGCGTGCGCCGACGATGGCGGATGATGAGATCGATGGCGAGAGCGCAGGTCTGGATATCGAAGACGTCAAGGCCCGATTCGCGCACATCCGCAAACTACATGCACGCCTGCTACGAGCGTTGGACAAACAGGGAATCGGGAGTACCGAAGCCCGAAAGATCCAAGAAAAACTCATCAAGGCATTCCTGCAGATCAACCTAGTTCCAAGCGCGATTGCCCGTCTCGCGGCGAGCGTGCGCAACATGGTGGAGCAGATAAGGGATCTGGAGAGACATATTATGGACATATGCACCAATAAGGCGGGCATGCCACGCAAGCTGTTCTTGCAGACGTTTGCTGGAAACGAGACCGACCCGACGTGGATAACCCGTTTGATCAAGAGCCGACGCCGTGGCACGAGCGTGCTCAAAGCATACGCCGGCGAGGTTCGCTTGGCACAAGAGAGACTACACGCGCTCGAGCAAACTGCCGGTTTGCGAGTCTCCACTTTGAAAGAGATCAACCGACGACTCGCAACGGCGGAGGCTAAAACCCGCCGCGCAAAAAAGGAGATGATCGAGGCAAATTTGCGTCTGGTGATCTCCGTCGCCAAGAAATACCGGGGTCGTGGGCTAGCGTTCATAGATCTGATTCAAGAAGGCAACATTGGCCTGATGAAGGCCGTGGACAAGTTCGAGTATCGTCGTGGTTTTAAGTTTTCCACCTACGCCCACTGGTGGATCCGTCAGGCGGTGACACGTGCGATCGCTGACCAGGCGCGCACGATCCGGATCCCGGTCCATATGACCGAGAGATTTAGTAAGCTATCCCGCGCCGCGCACCAGATCTTTCAGGAAAAAGGCCGCAAGGCCCTGCCGGAAGAACTCACCGTGCACATGGAGCTATCTGCGGAGGCGATCGATAAAATACAGAAGATCCCCAAGCAACCGATTTCCATGGAGTCTCCGGTCGGAGATGATGAAGACGCCTCTCTCGGCGACTTCATCCAAGACGAGAACGCCAGTTTACCGTTCGAATCCACTGCAATCATGTTGATGAAGACGCGTACCCAGAAGCTTCTGCACAAGCTCACTCCGCGAGAGGCTACGGTGCTGGCGATGCGGTTCGGCATTGGCATGGCCCGCGACCATACGCTTGAGGAAGTCGGTAAGAAGTTCAGCGTCAGTCGAGAGCGGATTCGCCAAATCGAGGCCAAGGCCCTGCGCAAGTTGCGTGAGCTCGAGCGCTCGGAGTACCTGCGAAGCTTCCTCGAAGACTAAATCTCACTATCCATGACGCGAGTGATTACTGCGCTCGCGCATTTGCTTTTAGTAACTTCTCAGTCGCTCCAAAACCAACGGGTTATTTGCCATCCAGTTTATTGATCCAGGTCAAGGCCTTTGCCCGACCGCCCGTGCGAAAATTATAACTGCTTGAAGAGCAGCCCGAGCGGAGACAATTAATGCAGGAAGGATCTTATGGCACTGAAAGACCTGCTTGTCCACGTCGATAGTAGTAAGGCCTGCGCGGCACGCGTCGATGCGGCTGTTCGCTTGGCCGAGACCCTCGACGCACATCTGACTGGCCTTTATGTCCTCCCGAGGGTCGACGTTCCCGCGTACATCGTAGGAGAGGTTCCGCAGGAGGTCCTTGCAGCGCAAAGAGAAGCCGTGCTTGCCCACGCGGTGGAGGCGGAAAAGACTTTCAAGGCCTCCGCAGACAAGGCGGGTATTTCTGTCGAGTGGCGGTTTGTAGAGAACACACCGGCACGCACACTCATTTTACACGCACGATACGTCGACCTCGTGATCGTCGGACAGGAGGATAGGTCGGATCCCCTGTCCGCAAGCACGGGGGTCGCTGAAGAAGTGGTCCTCGATGCGGGCCATCCTGTGCTCGTGATTCCTTATATAGGAGCACCTCAGCCGATCGGCCAGCGCATACTGGTCGCCTGGAATACAAGTCGAGAGGCCGTGCGCGCGATCCATGATGCCCTGCCGCTGCTTGAACGCGCGAAAAAAGTCGATGTGTTATCCGTCAATCCACCGGGTGGGACCGCGGGCGATGGCGATGTTCCGGGTGCGGATATCGCTTTGCATCTCGCACGGCATGACGTTAACGCCGAGGCGACTCATATCGAAGCGCACGACATCGACGTAGGCAATATGCTGCTCTCCCGTGCCGCAGATAAGGGCGCGGACCTAATCGTTATGGGGGCCTACGGCCACTCGCGGTTTCGCGAACTCGTGCTTGGCGGTGCCACTCGCCATCTGCTCGAGCACATGACAGTACCGGTGCTTATGTCACACTGAGGCGAAACTGAACCATGGGCCGCCGCACTGCGTGCTAGGCGACATTTGGTAACCCATGGATCATTTTCCTTGATTTGGCTGATTTGTCACTGCTTGGATCTCTGGAGCGAAATCTTGGTGTCAATATGTAGTCACGCTCCCATCCGCTATGGTTTGATTTCAATCAATAAAATTCGCGAGTCAGGCATGCTGGCTATGGCGCCGTGTGAAGGGCGCCACTTCTGCGCCCAGTTTCCGCAAGGCGCTAACCAAGCTGTAAGGCAATCAAGCCAATGCATAGTGCAAATCCCATGACGGGAACCCATAGCGGATAGGATGGCGCACCGCTTGGAGGAGGTCCCTGCAACTTCAACCGCCATAAAGCGAGGTTGACGAGCGCGAACACGATCAAGGTGATAAAGCTCGTGGCTTGCGCCAGGGTAACCAGCGGCAACCACAAAGCGAGCACCAACACTGTAACGGTCAGCACGGCGGTTGCTCGCACGGGTGTGCGCGTTCGGGGGTTGACGAGAGAAAACACCCGCGGGGCGATGTGCTGTCGACTCATTCCATACATGACACGTGACGCCATGATGATCTGAATCAATGCGCCATTGACAACCGCAATCAGGCTGATCAGGCCGATACCCACGGACTTATGACCACGTTGCTCGATGATCGTCGCGAGCGGGGCGTCACTTTGCGCGAGCAGATCTACCGGCAGCGCCAATACGGCGGTCATGGCAACCAGCAAATAAAGGCCTGTTGAAATACACAGCGCTAATATGATGGAAAGAGGCAGATTACGTCTCGGGTTCTTGACCTCTTCTGCAACATTTACCATGTCTTCAAAGCCGATAAAGGCGTAAAACGCCAAAAAGGCACCCACTGCGATACCAAGCCACGTGTGCGCCTCTAACGGCGGTACGAGCTCGAGCCAGCGATCCGGCAATGCGCCTAAGCTATCGCCGGCGACAAACAGCACTATTAACAAGCCAAAAAGCTCTAACAGTGTGATCACGGTCGCGGTCCATACGGATTCACTGATACCCCACGCTGCCAGCAGTCCTAGAGCGACGACTAGTGTGCTGATAACGAGCCAATCAGGCATGACCACGAAGAGTTTGAGGTATCCGATAAAGCCATTGGCAAGCGTTGCTGTGGAAACAATACCGATTAGCACGACGGCCCAGCCGATAAGACCTGACAGCCACGGTCGATGAAACGCCTCTTCTACATACACCGCCTCGCCCGCGCTTCGAGGATGGCGCGCCGACAGTTCCGCGTAAGAGAATGCAGTAAAAGCGGCAATCACAGCCGCCAGCAAGAAGGCGATGGGCGCGAACATTCCGGTTCGCCCTGCAACCTCACCGATTAGCACATAGATACCAGCCCCAATAATGGTACCGAGCCCATAAAAAGTGATTAGCGGTAAAGACAGGCTTCGCTTGAGTTCTGTACGTTCTGACGCCAAACCTTCGTCCCTTCTCCCTCGAGGGAAAGGTGCCGAAAGGCCCGTACGGCCTTTGTACGTCTTGAGGATTCCTACGAGCACTCCTCGCGCACTCTTCTGATCTTTGGGTCCCATAATACGATCCACGGCAGATCCTGTGTTACCCACTCACTTTTGAAAACCTGCTTATATCGTGCCCCAGATCGCGCTTCGTTGATATGGATCAAGTCACAAACGGTTGAGTGATCTTCCCCTGAAGTGGCCGACTAAGCCACAACAGCATGGCGGTAGTTCGGCATAACAAACCCGGGATAACGCCGGCTTTGTTATGCGGTAAGATTGCTTTGCGCTATTAAGCTACAAGGTTAAGCCATGACAGAACGATCCCTACCGCCCGGCAAGCTTCCGGCCGCACTGTTACGCGAGCTGTTGGCATCGGGGCCGCCTCCACCACCGGAGCTGCGGTTGCCACCCTTGATCGGCGAGGATGCGGGCGTAGTCCAAGTCCCGGGTGGGGCACTTATCGCGGCGACCGATCCGATCACGCTAACAGGAAAAGACGTGGGCGCCCATTCTGTGGTGATTAACGCCAACGACGTTGCCGTGATGGGCGCGCGCCCGCGTTGGTTCCTTGCTGTTATTCTCTTGCCTGCTGGTACCACCGAGAATGAGGTACGGGCGCTGTTCAAAGCTATGTATGCAGCACTCGAGCGTGTCGGTGTGGCGCTCGTCGGCGGCCACACCGAAGTCACGCCTACGGTGACACAGCCCCTGGTCGTGGGCCAGATGCTGGGATTGCGCGAGGACGGACAATACATTCGCACGGGCGGTGTTCGGGCGGGTGATGTAGTTTTGCAGATCGGGTGCGCGCCGATTGAAGGCGCCGCGGTACTAGCTAATGAAGCAGCGGATCGGATCCGTGAAATCACGCCTCACGTCTTGGCACAGGCGCGAGACGCCCTTACGACCCCTGGCGTTTCCGTGGTCGGATCGGCGCTGCACGCGACCGCCTTGGGCGCAACCGCGCTCCACGATCCCACGGAGGGCGGTCTGTCCGCAGGACTGTATGAGCTTGCCGAGGCATCAGGGGTATTGCTCCGTTTGGACGCCGAGGCTGTACTTTGGTTTGAGCCCGCTAAAGCCATCTGTGCCCGCCTTGGCGCCGACCCTTGGGGCGTACTTGCCTCCGGAACGTTGCTGGCTGCGTTTCCGACAGCCACCGCCGAGACCGCGCTTACTGCACTCCGGGCAGAAGGCTATCCGGCTGTGGTTATCGCGCGTGCCGAACGTGGTGACGGTGTTTACCGCACAGA
>JBHIDJ010000131.1:0-7968 GCA_046760105.1 Acidiferrobacterales bacterium | reverse complement strand
CGAGGAAAGGCCGCAAGACAAGCGTCGCCGCGGACGGTCCTGGCGTTAATCCTGGGACATCATCCGTCACGGGTAGACCAATTAATCGAACTTGGAGTTGGTTCCAGCGATTTCGCGGTCTTGGACCGTGTTTTGGCCGACAACTTTAACAAGCCCAGCCTAATCCCATTGCGAGGAAATTTGTTCTCTGATCCCGTTTTTGCAGACTATACTCCTCATGTGCGCAGGCTCTTGATGATATAACCGCCTGACTTCTCGTCGTACTCCAGTTCCAACAGCTTACGCGCCTGCGCCTCTTCCAGTAATTTCCCAAATGTGCGAAAGCCGTGATAGGTTTCGCTAAATCCGGGCTTACGCCGTTTTAACGCCTGCTTGACCATCGAGCCCCACACCTTCTCCTCTTCGCCGCGTTCTTCAAACAGGTCTTCAACCGTTTCCAGAACCAGATCCAGCGCTTCCTGTTTCTTCTGCCTCTCGCTCTGGGTGGCCGTCTTGCGCGCAGCCTTTCCGGCCGCGGTCTTGCGCTTCGCCCGGCGCTGCTTTTCGGCCTCTCGCACCAGGTCGTCGTAATAGATGAACTCGTCGCAGTTGGCAATCAGTAGGTCGGAGGTGGATTTCTTCACGCCAACACCTATCACCACCTTATTGTTCTCCCGCAGTTTACTGACCAGCGCTGAGAAGTCCGAGTCGCCGCTGATGATCACGAAGGTGTCCACGTGCGACTTGGTGTAGCAGAGATCCAGAGCATCCACGACCATGCGAATGTCGGCCGAATTCTTGCCAGACTGACGCACGTGAGGGATATCGATCAACTCGAACGCCGCTTCATGCATGGCCGCCTTGAATTCCTTGTAACGCTCCCAGTCACAGTAGGTCTTCTTGACGACGATGTTGCCTTTGAGGAGTAGACGTTCCAATACCTTTTGAATATCGAACGCTGCATACTTGGCGTCGCGCACACCGAGCGCGACATTCTCGAAATCGCAGAACAACGCCATGTTCTGGGTTTTGGGTTTTCCGCTCATGGTGTCCTCGGTTGCTGAGTGCTTCCGCTACCACTGTCGATAATCAATGCGGTCAGAGTCATTTGATTCGCTAGCAAGCCGTCGGATCGATCGAGTCTGACTCTATTCATTCTTTGCGTCAAAGCTTCCCGGGCCAGCGAAAAGGATGCTCTCAGCGTAGATCAGATACTCCTAACTGCTGCAACCTGGTGCGGACTGGCGCTGCTTTGGGCATCTTGAAATCGGCATCACGCACCTTCTGTTCGGCCGCGGCGCGCGCTGCGGCACCGATGCGGATCAGTGAGCGGATCGCCGGCAGCAGGGCCTCTGGATTCACGACGTCCTCGCTATTAACGGATTGTCGCGGTTTGGATCGTAGAGCGGCGGTCTGGCCGGTGCTAAAGCGGCAGATGACATTGGAGGCGTGGCGCCTCCCGCGCGCGCTACCCTTTGAAGATTTTTCGCTCACCTGCGCTACTGCCTTATTTTAGTTTCAGCAACCGTTCCAGCTTGCCGCGTCTGAGGAACATGGGATCGAAAACGAGGAGATGCACGTTCGTCAATATGAATCCCGTTACCGCCACTACCGCCTTGCCTAAATAACCGCGCACCGCTTCCTGCGGCGTCAGCCATTTGAGAAGTGGGAAGGCGATACCCGCCACAAGCAAAGCCAGAAACATCGCCACCCCGCCAACCGATACTGGCCGAAACGAAAATGCAGTATCCCAGTATGCGTAAACGAACCATATGAGAAGAAACAGCGACGCGATGCCACCGGCCCAGCTTACCCGACGGAGCATTGGACTCAGCTTCCAAATCTTAAAGAACAGGGACGATCCCACCTCGAGCTGTTTTGCTAAGTCCGCCCGCCGCGCATCGGAGCTGTCTGGTGGTTGGCGGATCAGACTCTTCAGTTGCAGAAACGGCCAGTCGCCTTGTGGCGCATCGATATCGAAACCGCCCCAGGTACCCGGCTCGCCGTCGCGCTTGTGTTGCTTATTAAGTTCTTTGAACTCGTAGTGGGTCATCAGATAGCCGCTCAGCATCAATGAGTACGCCTCCACTTCGGAGAAGGAGTCGAGGTCAGTGCGGATCGCCGCGAGCTTTCGTTGCAACTCCTTATCCACGCCGTAACGGGTGGTGCACGCGGACTGCGCAGGTGGGACGGTGGGGTCCTGACAGTCGATCCAATCGATAGGTAAAGTCTGCAGGTCTTTCTTAAGGTGGATGAAAAAGAGTCCTTGCAGTGCGCGGCTGTCGACGCGCGCGCGCAAATCCTGATACTCCGCCTCGCGTACCCGGTCCATGAGGATGCTGTTTGAGCGTAATGGCACGCCGATCACACTATCCGAGGGACGTTTCTGATCCTCCATCTGGCCTGATGCGTCGCTGCAAAACACCAAAGTGCAACCCTCATCCAGCAGCGCCTCTACGCCTTGGTTGTCATGTACGCCTCCATCGATCAGTCGCACGGTGCGACCAGGATAGAGCGTGTCGAGCGCGAGCGGCTCGAAAAGGCCGGGCACGCAGGCCGAGGCGGCCACCGCGTAGCCAAGGCGATAGTTTTTGTGTTCGTCTTTGGGCGCCTGCTCGTACCAAAGGCGACGGTAGCGCTCGTTGACATCGACTTCTGTGGAAACGGAACCCGGTGGCTCACCCATCCAGCGCGCGGTGAAATGCCAGCTGTGGCCCGAGTTGAGCGAGGTAGTATTGAGAAGCAGCACCGGCACCTTGGCCCGCCGGCGCCAGTTAGAGAACTTCGGTTTGAAAGCAGCTGCTTTCGCTTGGTCAGCTGGTTTGACAAGCAACCTCGGCATCGTGCGCGGCTCCATCCGTGGCTCCGCATCCTCACCAATACATCTATAAAGCTCTTCTTCGTACAGCTCGCCCAGCCGATGGCTGCGTGAGTACTCCTTGGAGTAGATCATTTTGACGTTAGCACGAAGACTTGCCAGTGCGCGTGTACGCAGGTTGCGCTGCACTCCGGCGAGAAAGCGTTCCTGTACGCACCGAACCAGCTTAATATAGTCGTCACGACCGATCCCGTTGTCTTTTTTTGTTTCCAGTAGTTTCTGCACCTCGAGGTAATAGTGAGCGCCGACAATGCTGCCGCCAGAAACCGTGGACAGCGCCTCGACGGCCCGCAGCACATCCATCTCCGCAAGCCGCGCCAGGACGCCGAAGTGAAACAACGAAGCGCGAAAGCCGCCACCGGAGAGTGCAAGTCCTACCTTGCCGCGGTAGCACGAGAGCGCCGGTTCGGTATCATCTTGCATGAACTCGTAAAGCGCCCGCCAGGCGGGGTGCCAGGTTTTCACAGCCGAGCCCTCCGTGGGTGACAGACACCCATGCAGCCTTGCGATTGAGACGAGCTGTTTGAACGTCGTTTGTCGCTCCCATTCTGTGGTCTCGGCTTCGCGCGCTCGCCCTAACCACTTAGCGGCTTCCTTGTAGTTCTCGAGGCCAAAATAAATCTCCGCAAGGGTGGCTAGGTACCAGTATTGATTGTTCAGATCGAGATCGTCCTTGGCGAGCTTTGGAACCGCCGTGCGCATCGCTTCGCGCAGCTCCCGAGCCTTCTGTTGCAGTTCGTTAGCCTCTTTGGCCTCTTCAGGCTTGGTGCCGCTACGCACAGCGACGATTCTCGCCCGCGACGCGAGGATGTCTAAGACGTACGCGGCATTCACACCCCCATACCCTTTATCCAGCTGCCCGTCTCTTTCCCAAGCGGCGCGGTAAAGGGCGAGGGCCTGGTGCAAATCCTCGAGCTGCCCGCCGTGTTCCCACTTGCGCTTGTACACCGCCCCACCCAGCGCCAGGGTTTCCGGAAGTGTTATCGGGTCGATCCTCCTTTGCTGGATCGCCTCGTCCGGATCACGCAAGCCGACCTCCTCTAGCAGTGCCAAGGCATCCGCGAAGCGCATGCTTGCGAGAAGCTCTTCGTCCTTATAAGTACTAAGCGCCAGTTGCTGAATGATCCATGGGTCACTTGGCTCTTGTTCACGGGCCTTGGATAGCGTCTTGCGCGCAAGACCGAACTCCAACTCTCCTTTGAGTACCTTAATCAGTTCCTTTAACTCTACACCCTGTGGGACGGGCAACTCGTTTTGCAAGATTTGCTTAGCCGTTGCCTTGATTCTACTCATTGTTCGTTTCCTCGTGCATTCTTCTTACAGCTCTCAGCAGCCGTTTTATAGGAGCACACCGGGCGGGCATCGTTCTTAGCAACCACGTCCCGCTTGCGCCTTGTGTATTGCGGTGGACAGCTAACCTTCTGCAGCCTCAGCATCCATCAGCGCGGCGGGTGCCCCGCGAAAGTACGGAAAACGCTCAAGCGCTTGCACGGCGCTCCAGTTGTTTTTGCGCTTCCTCCGCCCACTGTATTTGCTCGCCGCGCCGCGCCCTGGCTTCCTTTATGAGGCGGAGGTTGCGCGCCGTGGTCTCAGGCTCAAAGGGCTCGCGCACATTGGCGAGTGCATCGGCTAGCGCCGCGGTAGCCTCAGCCGCGTTCTTACCCAGCACCGCGAGCTCCAGCCGCGTGGCGTGGTCCCAATAATCGGGCTTGCCGCTTGCAACACGCCGCTCGACAGCGTACCTAACAACGGGAATGAGTTGCTCGCGACGCGGATCGGGGGGTTCTTTGAGCTCCATCAATGTCACCGCGTTGATGCCCGGATAGGCGTCGCGCCAGTCAGCTTCAAAACCTCTACTATAAGCATCAATCGCCTTGTCCAGCAGACCGTGGGCCAGGAACGTGTCGCCCGCCTCTGCTGCAGCCTGCCAGCGATCCTTATATACGCGTCCGAGAAGGCCGTAGGTCTCGCTGCTAGGGCCCCGTCGCGCGATCAAGTCCGTGAGCACCTGCTCGGCTTCCTCGCCACGCCCTGTGCGGTTCAGTGCCAACCCCAGCTGCTCTTGCACCATCACTGTTGCAGCCAGCGGAGGCGACATCTTCGGCACTAGGGCGATCATGTCCTCCCATGCCTTAACCGCCCGGTAGGAGAGAAAAAGGTCGATCACAACCGCGGCCTCCGCATCAGCAATATTTCCCAGCTCCCGCTCCGCAGTCTGAACTGCATCCACCCCTTGCTTGCGCGCCGCGGCGAGGCGCTTTTTCATTTCTTCCGAATAACGCACCCGGTCACGAAAAACATCGGTCTTCAGCCGCTGAATGTCGGGGAAGCCCTCCACCAGCTGGTACATCGGGCTGTCGGCCATCGCACTGCGAGCTTCGCGCAGCCGAGCCGTGAGCCCAGACCGCGCGCTCGAGACTTCCGCAGGTTTGCCATCGGTACCGAGTCGGTATGGCAACGCCCGCAAGGGCGCCACATCAAAGGGAAGTTGTCCCGCGCCCTCCGCAAACAGCAGCACCGTGCTCGCTGGCCGCACGGCATGACGAAGTCCCAGCTCGTAGAAGACGTTCGCATTGGCGGTGGTGAGATCGCACACCGCATACTCGCACAGAATCAAGCGTTCGAACATCGGTTTGTGAATAACGCCGCCCGTCATTTCCTCATCCGCGCGCAGCGGCTCGAGCTTAGCTGCCTCAATCGCCGGTTTGATCAAATCCTGATAAACCGCGTCGAAATCAACAAGCGCTCCTGCGCTTGTGGGTTTTTGCCCGAAGGGCATCAGCACGAAGCATAGCGGACGGGTCATACTTTCACCTTCCGTTGCAACTGAGTCTGGAGAGTATTATTCCTGTTTCATGAGGTTACGCCTAACCCTGGGCCAACCTTTCCGGTTTGAGTCCTCTAGATCTTGCCATGCTTAGCAAGCTCGACATTGGTTTGTGCAGAGAAGCCGAATTCTATGAGTTGACTCGTTCGAATGCAGGGATCGTACCCCTTTATTGATATTTTGACTCTAGGTTTCTCCTTTCGGGACATTCTCTCGATACAAACTTCATTCCTTGATTCAATCGGTATGCCGCCGGTTATAATCTCGCTGTTCGTTTATTTCTTCGTTTAGCCAACGTTCCGTCGGAATGTCTGCTCCTTGTCTCTAGTCGATAAGGACCTTCGCTCGGTCAGTTGCCCCGACGATGCAAGCTAATGCGCTTATACACACCCTCTATGTTAAGCGGTAACCATTCATTATAGCGACCCCAATCCTTGTACTTGTCAAGTTTAATGCTCTGTTGCATCTCTTCCAGAGTCTCGCCGGCACGTGCCGCCGCCAGCACCGCTGCGTAAAGGTGTTCGAGGTAGGCACGGTGGTCGCTCACGTCTGCCTTCCTGCCCACTGGCCCGTGACCCGGAATGAGTATGTCGAAATCGATCGCTTCGACGACCTTGACGGCCTCAATCCAGTCTGGGAAGTAAGAGTCCGAAAGGTTCATGTACGGCAGCCGTTTTACCGAAATGAAATCAACGGCAAAGACCGCGCGTTCCGCGGGAAAGTGGATGGCAATCATGTTATCCGAGTGACACTTACCGACGTAAATGAGCTCCACGATTTTTCCACCAAGCTCGATGATCATGCGATCTGAGAAAGTGATAGCTGGAACAGCGGTTGGTCTTCGCTCGCCGACGATAGTGGCTTTAGCGTTTTCGTGAGCGACGACAATGGCCGTGTCCGCGAATACTTCCCCGCCAGCAACGTGATCACGATGATCGTGGCTGTAGATGAGGTACTTAACCGGCTTGTCGAACCGCTTTTTCAGCTCGGCCTTGAGCCAGCGGGCGGCATCAACATTGATGGGATCGGTAGCGATGATCCCATCGGGAGTTACAAGGAAAACCGAATAATGGAAATTGTTTTGAAAACGATACAGATCGCCCGTGATTTTTGTGATTGTGCGCTTCGCGCCGTCTTGCGCTGTCGCCGCCCCTCCAAAACCCAACAAACTTACCGCGAAGACTCCGATCAGTACCGTGTTGAATGTCTTTTGCATCGATGCTGTTCTCCAGATATTGGACAGAAGCTCCGATAATATCAAAAACCACCCGTAACCCTGACTCGCGAACGCGATGCACACGGATGTGCAAGTGCCGCGGGTTCAGGAGGAACAGGAGCGGCCGATGCGCAACGGCTGTGACTGGGCTTTACGTCACACCACCTGGCAAATACGAAAACAGGGGCTTGACCCTTAGGCAAGCCCCTCTCGTTGCTTTCGCCTATTTGCCACAGCGGGGTCGGTATGTCGGGGTGCTGACACAGGCGTTGGCGGCTTACGGTGACGACCACCGCCTGTAGACCCTTCGGGTCCCTGCTTCAAATCAAGGCTCACGCGCTGTGGCCCGCATTCAGAGACCTAAAGCCTAGGCCGGCAATAACCGAATAGGCGGCCGGACCCGGAAAATCAGAAAGCCCTTTCAGGACTCTACCGTTGGCGCCAATAGGTGGCACTCCTTTGCCCTAGGGTCTAACTTTGAATATAGTTAAGGCGACGTGGATCATGACACCCGAGAACAAGCCCAAAGAGCCGGCGATGGATCCCGCGGAGCTCTACCGCGAGAAGATCTTTACTGACCGTAAGGTAGGCACAATCCGCCAGATGACGCCTGTCAAGGCCGATGGCTCGCCGGACAACAGCCGACCGGCGATCTACGTCGGCCAAGCCCAGCTCCTCACTGCAGTCGGGGCGGTGCCGCTGTCCTTCCAGATCGATGCGCGTTCTCTCGAGGAGGCGGTGAAAAACTTTTCCGAGGCAGCCAAGGAAGCCGTCGAGCGCGCCGCCAAGGAGATACAGGAACTTCGTCGTGAAGCAACCTCCTCGATCGTCATTCCAGAACCCGGTGCCGGAGGGCTTGGTGGGCCTGGAGGACTACCGGGAGGCGGCACGATCCAGCGCCCTTGAATGCTGCCCACCAGAGGTACTGGGCGAATGGAGCCCGTTTGGGTTTACCTAGATAATGGTCAGACGCGGTCCCCTTACACGCCCCGCACGAATAGAATTCACAATTCAAGACCTGCTGACTGGGCTTTACATCACACCACTAGGCGAATAGGAAACAGGAGC
>JBHIDJ010000130.1:0-7979 GCA_046760105.1 Acidiferrobacterales bacterium | reverse complement strand
TATCCGCATCGCTACACCTTATATAACGGCTGGCGATTCTAAGGTCCTTGCGCGGGCCCAGAACCTCCCATCCCAGCTCCCAACGCTCGGAGGAACACGCCTGGATCCGGCCACAGTAGCGATCTTCGCCGCAGAGATGGATGGTCTGCCAATAGCCCTGTCTTAGATCCAGATCGTGAAACGGTCGGCCATCGGCGAATCGCACCTTCGCATAATAAGCCGACGAAAAACTGTAAACATAATATCGCTTGGCGATGCCGCTGTAGTCTCCATAGCGCATCTGGCCCTCTTCCCGATACACCAGGCCTTCGCCGGCCTCCACAAAGTAGGCCCTACCTAAGAATGTCCCGCTCTTCTGTTCCCCGCGGTCTACAAATAACCGGACGACCGACCATCGACCTTCCAGAAAATTGCGTAGTTCGAGTACCCGATGAAGATCGGGCTCCTTTGGTACCGACTGGTCACCTGCCGATCCTTGCCGTATGTTCTTCAGCATGACCTTCCCTAGCTCAAGAGAAAAGACCGTCGGCAGCCTGGCGACCGTTCCCGACAAGAGAACGTCCTACACCTAACTGCGCCTGATCAATTTCCACACGAGTGGGAGTGTGGCAGCGGCGAACACCAGCTTCGCCGCGTCGCCGAGCAGGAACGGCGTCAGCCCCCATTGCAGAATCGGCTTGTCCCAACCAAACACGGCTCCGAGCCAGAGCAGGCCCGGGATATAGATGATGATGTTGCCGATCAGCATGGCAAGCGCCGTCGTCACGGCATTACGGTCCCAACCGCGCTCGGCGAGCCAGCCGCAGACAGCCGCCGCCAGGACGAAACCGACGAGATAGCCGCCGGTGCCGCCCATCATATAGGCAAGCCCAATGCCTTTCTCCGGCGTGCCAGCGAAAACCGGCAGGCCCACAGCGCCTTCCGCAAGGTAGAGTAGAAGCGTCGCCGTACCGAGCCGCCAGCCATAAGCGATGCCGATGACGAGCACCGCAAAGGTCTGCATGGTCATGGGCACGGGATAGAAAGGCACCTGGATTTTGGCCGAAAGGGTCAATAACGCCGTACCCGCCACGGCCAGAACGACAAAACGGATTGCCCTGGATGTCGACTCAGCCGGCCAAAGCGTGCCGATGAGTGTGGAATGGATCACGTGTTGTTGGGCCATTACTTACCTCCCTGGGGGTTCAAGTCGTATCACTATAAATAAGAAGGAACGAGCACCTTCTGCCAGAGGGCGATCGCCGGTTGTTCATCTGAATCTTCGTAGAGACGAATGTCAATCACAGCCTCATCGGGCCTGACGACCAAGGTGGGCCACCGAGGTCGACCGAGCTCGACACCACCCTGTGTCTTCCTATGTGGCAGGCTGATCTCCCCGCATTCACTTGATGACGGGCCGTCCGGTCTTCCGACTCGATGATCGAGGGACCATTATCCAGGTTTCCTTTAAAAACTACGACCGCGCACCCTTTCCCCTCTAGGCTTCTGAGATGGAACAGTTTTACGCCGTTATTCGGTCCTTCTACAAGATTGTCCAACCGCCGAATATGCAACTGCGTTTTCCGCTTACGCTCGGAGAGGCACTATGTCTTCAAGCAACACTCTAAACCACACCGATTGGTGGTCGGCGCCGCACTTCGAGCAACGCGCGTGCCCCGACAGCAACCAACACAATGACCCCGCCCAGGAGCGTAAGCACGCTTGGTACCTCGCCTACGCCGATCCAAACCCAGATAGGACCTAGTACAACTTCCGTCAACGAAAGCAGCGCCAGCTCGGCGGCTGGAACATAGCGCGATCCGATTGTATAAAGAATGAGGCCGCAGCCGATCTGCACGACACCCAACATCGTGCAGAGCCACAAGTCATTCGCTGGAATCGTAATCCCGTGTCCCGTGGCGACGATCATAATGCCGGACGACAGCGTGGCGAAGACGCCGGCAAAGCACACAGTCGGCAGCATATTGACAGTCTTCCCGTAGCGAAGCGCAACGGTAAAGCCGGAAAAGCCTAAAGCGGCACCGAGACCCATGACGTTTCCGAACAACGTCCCGACGGCAATACCCTCGCCCACCATTACCGTGATCCCAACCGTTGCCACGAGCATGGCCACCCAGGTCGCACGCTTCACCCGCTCGCCGAGAACAAGTCGAGCCAATATGGCCACGATGAATGGTGCGGTAGCGAGCAGAAACAGCGCGTTCGCCACCGTGGTGTGCGTCAATGCGAAAATCCAGCAGGTGAACCCAACGGCGAGACAGAGGCCGCCAACAACACCGGCTGTGCCCGCCGCGCGGAAAGTGGTTAGCAGCGCACGGCGATTCTGGACTGCCAGTACGATGACTAACATCACGGCCAGGGAACCTGAACGATAAAACAGGATCTGCCACTCGCTGGCTGATTCAATTAGACGCACAATGATCCCGGCGATGCTCCAAAAAACGCCAGCAAGCAGCACCAGGCTAATACCCTTGATGTGCCCAACCTCGGTTGTGATAGCGGTATTAGCGGTCGTACTCATTGAGGTTGGAGTGCCGTGCTAATCCGTCAAACTGTCCGCGCGATTTATGGCTTTTTCGGCCTCGATATGGACAGGTAGTACTTTTCCATAGAGTTGTCGCATGCGTTCGACGCGCCCCACCATCCCTGGCTGCTTCGCATAGGAGAAGATCGCAATATAGCGTGGCCGGTTGCCCTCGACTTTGGTTACGCGGTGTAGCGTATGACGACCTTTGAAAATCTGCAGGTCGCCGGGCTTAAGGTCCAGCGTACGCACTTGCGAGCGATCGCCCTGGAGTACAGCGGTGACACCCCTGTAATTCTCATCGTCACCAGAACGCAGGTTGGAAACGAACTCGAACAGCCCGCCTTTTTCCGCGGTCTGCGTCATCAATGAGATCGAGAACTCGTTCGTATCGAAATGCCATGGAAACTCCTGCCCTGGATCGACGACATTGACGATGACATCGGCCAGCGGGTCATCGTATTCGTAAAGGTCCTGCTCGTTCAGGCACGCCCGAACAAAGGGCATCAAGTACGGTGATTTGTACAACGCGCGCATGGCCGTATCCGCCGGGATAGCATCGGCCGGCACGAAGGCGCTGGTGCGGTTGAGAAAAATCCGCTGCGGATGGTTGGCGGGCAAATTCGGGTCATCCTCGCTGAAGTACACATTGGTGCCGCATTCGGAATAGTAGGCCGACTTGGTAACCTCTCGTGACTCTTCAATCAGCTTGGCGAGTGCCGCCTCGCTCACAAAGCACGGCAGCGAGCAGCAAGCCGTCTCTTGCAACAACTGGCGGCAGCGCGCCACCAGGGCCTGACCGGTCTGACTCTGCAGCTCATGAATGGGATACGTATCGAGTCTGACTAGGTCGGCCGTATCGTATGGCATAATTCTAAGAAGTCCCGTCTAACGGAGGACCAGGCAAGCGTCCCGCCGACATTCCCAAGTCCCTCATAAGCAGCCCTTGATCTAGAGAGGTCACTAAGGTTGCACTACATCATGTCGACAGATCGAGCCGATTGTAGTCTCGTGGATTATTACCTGCCCGCCCGGTGCCGCTTGGAGTACGCATCGACTTTTTGTATGCGGCTATTGCTGCACCATTGAAATCCGATTGTGGTCCCGGCTCTAGGTCGAAGTGGCCGTAGCGGTCGGTGCCACGCACTAACATGGCTGAGTCACGCACATCACTCGCGACCTGGCGCGCGTGGGTCGGCATATAGTTGATCGAAAGCCCAATGCGCGAACACGACGAAGGGTTCGGCGTTGATCCGTGGAGCAACCGTGAATGGTGGATCGACATTTCGCCTGGCGCAAGCTCAACGTCAACAATACGTTCGCAGTCGTCCAGGGTAAGCGACACTTCCTGCTCTGACATCAGCATATTATCCGTCCCCGATACGCACACGTGGGGGCGTACCTTGCCCAAGTGTGTGCCGGGAACAACACGCATGCAACCGTTCTCTGTTGTCGATTCAGTCAGTGCCAGCCATACGGTGACGACTTCTTCCGCAGGCCGCAGGCCCCAGTAAGTAATGTCCTGGTGCCAGCCTACGTAACGCGGATCGTGTGCGCGCTTGGCGAAGAAGCTGGCCGACCAGCAAAGAATGTCTGGACCGATGAGCGCTTCGATCGGATCCAGCACGCGCGGGTGCCGGACGAGTTCATGGACCCAGGTGGAAACTAAATGTGGTTTCAGGATCTGCGCCGAGTATGACCAATCCCGCATCCTTTCACGCAACGATTCGAAACACGGAAGCAATCGCCCAGCCTCCTGTTCCTCAAGCACACGCAGTGGAAACAGAATGCCGCTTTCGTGAAATTGTCTGATTTCTCTTTCAGAGGGCGCTTCCAACATATGTTGCTCTCCACATCTCCTTCCGGAAGGCTTAGTCACGATAAGACGGGTCTTTATCGTCAAGCAGCCGAAGTAACGCCGGCCACTCGTACTTACCTGGCTGAAACTCGTCGTACTGTTCTGCTGCGAGTTTACAGATCTCACGCGGGGGGATTCGCGGTTTCTGTCCGCTGGAAAGAACCTGCATCTGCACGCTACAGGCGCGTTCCAAGTAGTACATCAACATAAAAGCCTCGCCGACGCTGCGGCCAGCCGTGAGCAAACCGTGATTACGCAGAACCATCGCATTGTTATCTCCGAGGTTAGCAGCGAGCCGTTCGCGCTCCGTTACATCGGTCGAGATACCTTCGTAGTCATGATACGCAATCCGCTCGTAAAACATCATCGTGTCATTCACCAACGGTTGCAGCCCGCATTCCAGCGCGGAGACGGCTAGGCCCCCCGGGCTATGGGAATGCATTACGCATGCGATGTCCTGCCGGGCGGCGTAAATGCCACTGTGAATGACAAATCCGGTGATGTTGATATCCTGCGGGCCATCGATGACGTTCCCGTCCTGGTCGACCTTGATGAGGTTAGAGGCAGTGATCTCGTCAAATCGCAAACCAAAGCAATTAATCAGGAAATGGTTTTCTGTTCCTGGGACCCGTGCAGTAATATGATTCCACACGAGGTCGCTGAAGCCGAAACGGTCGGCGAGTCGGTAACAAGCCGCGAGATCGACGCGTCGTTGCCATTCAGCATCGCCGTACTTTTGACCTGCCGTCTGTTGCGTAGTTGAAATGTTGCGAACCGTCATTGCTCACCTCTTCTCTACCGGGTGGACCGACGCTGGGTATTCTAACTGAATGAACGGCCCCTGACTGTCTGTTGGTCCTCAAAAATCGAGTCGGCGCCCGGCCCACCCGCGGTAACGGAATCCGAACGGGCAGCGCCTCTTGTCGTAGTGGACTAAATTTCGCCCACCTATATAGGCTACCGGCAAACAAATTGCACGGGTTTCGCTGGGCCGAATAAACGATTAATCTACGCGCTGAGCCTTAGAAAAACTTATAGATGTCCATGCGACGCCGTCTCCCACCGCCTAACTGGCTCCGCTCGTTCGAAGCGCCGGCGCGCCATCTGAGTTTTACCGGCACCGCTCAGGCAATGGCTTGTAGACGAAGCAAAAAAACCCGTAGATTCACTTTGAAACAACAAGATTTCGATAACAAGATTCACCCTGTGGGTCGTGACTGGAGGTAGATAATGAAAACTCATGCGCGTGTCGTAATCGTTGGCGGTGGGGCCATGGGTGCGGGCCTGCTCTATCACCTGACAAAGGAAGGCTGGTCAGACGTCGTTCTCTGTGAGAAAGGCGAACTCACTTCTGGCTCAACCTGGCATGCGGCCGGATTGATCGGAAATTTTATTGGCGATCTCAACATGGCCAAGATCCACAATTACGGCATTGAGCTTTACAAACGATTGGAGAAAGAAACAGGGCAGTCGACCGGCTGGCACGGTTGTGGCGCCATCCGTCTCGCCACCAATCAGGATGAAGCCGATTGGTTTCAATACATCCAGGGCATGCTCCATTACATCGGTGCCGAGTGTCACCTCATCGGTTCCGACGAAATCAAGAAACTGCATCCGTTACTGGACACCGACGGTGTCGTGCTCGGCGCCTATACCCCGAACGACGGTCACACTGACCCGGCCAGTACGACCAATTCGATGGCCATCGGCGCCCGTAAGGGTGGGGCCGAGATCTACCGTCATACACGTGTCGTCGACATTAACCCGCGACCAAGCGGCGAGTGGGAGGTGATTAGCGACAAGGGCAGCATCATCGCCGAGCATGTGGTCAATGCGGCCGGCTCCTTCGGACCGCAGGTTGGCGCCATGGTCGGTCTCAAGGTGCCGATCGTGAACATGATTCACCAGTATATCGTGACCGAAAACCTGCCCGAGGTAGAGGCGCTGGATAAAGAGCCACCGGTCGTGCGCGATCCGCGCGCGTCCTGCTATTACCGGCAAGAGCAACAAGGCTTGCTCATCGGTCCCTACGAGATGGAGGACGCGCAGCTGTGGGGGCTCGACGGCATCGATTGGGGCTTCGACATGGAGTTGCTGCCGCCGGATATCGATCGTCTGCAAACCTCGCTTGAGTGGGCGATGAAACGGATTCCGGTGTTTGCCAACGCCGGCATCAAGCGCGTCGTGAGCGGGCCCATCACCCACACTCCCGACGGCAACTTCCTGCTCGGACCAGCGCCAGGGCTGCGTAACCACTGGATGTGCTGCGGCGCCAGTATCGGCATTACCCAGGGTGCCGGTGCCGGTAAGTACCTGGCCCAGTGGATGGTGCACGGTCAGACCGAGATCAATATGCTCGGGTTCGATCCCCGCCGCTACGCCGACTGGGCAGTCGGCAAATACTGCTCGGACAAATCCATCGATGCATACCAGCAGATGTATCAGGTCCCTTACCCGGGCGAGTTCCGCGATGCCGGTCGCCCAATAAAAACCACGCCGATCTACGAGAAGCTTAAAGCACAAGGCGCGATCTTCGCGGAAACGTTCGGCTGGGAGCGTGCCAAGTGGTTTGCTCGTAACGGCGAGACCGAACGCTACAGCTTTCGTCGAACCAATTGGTTCGATACCGTGGCCGAAGAATGTAAGGCGGTGCGCGAACGCGTCGGGATCTTAGATCTGAGCGCTTTCTCGAAGTACGACGTGACCGGCAAGGGCGCCGAGGCCTTTCTCAACCGGATCTGCGCCAACCGTATGCCGCGTCGAGACGGCGGGGTCGCGCTAGCCCACATGCTGGGCGAGCCCGGTGGCATCGAGTGCGAGGCCACCATTACCCGGTTTGGCCCTGAGCGATTCTACATGCTGTCCGGAGCGGTAGCCGAGCTGCACGATCTCGACTGGATGGTGCAGCATATCGACGACGGCGAAGCCGTGACCATCACCAACATCACTGCGGATTATGGCTGCCTGGTCCTTGCGGGCCCACGTTCACGCGATGTCTTATCCAAGTTGACTAATGCCGACCTCGGCAACGAAGCTTTTCCCTGGCTGCGAGGCAAGGAGATCGATGTTGCCGGGGTGCCGACGCGGGCGCTGCGAGTTTCCTATGTCGGTGAGCTGGGCTGGGAGCTACACCATCCGATGAATCAGATGGAAAAGCTCTATGATGCACTCATGGAAGCAGGTAAAGAATACGGGATAGCCAACTTCGGGCTCTACGCGGTTAATGCCATGCGCATGGAGAAGGGTTACAAGGCATGGGGGAGTGAGTTAACGACGGAGATCACACCGATCGAAGCGGGTCTCGAGCGCTTTGTGCGTGTAGACAAAGACTTTATCGGTCGTGACGTGGTGCTCGCACGCCAGAACAATGGCGTCGACCTTAAGCTCGTTTATGTCACGGTGGACACCGATGATGCCGACCCCCTCGGCAACGAGCCGGTGTACGACGGTGAGCGCATCATCGGGATCACCACCAGCGGGGCTTACGGTCACACGGTTAAGCAGACCGTTGCCTTTGCTTATGTCGAGTCAAACTACGCCGAGCCCGGTAGCCAGTTTGATATCGGCATTCTTGGTGACCGCAGACGGGCGACGGTG
>JBHIDJ010000129.1:0-8029 GCA_046760105.1 Acidiferrobacterales bacterium | reverse complement strand
TCACTAATCACAGCTTCAAAATGTCCATTGACTATGTAATCCAGCCCGGCGGCCGCCTGCGCGGCCGTGTTCGTGTTCCCGGTGACAAGTCGATCTCGCATCGGGCCGTGATTTTGGGGTCGCTGGCCGACGGGCCAACGCGTGTGCAGGGACTGCTGGAAGGGGAGGATGTGTTGGCGACGCTCGTGGCGTTCCGGGACATGGGCGTAGGAATCTCGCAGCCGCAAGAAGGGGGTTTAACGATCCAAGGTGTGGGGCTATACGGACTCAGGCCACCGCCAGGCCCGCTGGACATGGGCAATTCCGGTACGGCCATGCGTCTCATGGCGGGCGTGCTGGCAGCCCAGACGTTCGACAGCGAGCTGACGGGTGACGACTCCTTGCAAAAGCGACCGATGCAGCGCGTGGCGCAGCCGCTCAATGCGATGGGCGCTGGAATCGCGACCGGCGATGGTGGTTACCCGCCTTTGTCGATCACTGGTGGGCGCAAGCTCCATGGTATCGACTACGTCATGCCGCTCGCAAGCGCGCAAGTCAAGTCGGCTTTGCTGCTGGCCGGGTTATATGCGGCGGGTGAGACGGCTATCACCGAGCCCAGCACCACCCGGGATCACACCGAGCGCCTGTTGCGTGCATTTGGCTACGATGTGACCACGAGTGATCATACTGTGCGCGTGTGTGGAGGTGGGCGGCTCACGGGTCGCGAGCTGGACGTCCCCGGTGATCTGTCATCCGCGGCTTTCTTCGTAGTCGGTGCGGCCATTGCACCCGAGGCGGATATGACGGTAGAGAACGTCGGTATCAACCCGACGCGGGCCGGGATTCTCGGCTTATTGCAGCGAATGGGTGCCAAGCTCGAGGTGATCAACAAGCGACAGGTCGGCCTCGAACCGGTCGCCGACATCCGTGTACGCAACAGTAGATTGAGCGGGATTGTCATCGCCGAGGACGAAGTATCGTTGACTATCGATGAATTCCCGATCCTCTTTGTTGCGGCTGCTTGCGCTCAAGGCGAAACCCATCTGCGCGGCGCGCAGGAGTTACGCGTAAAGGAAAGCGACCGCATCGCGGTCATGACGGAAGGGTTACGACGACTCGCTATCGATGCCAGGGAAACGCCGGATGGCATCATCATACGGGGCGGTCCCGTCTCCGGCGGAGACGTCGATAGCCACGGCGACCACCGTGTGGCAATGGCCTTTGCGATGGTCGGTTTGGTGGCGCAAGCACCCGTCATCGTGCGTGACTGCAAGAATGTGGACACTTCTTTTCCTGGGTTCGTGGAGTTCGCAGGCCGCGCAGGGCTGTCAATTAAGGCCGTGACTCGTGACTAGTAACCCGCGGTTAGAAACGATAGTTGACTAATCATCAGTTACGAATCACTAATCACGTAGCAGGTAAGCGCACCCGTGAGCAACGCCAGAAGAAACCCCCCCGAGACGAGGTCCGGGACGGTTCCGGTCCTTGCCTTGGACGGGCCGACTGGTTCAGGTAAGGGAACGGTTGGCGAGGAGCTCGCGACGCATCTGGGATGGCACTTTCTCGACAGCGGTGCCCTCTACCGGGTCGTCGCGCTTGCGGGGAAGCGCGCGGGACATGC
Organism: Acidiferrobacterales bacterium; assembly: GCA_046760105.1. Lineage (GTDB taxonomy): Bacteria > Pseudomonadota > Gammaproteobacteria > Acidiferrobacterales > SPGG2 > JBHIDJ01. Next base: position 6,429 of record JBHIDJ010000129.1, on the reverse strand, counting down.
CCTTAGCGATCCCTCCGCGATCGCACGTGTGGCGCGCGACCTGAATGTGCGCTTTGAGCCTCAGCAGGGGGCGCCAGCGCGTGTGATTCTCGATGGTGCCGACGTCAGCGACGTAATTCGGACAGAGGAAACAGGCCGGCTAGCATCGCGAGTGGCTGTTTTGTCTGACGTGCGCCGCGCGCTCCTGGCGAAACAGCACGCCCTGCGCCAACCCCCCGGGCTGGTGGCCGATGGACGTGACATGGGAACGGTCGTCTTTCCCGACGCGACACTTAAGATTTTCCTGATCGCAAGCCCGGAGGCGCGCGCCGAACGACGATATAAGCAGTTGAAAGACAAGGGGTTCGATGTTAACCTTGCGCGCCTCGCGGAAGAGATTCGAATACGCGACGCGCGTGACGCCGAACGCGAGGCTTCGCCGCTGAAGCCCGCCGAAGACGCCTATATTCTAGATACCTCGCGCCTGACCAGCGAACAGGTGGTTGCTCGCATTCTCGGGTTGCTGCGCGAAAGGCTAAAAAAATAGCCTATTAATAGGTTGCGGGCTGCCGGTAGCGTCTCTACTCTATATAAAATGGTCATTAGGAGTGGTGTGAGACCGGCGTGTGTGGCGATCATGACACCGGCGGGGTGTGGCGGCGAGACTGAATGAATACTATGAGTGAGAGTTTTGCGGAGTTATTCGAAGAGAGTCTAAAGGACATGCAGATGCAAGCCGGTGGTCTGGTCACCGGTGAAGTCGTGCATGTGGACGAGGATGTGGTCATTGTCAACGCCGGGCTCAAGTCCGAAGGCACGATCCCAGCTTCTCAGTTCAGGGACGACAATGGCGAGCTTACCGTTAAGGTGGGGGATAAGGTCGAGGTCGTCGTCGAACAGGTCGAGGACGGATTTGGTGAAACCCGCCTTTCACGGGAGAAGGCTAACCGCATTAAAGCCTGGGAGGATCTTGAGAAAGCTTATGAATCACAGTCCGTCGTTACCGGCGTCCTGACAGGCAAAGTCAAAGGTGGGTTCACCGTTACGCTCGATTCGATCCGCGCTTTTCTCCCAGGTTCCCTCGTCGATGTTCGTCCTGTCCGGGATCCCGGGTATTTAGAGGGCAAGGAGCTCGAGTTCAAAGTCATCAAGCTTGATCAGAAACGCAATAATGTGGTCGTTTCGCGCCGTGCGGTGGTGGAGACAGAGATGTCGGCCGAGCGCGATGCACTCTTGGCAAGCCTGGAGGAAGGTCAGATCGTTAAAGGTGTTGTCAAGAACATCACCGACTACGGTGCTTTTGTCGATCTCGGCGGTGTTGACGGTCTTTTGCACATCACGGATCTCGCCTGGAAACGCGTAAGGCATCCATCGGAGGTGGTTAAGGTTGGCGAGGAGATTGAGGCCCGCGTGCTGCGTTACGACCGTGAGCGAAACCGGGTATCCCTGGGCCTCAAGCAGCTGGGCGAGGACCCGTGGGCGGACCTAAATCGCCGCTATCCCGAAAGCACGCGTCTCTTCGGTACGGTGACCAACTTGACCGAGTACGGCGCCTTTGTCGAGATTGAAGAAGGTGTGGAAGGACTGGTGCATGTCTCGGAGATGGATTGGACCAACAAGAATATCCATCCCAACAAGGTCGTCCAGGTCGGTGATGAAGTCGAAGTGATGATACTGGATATCGACCCTGAACGGCGTCGCATCTCCTTGGGCATGAAGCAGTGCCAACCCAACCCGTGGGAAGAGTTTGCAGCGGGCCACAATAAAGGAGACAGGATCAAGGGCAAGATCAAGTCGATCACGGATTTTGGTGTATTTGTCGGCCTCGAAGGCGGCATAGATGGCTTGATCCATCTCTCGGATTTGTCCTGGAGCCGTTCTGGAGAGGAGGCGGTTCGAGATTACAAGAAGGGTCAGGAAGTGGAGGCGGTGATCTTGGCCGTCGACCCGGAACGGGAGCGTATTTCACTCGGTATCAAGCAAATCGAAGGCGATCCGTTTTCCAACTACGTAGCCCAGCACGGCAAGGGTAGCGTCGTTAAAGGGACCGTCACCGGGGTGGAGGCTAAGGGGGCGACCGTAGCACTAGCCGATGATGTCGAAGGTTATTTGCGCGCTTCTGAACTCTCCCGCGATCGCGTGGAAGATGCACGGTCAGTGCTAAAGGAAGGCGACGCGGTCGACGCGAAGATTACGACGATCGACCGTAAGAATCGTAAGATATCGCTTTCGGTTAAGGCGAAGGACCTTGCGGAAGAGACAGAGGCCGTGCAAGAGTATGCACGTAAGGCCAGCTCAGCGACCTCATCTTTAGGCGACAAGCTGCGAGAAAAACTGAAATCTAACTCTGAGCTTTCTTGAAAAGCTCAGAGTTATTGCCTAAATTCAGGGAGCGATGACGAAGTCGGAGCTAATCAGTGAGTTGGCGGCGAAGCAACCGCAGCTCGACTACCGCGACGTTGAGCTCGCGGTAAAGGAGTTGCTGGCGCAGATGAGCACTGCCCTGGCGGCCGGGCAGCGAATCGAAGTACGCGGCTTCGGAAGCTTTTCACTGCACTATCGTCCGCCACGTATTGGCAGAAACCCCAAAACGGGTGCCTCCGTGGCCGTATCGGACAAATACGTACCCCACTTCAAGCCAGGCAAGGAGCTGCGCGAGCGTGTAAATGCCGGTCGGAGCGAAGAAGAATAGCGCTTGTCGCGGTGCAGACAGGGCAGACGAAGACGGCATTGGGATTCCGGTGCCGTTTTTTTATGGGCCAACAACGCTGTAGATTTTCGGGCGAGTGACGAATAAGCTTAGGCTGCCGTCCAACCTTCTAGGACAGCGCATGGAGCCACTATTAATATAGTGTATGAAAAGGGGTGCCCCGACTAGTCTAGGACGACAGAACATCGGACAGCAAACGCAGGGGTCCGCGCTGATACACGAGTACCTCTATACAGCCTTCCCGTGTTATGCGCAAAACCTAGGACGTTTCCGCCGGCAGGTTTTATGATTTTGGAGGGGTTATGAAAAAGCTCATCTACGGTGTGATAACGCTCATCGTACTTTTCCTCGGATTCACGATAACGTTCCAGAACCGGCACCCGGTGGAGCTAAACTATTACTTTGACCTGCACTGGAACGGTCCCTTGGCGTGGATACTGTTCCTGACTTTTGCGATCGGCATTGTGGTGGGCTTTTTGGGGGGCCTTCGTATACTAGTTCGGATGCAGCGCCAGCTGGTACGGGCGCGCAAGGAATTACGGCGAGCGGAGCAGGAGGTGACTAACCTGCGCGCCTTGCCCATAAAGGATGTCATTTAACGTATACAACTTACTATGGCTGCTGTTGCCGCTTGCGGCCGCCTCCGGCTGGTTGGGGGCGAGACTCGATCAAAAGCGGCGCGCCAAAAGAAATTCCTTTGATTTGCCGTCCGCCTATTTTAGAGGGCTCAACTTCCTCTTGAACGAGCAGCCGGATAAGGCTATTGAGGTTTTTACCCAGGTGCTTGAGGTTAACTCCGAAACGGTCGAAACCCATCTTGCCCTGGGGAATCTGTTTCGGCGCCGAGGGGAAGTGGAGCGCGCTATTCGCATCCACCAGAACCTGATAGCACGGCCGACGCTCGACAAGGAGCAACGTTCACACGCGCTGCTGGAGTTAGGGCAGGATTATCTAAAGGCTGGATTGTTCGATCGCGCTGAAAACTTGTTCCTTGAACTCGCCGAGATCCGGCTGCATAGCGAGCAGGCACTACGCTTGCTACTGCGCATATACCAGCAGGAGAAGGAATGGGACAAAGCAATCTCCAGCGCCAGGAAGTTGGCACGGCTGTCCGGTGAGAGTATGCATAACATCATCGCGCAGTATTACTGTGAGCTTGCCGAGCGGGAGTTTTCCAACGGCGACCAAGGTGCCGCCCGCAATTTCGTCAGAAATGCCTTGAATAGTGATAGCCACTGCGTACGCGCCAACATCTTGCTTGGTGATATCGAGACTGCGAGCAGGCGCTACCGCGAGGCTATCCAGGCGTGGCAGCACATCGAAGACCAGGACGCCCATTTTCTCGGTGAGGTGGCCGAGAAGATCGCTGACGGCTATCGGCACCTCGGTGACGAAAGCGGATTGTATGAATTCTTCAGGACGGCGTTGGAGCGTCACCAGGTGATGGGCCTGGTGCTTACGTTCGCGGAAATTATCAGAAACCGCGAGGGCATCGAGGCAGCAGAAAAGTTTGTGGTCGCATCGCTACGACGTAAACCCTCCGTTCACGGCCTGCATCGCTTAATCGAGCTGAATCTCGCCGAGGCAACGGGCGCCAACAAAGATGATCTGGTGTTACTGCGAAATATCATTGAAGAACTGCGCGAGCAGCACCGCGGATATGCGTGCCAGCAGTGCGGCTTCAAGGGAAAGTCATTGCACTGGCTGTGCCCGGGGTGCAATCGCTGGAACACGATCAAGCCTGTGCTGGAGGAATAGTGAGTAATCCGCGGGTGATTGTTGCCCTCGATTACCCATCAGCCGACCAGGCGCTTGAGTTTGTCAATGGCATTACCCCTTCGCAATGCAAACTAAAGGTGGGGCTAGAACTATTCTCAGTGGGCGGTCCTGCATTCGTCCATAGCCTGGTCGATAATAGCTTCGACGTCTTTCTCGACCTGAAATTCCATGATATCCCCACTACGGTGGCGCGAGCCTGCGCTGCGGTTGCGCGCCTGCGCGTGTGGATGCTAAATGTGCACACCTTGGGCGGTGCCCAGATGCTGAGAGCCGCACGCGAAGCGGTTGATGCCGCCAGTTACACTCCACTACTCGTTGGCGTAACGGTGCTAACCAGCCACTCCCAACAGGAACTCGAGCTCATCGGATTGCAGGGAAAGCTGCAAGACAATGTGGATACACTGGCGGGGTTGGCCCACAACGCCGGCCTCGATGGTGTCGTGTGTTCTCCGCGAGAGGTAGCTGGCTTACGTGGTAAATTCGGCGAAAATTTTGTTCTTGTCACACCCGGTATTCGTGCGGGCAAAGTGGAGGGCGATGATCAGACACGAACCCTATCACCCAAAGAGGCCATGCGTGCGGGCGCTGACTACCTTGTAATAGGACGACCGGTCACGCAAGCCCCCGATCCGCGGGCTGTGCTCGACAGGGTTAATGCGGAGCTCCAATCGGCTTGACGGGCCGTAATACGCGCTTATGATGGTGTACGCCCCCTGCGATAGACATGAGAAATGAGAATATTACGCGCACTCTTGCTATCGTTATCTCTTTGTCTTTTCTCGGCGCTTGCGTGCGCCGAAGTAATCAACATCAATACGGCTGATGCCGAGACACTAGTCACATTACAAGGTGTTGGCGAGAAACGTGCTGCGGCGATTGTTGAATACCGAGCTAAGTACGGCCCGTTTGAGTCTGTCGACGAGTTGGTAAAGGTCAAGGGTATCGGTCCTAAGACGGTTGAGAAGAATCGCGACAACATGACCGTGGAGTAAGTGCACTAACGAACTATGCAGGAACTGTTGCAGAAGATCGCCAACATCAAGGTACTGGTGGCTGGTGATGCCATGCTGGATCGATATTGGTATGGCGCGGTAGAGCGCATCTCCCCGGAGGCCCCGGTGCCGGTGATCGCAGTTAAGCGCTGTGAAGAGCGCCCGGGCGGCGCCGCTAACGTCGCTCGCAACGTGAAGGCGTTAGGTGCTCAATGTTCGATGTTTTCCGTCACAGGTGATGACACGGAAGCGAATGCGCTTGAACGTCTGTTAGCAGAGGGCGACATCGATTGTGCCCTACAGCGCGACAAGCTACTAAACACCACGGTCAAGCTGCGCGTTATATCTCAGAATCAGCAGCTTATTCGCATCGACTTCGATATGCCGACGAGCAAGGATGCTCGCGTCGGACTCCTCGATCACTATCTGAAGCACTTGCCCGAGTTTCAGCTAGTGATTATCTCTGATTACGGAAAAGGCGGGCTGGGCCATATTCAGGAAATGATCCAGGCAGCTCGCGACGCTGGCATACCCGTGGTTGTGGATCCAAAAGGCGATGACTATGGCGGCTATCGCGGTGCTGACCTGGTTACGCCGAATCGCAAGGAATTTGAACATGTGGCAGGTCGTTTTGGCGATGTCCACGAGCTGGAAGAAAGGGCGAAAGTATTGGTGGCGTCACTAGAGCTCGGCGCCGTCCTCGTCACCCGCGGTGAGGAAGGCATGAGCCTGATAAAGCGTAGCGGCGAGGTGTTGCACTATCCGGCCCGGGCCAAGGAGGTGTTTGATGTCACCGGTGCCGGTGACACGGTGATCGCTACCATGGGATGTGCATTTGCTGTGGGTAGTGAGCCGCAGGATGCCTTGCATCTAGCAAATGTCGCGGCCGGCATCGTAGTGGGCAAACTCGGCGCGGCGTCGGCCACACCCGGAGAGATTCTCCATGAACTAGCGATTGAGGAGGCCTAG
>JBHIDJ010000128.1:0-8052 GCA_046760105.1 Acidiferrobacterales bacterium | reverse complement strand
GACACAAAAGAGCGAATCTAAGATATTAGTACAGCCTTCATCGTCGCCATCGTCGACCATAAAGTTAAGTAGTGTGACGACCCTTGAAAGCGCAACGCCACCATCTGGTAAAAAGAGCGAAAAACAAGTTTCGGCGAAAAAACCGACGTCCACGTCCAAAGTTGCGGAACCGTCCTCCTCGCCCTCATCAAAGGACACCAGAGCAACCACGAGCACCGCGCTCGCAAGTACAACAGTGACCTCCGACGTAAAGGCGAAGAAGCAATCTCCACCGAAAGAACAACAAAGCGAACAGAAAGTATTGTTGCAACCTCAGAAGAAAGAGCAGATCCCGTCAGACGGGGCGAGCAAGCCGAAAGAAATAGTAGCGCATGCTGCCCCGTCAGAAGAGAGGGCTTCCTCCTTGCAAGACGATACACGAGACGACCGGTCTGATTCGCTACAGACGTTGCCTGGCACAAAGAAACCGGAAAAAGCTGTATCTACGAGTGACCGTGAGGATTCCTTGCAAACCTCGCCGAGTAAGGAAAAGTCGGATGCCATCATGGTTGCAAAGCCAGAAGCGTCAGTGCCGAAACGTATTACGACGGATGCCCTTAGCGGACTGCTTCGCAAATTTGTGTCGGATTACGAATCAGGAAATCTCGACCAGTTTATGAGTCTGTTTGCCGAAGACGCGCAGACCAATCAAAGACGCAATCGGGGTGAGATTCGAAAAGACTACGACGACCTATTCCAGAAAACAGATCTACGTCGGATGAAAGTCAAAGACGTCAATTGGAAGCTGGGCGGCGGTGCGGCCCACGGCTGGGGACGCTTCGAAGTCAAAATCCGGACAAAGGGACAATCCGAAGTCAAAATCTACGTAGGCAAGCTAACGTTTCAGGTTAAGAAACAGGGGCAGCGGGTTAGCATTACGCGCCTCCAGCATTCCCAAACCAAATTAAAAGCTAAAGTCCAGTAAATGGGGCGGTCCGAGGCTTCTGGCAGGTACTGTCTAGTGCACGGCATGGCAAAACGCTGATAATGGCACTATGATTGTTATAAGGTCTGATAAGGTCACACACGAACGGGCTATATCGGCAAAACGGTAGCTACGTCTCCAGCCAATGCGTACAAAAGAAGACAAGGTCGAAAAACAAGCCATGCGACTAACCGTGTGCGTCTTGATATCGGCAACCTTTGTCTTCGGTACGGTTGCGCCAGCCGCAGAGCCGGCCGGGTTCTTGCGACACCTGCAGGGTAGGGTGCTCGTTAATGCGGGCGAGGGTTACGAAGCTGGTCACGCGGGTATGCCGCTGAAACTGGGTGATCGCGTTCTAACGTTGACTGGCGCGACCGCCGTCGTGGTTCAGGATGACGGCTGTGTCACCCGATTAGCGCAGAATATGGCGTTTGCGCTACAAAAGCCGAGTGTGTGCAAGGGCGGCGTAAACAGTCTCAGGGAGGTGGGGCCTTACTTTGCGCAAGCAATCGGGGCCGAAGAGCAACCAGATGTGCCTCCTGAAGAGGTCGAGGAGGTGATCGAAGCCCCCCCTGCGGCGGTCGAACCCCCCCCTGCGGCGGTCGAAGCCCCTGAGGAGCAACCTGAAGTTGTGGTAGCCGAGGAAGAAGAGCCGCCTCCACCAGACAAAAAGAAGAAAAAGAGAGCCTGGCTGTGGGCGGCGATTGGTGCGGCGCTCGTAGTTGCCGGTGGCGGTGGGGGCGGTAGTAGTGGTGGCGGCATCCCTCCTCCTTCTCATTAACAGAATCGCGTCGGCCCTTCTGCGAGCAGTAGACACATGCTTTCGACACAGTGGTCCTGAGCTAGCACCGAACGCGAGCGTGTTGGGCGACTGCGGACTCCTAAACGCGTACGGTTTCAGAAAAAAGGTTATCCCCTGCCCATGGCTTCGGTGCCCCAGCACATCTTGAGCCCATGTACACAAAGGCAACTAGAAGCCAGATGCATCCCAAAGCCCGCCAAGGCGCAAGAAGCGCGGACGAGCTATTGCCCCGCCCGTTCTCTTACTTAAACGCTGCGTTAACCCGGAGCCTTGAACAAGCTATACCCGGCTCTGCGAGACTATAGCGAACAAAGTCATAGCGAGCGCGGATCCCGTTGCCGTCGATCCAGGATGCGATCGAGGCGCCTTCTGAATCCGGGGGCAACGCATGCGGGAACTCGCCGATCGGCGCGATATCACGCCCGTTGGGCGCAAGCCCTGGTAGTCCTGCTCGGGTCGTTTCTCACTCACACCGCACTATCTGCCCCTAACACGTTGGGCCAGACAGGCTTGATTAACATGCCGGACGGCAGGGTTGAGGAAGAGGGCACCTTACGTTTTGGCATTAGCCATTTCGAACCTTATACCGCTCTGTGGGGCAGCATTAGTTTGTTTTCGCGACTCGAGTTATCAGGGAGATTTACTGAGATCGATGGTGTTCGTGGGTTTGAGGATAATGACGATTTTGGTGACTTCAAAGACAAGGCCTTTGACGCGAAGCTGCTTCTCGTACCGGAGTCGCGCTATGTGCCCGCGATCACGCTCGGCACTCAGGATTTCACCGGGACGAAGCTATTTTCGTCCGACTTCATAGCCTTTAGCAAACGCTTCAATAATGTCGATGTCACGATCGGTTACGGCCAGGACCGCATCGACGGGGCTTTCGGTGGGGTGCGTTACCGCCCATCGTGGAACAAGAAGCTCGCTTTTGTCGCGGAGTACGATGCGTTTGACTATGAGAACGACTTTCGGGCCAGCGAATCCGGTGCCGACGAGCGTGAGGGCGGTGCAACGTATGCGCTGGAATATCGATTTGGTGGGTTTAGGACACAACTATCCTATCAAAGCGGCGACATCGGATTCAACGGCTATACTTCCATCCCGCTGACAAAACGAGAATTTATTTCCAAATTCGATGAGCCTGAGCCTTATAGCAAGATTACACCGCGACCTACGATAGAAGAATGGCGTGCCAAGCCTAAGCACGCCCAGCGACTCGCGCGGGCACTAAAACGGCAGGGCTTCAAAGACGTCGGGCTGCGTTTAAAAGAGAGGTCTTTGGAGGCCACCCTCTCTCATCCGCGCATCTCTCTGATCAGTCGGACAGTCGGTCGGGCAGCTCGTACGCTTCTTCTCGCCGGGCCGATGGGGATTGAGTCCATCAAGATAACGTACACGCTCAGCGACCTGCCGTTGGTTACTTATCATTTTAAAGATGCCTTTCTACTACAGTATTATTTTGACGGACTGACTTCGCAGCTCGATTTACGAAGGTCGATCAAGGTCACCTACACCTCACCCGAATATGCGGAACGTTTTGCCAATAACGCGATCCCAGACCTTGATACCGACCGCGGTACCGATCCAGTAATAGAGGGTTTACAGGGAGGAGAGCCCCTCAGTTTCGGTGCTACGAGTGGTCCTTGGTCTGGATTTAGATTCATTCCGTTCAATCTCCGGTTCTTTTTCAATGATCCCAGTGGTGCGGTCAAGTATGATCTATTCTCTGTTGCCGCCTACAGCAGGCCGATTGGAGATCTACTATTCTTCAGGGGATCGGTAAGATTCACCCTTGCCGAAAACGTCACTGATGTAACCACGCCTTCCAACAGCCTCCTGCCCCACGTTCGTTCCGATGTCGCCTTGTATAAGCAGGACGACGTGAGGTTGCTTTCCCTGCTTGTCAACAGGTACTACCAGCTCGACGAGCGAGTCTACGCCCGGTTAAGCGGAGGATATTACGAGGAAATGTTCGGTGGCGTGGGCGGTCAAATATTATATCTACCGAGATGGGGAAATTGGGCGTTCGATTTTACAGCGGACTACTTGAAGCAACGGGAACCGAGAGACGATTTCCGCTTTATAGACTACGATGTGCTTACGGCCCTAGGAGCATTCCATTACCGCTTTCGAAAACTCGGTGTGACCACGACTTTCCGTGTGGGCAGATTTCTCGCCAAGGATGACGGCGTCCGATTCGAGCTCAAACGCCGCTTTCGCTCAGGCATAGAGGTCGGTGCCTGGTATACATGGACGGATATCGACGACATAACGTCGCCGGGCACTCCAGATGACCCGTACCGCGATAAAGGGATCTTCCTTTCCGTTCCGTTGAATACCGTGCTAACAAAGGATAGCCGCGCCACCGCGAACTTCTCGCTCGCTCCCTGGACGCGGGACGTGGGCCAGATGGTGGAATCGCCAGGCGACCTGTATCGCTTGGTGGAACGGCCACTCATGCTCGACAATCCCGAGTATGATCCGCTGACGGATTTCGCAAAATAACCGCCGCCCGGCCCCTGACCCCCGGGTTCCTAGTCACCAGTCACGAACCGAGCCCGTCGCCCTTAGCCCCAGGCCTTCAGTCCCAAGTCCTTAGTCCTTTTAGCCCCTGGCCCCTGATGTAAACTATCTTTAGGTATAATGTTGGTACATATTCAGGGAGTAGTCGTTGAGTTTTGAGGCATTTCCTGTTTGATGTTTGGGCGTATTCTGGTAGTTTGCACGGGCAACATCTGTCGAAGCCCGATGGCGGCAGCCCTGCTTGCCCAAAATCTCTCAGACCGCGCCCCTGCCGTGGAGGTACAATCGGCAGGCCTCGCCGCCCTGGTGGGACACCCGGCGGACCCGCTTGCGCAGGAATTGATGCGCGAACGCGGCATAGATCTGTCCGGCCACCGCGCGCGGCAGTTAACCCCTGCGATGATCCAAGACTTCGATCTAGTTTTGACGATGGAAATGGCACAGGTGAAGGCGATTGAATCCCTGTCGGTCAGTGCACGCGGTCGCGTACATCGACTGGGAAAAGTGGGTGACTTCGATATTCCGGACCCTTATGGACAGTCTCGGGACGCCTTCGTACAAGCCTTAGATTTGATCGACCAGGGCTTGGCAGACTGGCAAAGCAGACTCTGAAAACAAAGGGCAATGCGCAAGATCTTGTTAGCCTTGATCGTTCCTTTATCCGGTTGTGGGCTCGCACCCACTATGGATCTAGATGAATCCAAGTATGAAGGTCCGGTCTCTTTTCCCATCATCCCCATTACCGCAGAGCTGGTGACCAGCCCTGATAACCAACCGCGCCGCTCGGTGAATTCTCATAACAACGTCACGCTAGAACGAAAACTTGCCGAGTATGAGTATCGAGTGGGACCACAGGATGTATTGAGTGTGATCGTATGGGAGCATCCCGAGCTGACGATACCCGCGGGCGAGTTCCGTTCCGCCGAGGCCGCAGGCCATACGGTGAGTCCTGGTGGCACGATCTTTTTCCCTTTCGTGGGCGAAGTTGACGTTGCGGGTAAGACCGTTCAAGAAATTCGTAGACTGTTGAGCGAACGGTTGGCGGCATTCATCACGAATCCACAACTCGATGTGCGCGTGGCGGCATTTAATAGTCAAAGGGTTCACGTGATTGGCGAAGTCATAAAACCGGGCATATTGCCCATCACCGATGTGCCCTTGACTGCGTTGGAGGCGATCAACAAGGCTGGCGGCATCTCGCCGGAAGCAGATTTACAGAATGTCGCGCTGACAAGAAATGGCGAAGTGCGCACGCTCGACTTGCAAGCACTGTATGACTTTGGAGATACAAGGCAAAACGTGTTGCTAAGAAGCGGTGATATCGTGCATGTTCCGGACAGGAACAAGAACAAGGTTTTCATTCTGGGTGAGTTCAAAAAACCTACAACCTTGCTCATGCATAAAGGGCGTATCACGCTGGCTGAGGTAATCAGCGACGTAGGCGGTTTCGACAGGCTGACCGCGGATCCTAGTCGAATTTATGTGATCCGTGGGGAGTTCGACCACCCTGAAATCTATCGCCTCGACGCATCTTCTGCGGATGCCTTATTGTTGGCCAACCGTTTCCAACTGAAGCCTAGAGATGTTGTATACGTGGCGAGCACCAAGTTGGCACGCTGGGACCGCGTTATTAGTCAAATTTTGCCGACGATCCAGCTGTTGTGGTTCACCGACGAACTCACGTCGGACTAACATAGCGTCGTGACTCCAAGAGAGACTCGTAAACATATATGAATAAAAAATTAGAGCTCGATCCTGTCGGCCAATCGCATGTTTCCGAGCTCGTTGAAGACGAGATCGATTGGCACGATCGCTTCGGTACCATTATCGAGGCTAAGTGGCTGATCGCGGCGGTAACGATCCTTGCGATGGCTATCGGCTGGTTTTATGCCTTTGTCCAGACACCGATCTACCGAAGCAACACTTTGCTGCAGGTAGAACAACAAGGAACCACAAGTAGCAGTTTGGATGAACTGTCGCTCCTGCGCCCTGGCGACACCGCGGCGGCGACGGAAATCGAAATCATCCGCTCGCGCTCGATCGTAGGTGCTGCGGTTGACGATCTCAGGCTGAATATTGTAGCAGAACCCCGCTACTTCCGTCTCATTGGGGCTACTATCGCACGGCGCCACAACAGTGAGAACGGCCTCGCAAAACCGTGGTGGGGCTTGAGTCAGTTCGCTTGGGGAGGAGAACGCATCCAGGTCCAGCGCCTGGATATACCGCGAGCGTATGAAGGCAGAGGATTTACACTGATAGCCGGTGACAACGGAACCTATGAGCTAACGGATCACACCAATAAGGTCTTGGTTACTGGAGAGGTGGGCAAACCGGCAATGGGATCCCTAAGCGCATCTTCCGAAGAGACAATCACTGGCAATCCCGCTAACACGAAAGTTGGAGTCTTTGTGACCGAACTCTATGCCCGTCGCGGCACTAGATTCACGGTAGCCAAACGACCACGGGCACAAGTGATCGGTGCCTTGCAAGGACGCCTGCGAGTCTCCGAAAAGGGCAGATACACCGGCATCATCCAAGTAGCGCTCGAAGGGACGCAGCCGCAACACCTAGTGGCGACCTTAGATGCCATCGCTCAAGCCTATGTACGGCAAAATGTGGAACGGCGCTCAGAAGAGGCACAAAAGATGCTGCAGTTCCTGAATAAGCAGCTACCCACGATGAAGACAAACCTCCTCGAAGCAGAAACCCGCTTGAATGAATATCGTTCCAGGCTTGGTAGCGTTGATGTAAACCTGGAAACCGAAGCGGTTCTTACGCAATTGACACAGATAGAGAGAGATATATCTGCGTTAGGATTAAGGCGGACCGAGCTGCTCGAGAAGTTTACCAAAAACCACGCTAGGGTGAGCACACTCAACCAGAAGATAAGGCAATTAGAGAAAGAGCGTGCAAGACTTAATGCACAGATCAAAACGATGCCCGAGGAGACACAGGAATCGATAAGACTGATGCGCGACGTCAAGGTGGCAAACGAGATTTACCTGTTGTTACTAAATAAAGCGCAGGAGCTGAAAGTCGTTAAGGCGGGCACAATCGGTAATGCGCGTATCCTTGACCCGGCCGTCGAACCGACTTACCCCGTGAAACCACAAAAAAGGTCGATCACCACGCTGAGTACCGCATTGGGGCTCATGCTGGGCGTAGTGCTTGCCTTCGTACGCAAGACTTTGCGACGTGGGGTAGAGGATCCAGATCAGATTGAGCAGCGCCTCGGGTTACCGATCTATGCGTCCATCCCTCATAGTGCAAAGCAGGACAATCTTGCAAAAATGCATAAGAAGGACGAACAACATTCAATGTTGTTAGCTTCGTGTGAACCCACTGATGTGGCCATGGAAAGCGTCCGCAGCCTTCGGACTAGTCTGCAGTTTGCGCTGACGGATGGCATGAAGAACATCGTTTCCGTGGCCGGGCCTAGCTTTAATGTCGGTAAATCCTTTGTCTCGGCAAATCTGGCTTACGTACTAGCGGATGCGGGCAAACGTACTGTGCTGGTCGACGCAGACATGCGAAGAGGTCATTTGCATGAATATTTCTCGACCGAACGCAAGAAGGGGTTGTCAGAGGTGATAAGTGGTGAGACGTCTTTGGAAGACGCGATACGCAAAACGGAAATCGATAATTTAAGTTTCCTACCGAGTGGGACCATACCGCCCAATCCCTCAGAACTTCTGATGAGCGATCGTTTTGAAACGGCGATCGACACACTCTCGCAACAATATGATGTCGTCCTGATCGATAC
>JBHIDJ010000127.1:0-8119 GCA_046760105.1 Acidiferrobacterales bacterium | reverse complement strand
ACTATAGGCTACGAATTGTTTGTACGCATACCGCCGCGGGTACCAAGGGTATTAAAGCAGTAGCAAGTAGCAAGGGGAAAGGGGATGAATGCTTAGGACTGAGGACTGCGTGTTAAAGGCTGGTCCTTAGTTCTCACGCCCTAGCGCTAAATCCTTAGTCCTAAGCCTTTCGTCCTGAATGTAATGACAGTTAAGACAAAATCGGTGTTCAGTTGTAGCGAATGCGGGGCGCAGGCGCCGAAATGGAGTGGGCAGTGCCCTGCTTGCGGTAGCTGGAATACGCTTGTGGAAACCATCGCTAGCGGCGATCCCGCAACCGGTAGTCGCTTCGCGCGACGGGCGCCTGCTGCTGTCGTGCAGTCACTGGACACGGTCGAGATCGAGCTCGTTGCGCGTGTGCCGACGGGTCTTTCGGAATTGGATCGCGTTCTTGGCGGCGGCATGGTTGGTGGGTCCGTGGTGTTGATCGGCGGCGATCCGGGAATTGGAAAATCGACGTTACTACTTCAGGCGCTCACGGCAATCAGCACGCACACGAAAGTCTTGTATGTTACGGGCGAGGAATCCACGCGACAGGTGGCGCTGCGTGCCCACAGACTGGGGCTTAAAGGGAATCGCATACGTTTGGTTGCCGAGAATCACGTCGAAGCGATTCTCAGTTGCGCCGACGCCGAACAGCCGCAGGTTATGGTGATTGATTCCATCCAGACTATGTTTACCGATCTATTGCAGTCAGCGCCGGGTAGTGTGGCCCAGGTACGTGAATCGGCCGCACAACTTGTGCGGTTGGCGAAACAAAAGGAAATCGGTTTGTTTCTGGTGGGCCACGTGACCAAAGAAGGTATGCTTGCCGGACCACGCGTATTGGAACATATGGTGGATACCGTGTTGTATTTCGAGGGTGATCCGTCCAGCCGGTTCCGTATCATCAGGGCCATTAAGAATCGCTTTGGTGCGGTAAACGAAATCGGCGTATTTGTGATGACCGAATCCGGGTTGCGTGAAGTCGATAACCCATCAGCTATGTTTGTTAGCCGCCAGGGTGATGCCGTGTCCGGGACAGTGGTTCTAGCGACGCAGGAAGGGACTCGCCCGTTACTGGTTGAGGTGCAAGCGCTTGTGGACCAGAGCCACCTTGCAAATCCAAGGCGGTTGAGCGTCGGTATCGACCAGAATCGTCTGGGAATGCTGCTTGCCGTACTGCATCGTCACGCGGGCGTGGCGACGTACGACCACGACGTATTCATCAATGTTGCCGGCGGTATGCGGATCACGGAGACTGCCGCGGATTTGGCGGTCATGGTAGCGACAGTGTCGAGTCTGGGCGATAGGCCTGTGGGGCGGGAGTTGATCGCATTCGGGGAGATTGGACTCGCGGGTGAACTGCGGCCTGTGCAGCGAGGCCAGGAGCGTCTACGCGAAGCGGCCAAACTCGGGTTCAAATGCGCGTTGATACCGGCCGCCAATAGGCCAAAAAAAGCCGATGCGCGGATCGAGGTTTTTCCGGTAAAGCGGTTGGCAGAGGCGCTGGAAATTATAAAACAGTGAGACGTAGCAAGTGATAAGGAGAAGGCAAAAGAGTCGTTACTTGCTACTTGAAAACTTATTACTTGTTACTCGGTTTATTTCAATTGAAACTGCAATCTCGTTCCCGCTACTTCGATCACATCACCGTTCTTGAGCTTTGCCCCGTTCTCAGGAATTAATCGACCATTGAGCTTAGGCGCCTCGTCTTGGTCGCCACGGGCGAGAATAAAGCCTTCTTCAGTACGAGTGATCGTCCCCGCGCGCTTCCCCGTTCGGCCCAAATTCGTGACTCTTTTGCTCACCTCGATGCGCTTCCCACTATTGGGGCCGCTGAGTACGTACAACCCAGCCTTTTGTTGAGTACCCGCGTCATCGCCGGCGCTCGCTGGTGTAATGATTACGGTTTTTGCAAACTCGTCCGTGGGCTTCGGCTGCTCGGCCTCGTTCTCGTTTACATAATTAAGCGTGTGCTTGCCGATCGTGATGGTATCGCCATTCTTAAG
The DNA here is from genome assembly GCA_046760105.1 of Acidiferrobacterales bacterium. Taxonomy (GTDB): domain Bacteria; phylum Pseudomonadota; class Gammaproteobacteria; order Acidiferrobacterales; family SPGG2; genus JBHIDJ01. The sequence continues at coordinate 6,089 of JBHIDJ010000127.1, read as the reverse complement.
GTGGTGCTTGGTGATTTTCTTGTTGTTGACGAGGGTACCGTTGGTGCTGCCTAAGTCTTGAATGAAAGAGTCCTCACCAATCGTAAAGATATTGGCATGTTCACCGCTCACAGCCATGTTATCGATCGTTATTTCACTTCCTGGTCGCCGGCCGATTTTCATATCGCCCTGAGATAACTCGAACTGATCGAGGATCTTTTTGTTGTACATCAGTATAATTCTTGCCATCGTTATGCTTTCCCCACGCTTACACTAAGACAACAAATACCCATCGTGTAATACATCTAACCTCGCAAATGATCGGATAGTTTTGCTATCGCTTTCTCGTCTCGCGAAAAGTGTTTCCCTGTCTGCACTAGTATGATCGATACATTATCGGGTCCCCCGCGAGCGTTGACCTCTGCGACCAGGCGATCTACGGCACCCTGTAGGTCATCGCCACACTCCTGCAATATTGTCGCAGTGATCTCATCTGGCACTACGTCGTTAAGCCCATCCGAACAAAGCAGATAGATGTCCTTATCTTTGAGGGTCTCTTCCATGATTTGTGACTCTACCGTAGGCTCGATCCCAAGGGCGCGTGTCACCAGGTTTTTGTTGGCCGAGCTGCGCGCTTCTTCCGGCGTGATTAGCCCACGGGTAACCAACTCCTGCACCAGCGAGTGATCCTCGGTCAGGAGCTCCAGTTTGCCACCACGATAGCGATACAACCGGGAGTCTCCGACATGACCGACGCACACCTTGTTATCATGAAACAGGGTTACCACGACGGTGGTGCCCATACCAGAGCAGTTCGGACTTGATTGGGCGAGCTCAAATATGGCCGCGTTGGCGAGCGCAATGGCCTCGCTCACCGCCTCGAACTCAAAGGACGGACCATCCTGTTTCTTCTTACTCGTGTGTTTTGTGCTTGTTTTTGCTTGGCGAGCAATCACGTTGACAACATGTCGGGTTACAACATCGACAGCCATGCCACTGGCTACCTCACCGGCCTGGTGTCCCCCCATGCCGTCAGCGACCACTGCAAGTCCGATCTCTGGAGTCGTTGAGATGCGGTCCTCGTTATTCGGGCGTATTATCCCCGGATCCGTGGTACCTGCTATCGTTAGATCGCCCATCGCCATTACCTTTTCTCTCGTATAGAGCTCACGCACTCCAGAAGCGCGCGTTTTAGCTCACCACCCGCTTGAAAGCGTTTATCCGGATCTTTTTCAAGCAACTTATCGATAATCGACCGTACGCAGGCGGGCACCTCGGGACGACGCTGAGTCAGGTCCGAATGCTTGGTATTAGTGATCTGGTACATCAGGGCCGCCATCGTTTCCCCCCCAAACGGCTGTGCGGCTGCCAGCAACTCATACATGGTAACACCCAAAGAAAACAGATCGGAACGCCCATCGACCTTCCTGGCTGCCAGCTGCTCTGGTGACATGTATGAGGGTGTACCGAGAATCACGCCGGTTCGGGTGCGGCTCGAAGCTGTAATGCGCGCGATTCCAAAATCGGTGACCTTTACGCTGCGCTCCTTTTCATTGTACATGATATTGGCCGGTTTGATGTCGCGGTGTACGACGTCCTGTTTGTGGGCATAATCCAAGGCGTCGGCAACCCGGGCCGTCAAGTTCATCACGAACTCCAAGGGCAGACGGCCCTTCGACTTGATGAAGTGCGTGAGATCCTTGCCCTCCAAGTATTCCATGGCGATATATGCGAGGTCCTGTTCTTCGCCGGCATCATAAATGGTGACGATATTTGGATGACTTAACCGGCCGGCTGTTTCTGCCTCACGGAAAAAACGTTGTTTGGCCTTTTCAAGCTCATCATCCTCGAACTCGTCCGAAAGGGCCAGTGTCTTTATCGCCACCACCCGGTTAATCTTAGGGTCGCGGCCGAGGTAAACCGTGCCCATTGCGCCTTTACCGAGTTCCTTGTCTATTTCGTAGCGACCCAAGGTTGGTTTCTGGTCCACCCCCTCGAGGATAAGTGTGCCCCCTGTCGTCATGTGTCTCGGCCCGAGGGTTATTGCGTGCTCCGCCTGTTGCGCGCGTTTTCGCCTATCGGCCGTATCTCTGAATTTCTGATCGTGCTCCAGGATATAGCTATAGGCTGATACCGCCTTGTTAAACTGGCGTTTGCGCTCGAAGTCCAAGGCAAGATTGTACATCAGCTCTAACACCGACTTGTCCACGGGAAGCTTTCGGAACTTGTCCATGGCCATGTCGAGCTGACCTTGCCCCTGAAAAGACAATCCAAGCATACGGTTGTTCTGTGCAGAATCTGTTTCGGCGGTTTTCTTTAGGCGCTCGGTAATGAGGAAACGCTTGGTGGTCAACGCGATATGACCGACAAGCAACAACAGCGCGGGCGACACATTCTCAAGCCAGGTCTTCTCAGCGACTAGTAGGTACTGCTGGCTCGCAAGTAAGCCTGAAAAAACGAGCAGCGATAAAAACGCTGCAATACCGGCACCAAGATGGGGTAACGCAAACATCAGGTAGAGTGCGATTGCAAGAAATATTCCAGTTTGCGCCCAGATGGTCCATTCTGGCTGGATGTAAAAGTCCTGATTGCGAATGCTGGCGATAACATTGGCGGAGAGTTCAGCAGCCGACATGACCGATAGCGGTGTCACATATGTATTCCCCACGCCGACAGCGGTCGATCCAATCAACACAATCTTGTCTTTGAAAGATGACGCTGGAATGTTGCCGGCGCGGACATCATAGAAGGAATAGGTGGCAAATGGCGACTTCCCTTCCGAGGCGGAGTAAAAACCGGTGTACATCTGCATAGCCGGGTCGGTATCGATTTCTAAACGACCCAGTTTCACCCTTTCGCCCAAGTACACCGTGATATCCTCCAACTTAAGGTTAAGACTGCGTGCAGCCAGCAACAAGGCGAGGGAAGGGTAGTAGTCATCATAGTGCTTGAGTACCAATGCTTCCTTGCGTATGCCACCATCTGGATCTGGGGATAAGTTAAGATGTCCGATCCCTGCCGTATGGGCGCCAAACCCCTTGAGCGGGTAGGTGACCCCATCTGTTTCCGCGGGAGTGCCGCTGAGATCAGGGCGCGTGATAACCTTCGTGAGGCGATTGCGCAGTATGAAATCGGGCAGTGCCGCGTCCGGGTTGCCTAGCGGCTGCTGAAGGTTGAAGAACATGGGCATAAAGACGTTTCCGGCAACAGGGATGGTCTGCGCGAGCTTGTTGTCCGCGTCAAGATCCTGCTCGGCCCGATTGATGAGCTGCATGATCGCGTCTACCTGAGGCTGCGCCTCGCTTGGGAATGTCGCGCTCGCCATGTAGTCCCGCAGTTCGCGAAAATGCATGAGGCCCGGGTCTGTCTGGGGTTCCGTAAGAAAGATCTGCAGACCGATAACTTTGGTTTCGGCCTCGGAGAGCCACGCAATCATTTGCGCCAGTATGTTACGTGGCCATGGCCAGCGTCCGATCTCACCAATACTTTCGTCGTCGATGGCGACAATCGCGATTTTTTCGGTGGCCGCCAGATCACGCTGTGTCCATTTCACCCCGGTGTCGTAAGCGAGGCGTTCCATGTTCTGTAGAAAAGGGTGCAAAAACGGGACGCGAAATAGCGTCGCGGCAGCGAATACCAACGAGATCAGCAGGGCGATAAACCAGTCTCGCTTTAACATTCGGGTGTGGTCAGCTCCGCAATGGCGGTTAGTAAAGTATTTTGAGAGTTATTATAGCTAGTTAGCGCACGACCTGGGGGCGTGCACCGCGCTTTACAGTTACGAGAAATAACTTGAATTCTACCTTATAACCATTTGATTTAAAAATACTATATGGGATCGAAAAGTCGCTCGAATATGTCCCGATACACCTTGGAGTCGCCGCCGTGGTGCTGTACCTCTTTGGGTTCAGCTACAGCAGTCTCCAGCCTAGAGTTTGTAGCCTCAGGTAGTAATCTGCACCTGCTATCCTAGACTTCCTATCTTGGGGACTAAATGTCTCTCAATAATTCGTTGATGCCCACCTTACTGCGTGTCTTTTCGTCTACCTGCTTGACGATGACCGCACAATACAGACTGTGACTGCCGTCCTCCGCTGGTAAGCTCCCCGCCACCACCACCGACCCTGCTGGAATTCGACCGTAAAGGATCTCCCGTGTACTGCGGTTGAAGATCTTGGTGCTCTGGCCAATGTACACACCCATGGAGATCACCGATCCCGCGCCGACGACAACCCCTTCTACGATTTCGGACCGCGCTCCAATGAAGCAGTTGTCCTCAATGATGGTAGGCATAGCCTGCAACGGTTCCAGTACACCGCCGATACCGGTGCCGCCGGAAAGGTGTACGTTGCGGCCGATCTGCGCGCAAGAGCCTACGGTCGCCCACGTATCCACCATGGTGCCCTCGTCGACGTAGGCGCCGATATTGACATAACTCGGCATTAGCACCACGCCCGGCGCGACGTAGGCACCCCGCCTGACCACTGCCGGGGGCACGACTCGGAATCCGCGTTCGCGGAAACTGTTGATATTGTCACCGGAGAACTTCGACGGGACCTTATCAAAATAGTTCGTAAAGCCGCCACTGAGGACACGGTTATCCTCGATGCGAAAAGATAGTAATACCGCCTTTTTTAGCCACTCGTTGACCGTCCATGCATTGTCACGCTTTTCTGCCAAGCGCGCCCGGCCGGTGTCAAGTAGATCAATAGCTTCGGAGACCGCTTCTTTTATCTCTGGCTCCACGCTGCGCGGGGTGAGTTCGCGGCGATGCTCGTAAGCCGCGTCGATGACTTGTTCAATATGGCTCATGTACTGTTCTCCAGTAACAAAGGCCGACTTGCTCGCTGCCCGTAGGCGCCTAGGTGCACGACACCGCTCGCGAGTTCATCGGGAGACATTGACATCGCAGCCGAAGATTCGGCTTGTGGGGCTGATTACATTCGTGATTCGGTGCCGCGTCAATATCGCAGCTACTATGTATGCGGCGTCTCGAGCTGGGTTTCATGAATTCGTGCTACAGTCGGAAGACCGAGAATAAATCATACGGTATCTGACTTTTGCCCTCCAAAGACGCCGAGACGTTTACGTCCGTTGTTTGTTTGCTCCTGGGCGCAACCCTGTGGGGCGTTATGTGGTATCCACTGCGCCTGCTCGAAGCGCAAGGTTTTTATGGCATCTGGTTAACGTTTACTGTCTATGCAGCGGCGTTAATCGCGAGCCTCCCGTATACGGCGCGGCACCTGGCCGAGTTCCGCGATCACATGAATATCTTGGTGCCGCTGGCGGTAGGGGCCGGTTGTACCAATATCGCCTTTATCTTGGCCGTGTTGGAAGGCAACGTGATGCGCGTGTTGTTGCTATTTTACCTCTCGCCTTTATGGACCGTCATCCTAGGTTGGATCATGTTGGGCGAGCGGCTCTCAGGTTTTTCGCTGTTCACCCTCCTGTTGGCGATGTGCGGCGCGCTGCTGATGTTATGGAATCCAATTCTTGGCATACCGTGGCCGCAGAATCATGCCGATTGGTTGGCTATCGTGGCGGGGTTGGCATTCGCAACATCTAATGTTTTGGTGCGTAAGGGACAGCGCATCAGCATCGCCGCGAAGTCTGCGAGCACCTGGCTTGGCGTGGTGTTGCTGTCCGGGACGCTGATGGCGCTGCTGCGTTTGCCGGTGCCGGCGGTCTCGCTGGCAATTACGCTTGGCGCGATCGCACTAGGTGTATTCGGTGTCTTGATCATGACCGTGCTAGTGCTGTATGGCGTCACGCGCATGCCGGTACATCGGTCGGCCGTGATTCTCTTGTTCGAGCTCGTCGCCGGCGCGGTTTCCCAGCAATTACTTACGGATGAAATCATGTCTGTCCGCGAGTGGATGGGTGGGGCATTGATTGTTGTCGCTGGCTACTTCTCCGCTCGTCTATAGGGCGTCTGCATTTAACGCGGAGTACACAGAAGCGCAAAGATCGCTGAGTTTTAGGGAAAAAGGATATAAGTTTCTCTGCGTGCTCTGCGCCTTTGCGTCCTCTGCGTCTATCGACTTACTTGTATCTTCGTGGGCCGAAAATGGCGGTGCCGATGCGGATCATGGTTGCACCCTCTGCAATTG
>JBHIDJ010000126.1:0-8136 GCA_046760105.1 Acidiferrobacterales bacterium | reverse complement strand
ATGCCGGTGAGAAATTGCAGGGCACGGACATTCCCTTAATCACCGCGCCCGGCAACGATGACTTTTTCGAGATCGATGAGGTGCTGCATAACTCGCCCCATGTTCAGTATCACGAGATGGAGGTGACCGAGCTGGAAGGGCACGAAATTCTGCACTGTGGGGGCTCCACTAAGACCCCGTGGGACACGGAGCGCGAGTACACGGAGGAGGAGTATCAAGCCAGGTTCGAGCAGCTCATTCCCAAGGTCAAGGACATGAGCCGCTGCATTTTCAACGTACATTGTCCCCCTTATGGCACCGTCCTCGACAAGTGCCCGAAACTGGATGAGAATCTCAAGGTCGTGTTCGAGATGGGTAACCCCGTGAGCATGCATGGGGGCAGCACCACGGTATACGAAACCATCGAGCAACATCAGCCGCTGGTTGGCATCCACGGCCACATCCACGAGGGTCGCGGCAACATCAAGATCGGCAAGACCATATGTGTTAACCCGGGTAGTGTTTATCCGGAGGGAATCCTGCAGGGGGTGTTGATCACTCTGCAGGGCGATGGGGTCAAGAGTGTTCAAATGACCCAGGGATGAGACATAGAGCGATGGCTCGCTAAAGACAAGAGGAGGAGGAAATATGGCTACGGCTGAAACAGGTGGTGAACAAAGGATTTTTCTCCGGAAGGCTTCTGGTCTGATCCGTACGGCCGGAACTTTCGACACATTTATTTATAACATCGGACTCGTCAGTGTCGGCCTGGGCGTCGGCAGTATCTTGTTTTACGGGCCCGCCTTTTACGCGGGCGGCAACCTGCTAATCGCGTGTGTCATCGCCGGCGTGGCGATGGCTTTGATCGCCTTCGGCCTGATCACGTGGACGGTGACGCTGCCGCGTTCGGGCGGGATTTATGTCTTCGGGTCTCGCATCCTGCCACCGTTTATTGCACTGACCACGAGTCTCGTAGAGATCACAGCGTGGTTGTTTTACTGTGCGATTGCTGCTTACTGGATCATTATTCTTGGTATCGCGCCCGCACTCGCATTGGTCGGCTATCTCACCGGCAACGAGGCGTGGCGTGCGGCATCGGACTGGGTGACCTCCCCGTGGCCGATGTTTCTGGTTGGATCGGGCATCCTGATCCTTTCCGGGATCATTCTTGCCTTGGGTATGAAGTTCTATCTGCTGACGCAGAAGATCGTGTTTACGGTGGCGGTGCTTGGATCGCTGTTCCTGATTGCGGTGCTAGCGGTAGGGTCTCATGAACAATTTGTGACTAATTTTAATGCGGTAATGGCGTCGGTCCTCGGTGTCGATAACCCATACGAGGCCATCATCGCCTCAGGAAAGGAGAACGGCTGGGGTTACGAAGGTCACGACTGGAAGCAGACCTGGCTGGTCTCAAACTGGCCGTTCTTACCGCTGATCGGCTCGGCCTTCTCGATCGCCATCGGCGGCGAGATCAAGTCGGTCGAGCGCTCGCACACTTACGGCATGCTGGGTGCGATCGCCGGTTCGGTGGTGCTTTGGCTCTTTACCATCGGCCTTTCAATAAGCGTGTTCGGATATGATTTCCTTGGCACCTCGGTGTACAACCTGCTAGGGGGGGTCGGTCTCACGACCCCAACGGATCCGGCAATCACGCTGTTGGCCGGTATCCTGACGCAGTCGCCGCTGATCACGGTGCTCGTCTCGATTGGTTTGATTTCGTGGATGTGGATGTGGATTCCGGGTATGCATACGTTCGCGGTGCGGGCATTCGTGGCCTGGTCGTTCGATCGCGTGGCGCCGGAGCCCCTTGGCACGATCTCGGAGAAGCGCCATACCCCGACTGTGTCCATCGCTGTGTCGGTAATCATCACGATCATCTTTATGTACCTGTTTGTGTTTACAGAGCCTTTTTCTAAGATCGTGATCCTGATCGAAGCGGCAGTGCTTGCCTGGAGTGTCGTGCTGGGGGCGGGAATCTTCTTCCCCTATCTGCGGCCCGAGATCTACGAGAAGTCACCGATCGCGCGGCGCAAGGTCCTTGGCCTGCCGTTGATGACGTTTGCCTGTGCACTGGGCTTCCTTGCGTCGCAGTTCTACTTCTGGACCCTGTTCCTCGACCCGGTGGCGGCAGGCCATGATCCGAAGCAGCTTGCCATTGTCGGCGGTGTGTTTGTGGTCGGTATTGTGTTCTACTTTGTCATGAAAGCGTACAGGCGCTCACAGGGTGTTGACGTTACCTTGGCCTTCAAGGAGATCCCGATCGAGTAAGCGGCTGCACGCGGTACGAAATGTCAGCGAAAAATCTACATCTCGAATTCGTTGATGAGGCATTACGTCTTGTGAAGGACGCGTCGGAACGGGGGATCCAGCTGCGGATCCTCGGTTCCGTCGCGTACCGGCTCCAGTGTCCGAACAATATTCATTTGTTCGACGATATGGCACGCGAGCTTACCGATGTGGATTTAGCGGCAGAAAAGAAGCAAAACCGCGAAATTCGCGAGTTCATGCTCGGCAAGGGCTACGAGCCGGATGAAGGAATATATGTTGCCTCCGAAGGTGCACGCCATGTCTATGTGCACCCGGACACCCGGTTGAATGTAGACGTATTTGCCGACGAGCTCTATTTCTGTCACCGCATACCGTTCAAGGGTCGACTGGACATCGATAAGCCAACGATCAGTACGACCGACCTTTTGCTCGAGAAGATGCAGATTGTGGAGATCAATCTGAAGGACTTTAAAGACACGCTCGTTCTGATGTTGGAACACCCGTTAGGTACACGGGAGACCGGTAACAAGCATGTTGATGCCGACTATATCGCCGATATGATGGCGAATGACTGGGGCTTCTGTCACACCTTTACCACTAACCTTCGCCGCGTCCCCGACTATATTTCGGAGTTCCCCGCGATCGCCGAGGACGAGGCCAAGACCATTCGCGGTCGGATCGACGATTTACTGCAGCGCATCGAGCGTGCTCCAAAATCGATGAAGTGGAAGCTGCGGGCGAAGGTGGGCACGCGGACGCGGTGGTATCAAGAGGTGACGGAAAAGTCGAAGCAGTTCTAATCGCGTTTTCATAGCCCAATCCTGGGACGAGACCGTAGCCCAATGCGTGAAAGCAGAGGGCTCTTCACGTCTTGGTACTCCGTGACACCGCAGAAAGCCGCCACGACCCGCTGGCAAGGAGACTACGAGGAGGGCTTGGATGGGGGAGAGTTACGAGGCATTTAAAACCGGCCAAACGACTGTGCAGCTAGATGGCTTGGCACACCTGCCCCTTACGGTCGCGTACACCGATGTCGGTGCCGGCGAACCGGTGATCTTGCTGCACGGCATTCCCACTTGGTCCTATCTGTATCACGACGTGATCCCGATTCTTGCCTCCCACTGCCGGGTGCTCGCGCCCGACTTTCTCGGACATGGGCACTCGGACCGGCGCGACTGCTTCGACCGCTCACTGCTGGCGCAGACAGCGATGGTGGTTCGATTTCTTGACCATCTCGGTATCGATGAGGCGACAATCGTCGGCCACGACACCGGCGGCGGGGTAGCGCTCATTATGGGTATCGAGCAGCCGGACCGGATCAAGCGTCTCGTGTTGTGCAATGTGGTCGCTTATGACTCGTGGCCGATAGATGACATGATCGCACTCGGCAATCCCCAGTGGCGCGACAAATCGCCGAAAGAGATTGCCGAGTTCGTCGCGTCCGGTTTGCCGGATGGCCTGCACAACCCGGAGCGGTTGACTAGCGAGTTTCGTGAAGCAATCGTTGCCCCCTACAGCGATGAAGAGGGGAAGATCAGCCTTATTCGTAACGCCAGTGCGCTAAACACGAACCACACGACGGCACTGGTTGCTCGTCACAAAGAGATCAGGGCTCCTACGCTGGTCTTATGGGGTGTGCACGATCCGTGGCAGACGATTGGAGACGGCGAGCGTTTGGCAGCCGAGATCCCGGGCGCACGTTTGCAGCGGCTGGAGAACGCGTCCCACTGGCTGCAGCAGGACGTACCGGAAGTGTTCGCGGAGGAGGTCCTTAAGTTTATTCGCGAGACGTGAGCCCGCGACGCGCCTTACTATCCTTCCTGAAATTCCTCGTCCTGAGGCAATCCGTCGGTTAGTGCATACCAGGGTACCTTTGACCCGACAAAGATATGCTTCTCGGTGTCCGTGGGATGGCCGGGATGTGCGCCCTGTTCGAGGGTTCCCGGTGTAAACCATCGCAGATGCGGCCAGCGGTCGTCGTCCAACAGCAAGTGACAACCACAGGTTCGGCAAAACTTGCGATGCACATCACGCGAGCTGTCATAAGTCGCGAGGTTATCGCTTCCCTGCTCGACGACCACATGTTCGCGCGGCGCGGTGGCATAAGTAGCGAACAGGGTGCCGTGACAGCGGCGACACATTGAACAGTGGCAGTGATACATCTCCTCCGCCGGTGCGTCCACTCGGTAACGGATCGCGCCGCATTGACACCGTCCAAAGATCGGCTTGAAGTCACTCACTGTTCGCCTCCGGGCCTGTAAGCCATCCGTCTAAGCGTTGTATCGTGCCTTGAAGGCCTCCGCAGCTCGCTCAAAACACGCTAGCGGTGCCTTCACAATACCGGCACCAATCTGACCACCGTCGCGTCCGGCAATACCCATGTCGATGACAGGTTGAATGTTGGTGTTAACGACTTTGAAAATATCAATGCCGGTTGGGGTGCCGCGGTAGTGAAGGTAAGGGATCTTGAAATGAGTATGTTCACCCGTCGTGATGTCATACATTCGAAGGTTGCGTTCCACCATGGCCTTAGCAGAGCCTCCTTGATACGCTTGCAGCGGAAACGCGGCTGCCTGTGCGAACCCGCCTATTCCGACCGTTTCGGCGATGGCGCTATCGCCACCCATCCAGGTAATCTCGTCCTCGGTGTGACCCTCGAACAGTTTCGCTTCGCATGTTGCCTGGGCACCGGTGAACCACTGATTGCCTAGACCGCTCACCCGCACGCCAAACTCTATGCAGTTTAGACACATGGCCGACACGACGCTCGACCCTTCGACGCCGTGAGCAGCATCTGCGATGCATTTGGCAGCTGCCATCGAGAGACGCAGGAAGAAGTAATGGTCCTCGGTGAGTGCCTGCACCGCCTTCTCCAATTGGCCACGCTGACTCTGCGAGATCGTGAGGAAGTACGCGAATAACTCCCTGGCAAACAGCAGCGAAGCCGCCGTGTTCCGACTATGCAGTTCATCTCCCATGTGCAGCGCTCGCTGCATGATTCGCTTTAGCGGAATCCCTCCCGCGTTCCTGACGGCATCGCGCACCACCGGCGCGACGACCCCATGGACAAAATTCAGCCGCTCGCGAACGCCCTCATCGTAGACGCCGTAATTCAGGCGACGCGGATTCGTCCCCTCGTAGAAATTACAGAAACCTATGTTGCCGAAGGTCGCGTTGCGGACCACGAACACCGGCATCGAGGCGGTATAGATTCCGGCAAGCGAGCCAACGGCACCGTAACCGTGGCATGTGTCCACACGTATCTGCCCGGATGCGAGTTTTTTTTCCGCCTCATCCCGGTTCCGCGCCAGACCTTCAAACAGCGCTCCACCGATAATGCCTTCGCGCTGCCCCCCAACGTAGTCACTCCATGCCAGTGGCGGCCCCGATGCGAGGATCGTCTCAGACGTCATGCCGGGTAGCACATCGATGGCTGGAACCACATCCTCTAGTACGGGATCCGATTCGGTAAGACGCCGCAGGGCTTCAGCGTTTGCTTTATCTCTTGTTTTATCACCGTTATGCATGGCCGCTTCCCTTTAACGGTTTACGGGGTGTGGAGCGATCTGCCCATCAACTGTAAGCTTGGCTTTCGAAGTATCCGTCATCGGGACCATTACTCAAACGTGTAGAACGAAACGATGTCCACTCCTAAGTCGTCTCCTATTACCATTCCGGCCCGACAGGGCAGGGCAACCTTCCTCGATCGCAATCAGCACCTGAAGGTGATTAACACCCATGGGCAACAGGTTCTCGACACATGGGCCTTCAACCGTGAGGATCTGACTGAACATATGTCCATGGAGTACTCCCGTTCGGTGCTTGAGCATATCACGCCGCGTGTCGGCGACTCCCTGGTGACATCGCGGCGGCGTCCTATCCTGACGCTGGTCGAGGACACTTCGCCGGGCGTGCACGACACCCTCATCGCCGCATGCACGCGTTGGGGTTATGTTGCTCAAGGTTATACGGACTACCATGAAAACTGCACCGACAATTTGGCGAACGCATTGCGCGAACTGAGTTTATCAGTGGTTGCGACGCCATGCCCGCTCAACCTGTTCATGAACATTCCCGTCACGACAGATGGGGAGTTGTCATTTCAACCTCCGGTTTGTGCTAAGGGCGATTACGTGGTATTTCGTGCCGAGATGGACTGCGTTGTTGTATTCTCTGCCTGCCCACAGGAAAAGTTACCAGTCAACGGTATCGGTGGCCACCCGACCGAGGCTCATTTCGAAATCTATTGAGGTGCTGACTGTCAGGGCGGCGACACGAGCACGGCGATGCCGCCAAAGACCAATACGATGCCGACCCATTGAACAGGACTGATATGTTCGCGCAATACAACGCGGGCCAGCAGTGTGGTTACCGCACCAAACGTCGACGCCGTCACCGCGGCGATTTCTCGCCCCTCTCCGTAACTACCAGCGAATAGAAACAGATAGCCGGCGGCGTCGAGGCATCCCTGTAACCCTAACAATGGCCACCATCGCAGCGGCACTTTCGGCGCTGTGGTACGAAAAGCCAACAGCACGAGAATCGATGCAAAGCTGATCAAACGAGCGAGCCATAGGGTTTGTAGTTCACCGTAGATCGGAACGGCTGCCTGTCCCGTCACCACCATCACCGCGTGAGTTACACAGGCGATGCTCGCGATGAATAAGGTGCCGCGTAAACGTGCACGATCGCTCCCGTCGGATTCGCGTGATCGCTTGGCCGACTTGGAGACTAGGCGTTGGACGCACCCGAGGGGCAGCCCCAACTCAGTCCGCGAGTCCGCGCGGCCGCTTCTCCAAGTTGTCGTCGATCGTGTAGTAATCGGGTTTATCATCCATGAAGACGTGAGTCACGGTCTCAAGCCCGGTCGGTTGGTCCAGCGTGCCGGCGGCGATGGATAAACTCGACTGGCCATCCGGATCCCAGAACAGGCTTGACCCGCATTCCGTACAGAACCCTCGACGCGCAGAATCAGAAGACCGATACCATTTCAAGTGCTCTTTACCGTGTATCAATACATTCTCGCGGGGGGCGGCTGTATACGCGGCGAAATGGCCATGCGTACGTCGGCACTGGCTGCAGTGACAGTTGACGACTGAGCGCAACGGACCTCGCACTTCATATCTCACGCCACCGCACAGACATCCCCCGGTCCGAAGGCGTTTTTGCCCAGCTGACGATTTGCTCACACTCGCCTCCTCTCTAGCGTTGCCGTTTGTATTTGCGCTTCGACCCGACTTAGACTGACATATCGGCCGAAGCGTGTGTTTAACGATCAAGGTATCTACGCGAGCGAGTCTAAATGACAAGGAATCCTGGCAACAAGCGCGTACGTACAGACACGCCGTCAGTGCGGTTGCGCGAACACTTTCTCGGTTGGCAGTGCCGGTTGCGTCAATATGCGATCCGTCACGCTGGCGGACGACCGACCTCGGGCATGCGCCCGACGGTGACGGTTGCGGGGGAGGTGCTTGGCCAGATAACGGTTCTGATCGTCAAGCGCGAACCAGGGGAGATCACGGCCCAGTTCCGCCATATGGTGCAGCGAACACACGATCCAGGAGATCGTTATGACAGCGCCCTGCGTACGCTTGCGGCGGCCTATTATCAACGACCGGAGGAGTTCTCGGACGAGATGACGGCGCTATTCGGTCCTGGCTTTAGCATCGCCAGTCGTTTACTCAAGGCTCGACACGGCACGCTCGATTTTGAACAGTACAACCAGCGCTATCAGATACCGTGTACTGTGTCGGACCTACCAGAGAAACATCCCGCCTATCAGGCCACGTACTGGCACAATAGCCTATTCAACCCAGCTATTCCCTCCGACATCCAGATCCTCGCCTTTCGGCCGGACTGGCGACGCGCGACAGCAGATCCGCCGATCGG
>JBHIDJ010000125.1:0-8197 GCA_046760105.1 Acidiferrobacterales bacterium | reverse complement strand
TGCTCGATAATGGCCACTGCCTTCTCCACCAGTTGCGCATTGCTGGCAAACACACCCCTCGCTAGATAGAGGTTATCCTCGAGGCCAACCCGGCAGTTTCCGCCCAGCAGTACCGCCTGTGCCACCATAGGCATCTCCATGCGTGAAATCCCAAAGCCAGCCCACTGAGCATTGGGCGGCAGCATGTCCACCATTATCTTCATGGTACGCGTGTCTGCAGGTGCCCCCCCGGGGATGCCAAGGCAGATCTGATAAAGTGGGTCGCCGTATACGAGCCCTTCGGCGACAAGCTTGTTGGCGACCACGACCTGACCGACATCGAAGACCTCGAGTTCCGCTTTGACGTTACAGTCGCGGATAATCGCGGCCGCACGCCGTAGATGAGCAGGCGTGTTGATCTCGATTTCGTTGGCGTCGCCGAAGTTCATGGTTCCACAGTCGAGACTGCAGATCTCGGGCAGGAGTTCTCCCACGTGTTGCACGCGTTCCTCTGGGCTTGCAAGGTCCGATCCCTCACCGGGCGCCTGCAGATTGTTGTCGTTGACTATCCAGGTGCCGCCCATGCCCGTGGTGAGATTGATGACCACATCCGTATCACTGGCACGGATTCGATCGACGACCTCGCGAAATAGGGCGGGATCGCGGGCGCCTTTGCCGGTCTCAGGGTCTCTGACGTGACAATGGGCGACGGATGCGCCGGCCTTCGCCGCATCGATAGCGGCACTGGCAATCTGTTCCGGCGTTACGGGCATCGCGGGATGTTTTCCGACGGTATCGGCGGCACCTGTTACCGCGCAGGTGAGAATGACCTCGTAGTTCATAGCGACCTCCTGACCAGGTAAGACTGATGCCCACTCGCGCCCACATTCTACAAGTCGTGCCACACTTTTGAAACGATGTCCTTATGGAGTAATGGCATCTCGTTTTCAATGGTTCTAAACTCAGCCAGGCACTGAGAGAAAGAAACTGCGAGAGCGGCTGGCTGCCGCGTGGTGTAGGGGCGTGGACGAAATCAAGACCATTGGTATCGTCGGTACCGGCGTGATTGGCACGGGTTGGGCGGCCCGCTGTTTGGCACGCGGTCTCGATGTCGTAGCCTGGGATCCTGCCCCACACGCCGAGACCAAGCTGCGAACCGCGGTGGACAATGCTTGGCCGGCGCTCAGCAAGCTCGGATTGCTTACGGGCGCGGACAGGTCGCGGCTGCGCTATGTTAATGCGCTTGAAGACGTGTGCCGCGCGGCCGATTTCATCCAGGAAAGCGCACCGGAAAATGAAGACCTGAAGCGTGCGTTGCACGCGCAGATCGATGCGGCAGCGCGGCCGGATATCATTGTCGCTTCAAGCTCTTCTGGGTTGTTGCCGACGCGCATTCAGGCCGACTGCCGACATCCGGAACGCGTTGTTATTGGCCACCCCTTCAATCCCGTTTACCTGCTGCCATTGGTGGAAGTGCTCGGCGGCAAGAGGACGTCCGACGATGCGGTTGAGCGCGCTGTGACTATTTATGAAAGTTTCGGGATGCATGCTTTGAAGGTGCGCAACGAGATTGAAGGCTATCTCTCTGATCGACTCCAGGAGGCGCTGTGGCGGGAAATCCTTCACCTGGTCAACGATGGCGTGGCGACCACCGAAGAGCTCGACGCGGCGATCGCCTATGGACCCGGGCTGCGTTGGGCCTTCATGGGAGCCTGCTTGACCTTTCACATGGCGGGTGGCGATGGCGGCATGCGCCACATGCTCGACCAGTTCGGGCCCGCACTGAAACTGCCTTGGACCAGGCTGGAAGCACCCGAGCTGACTGACGAGCTCATCGAGCGCATGGCAAGTGGCACCGAGGAGCAGGCGGCCGGCCGTACGGTGAAGGAACTCGAGCAGCTGCGTGACAATTGTCTGATCGCGATCATGCGGGCTTTACAGCCCTATGACATTGGTGCCGGTCATACCCTCGCGAAGGACGAGGGTCGACGACTCGGCAAACAACAGTCTCAGGGTCGCATCATGACCCCATATGAGGGGATGGGCCATCGCCGGTGGCAAGCCGGCGAGAAAATCGATGCTCCGCTTACACTGCACGAAACGCCGGTTCGACCCGAGTGGGTCGATTACAATGGGCATATGAGCGAGTCTTGTTATCTGCTCGTGTTCGGCGACGCTTCCGATGCATTCTTCAGATACTTTGGCATTGACGAAAGCTACCGATCAGCGGGTAAGTCCATTTATACGGTGGAATCGCATATCAACTATTACCGCGACGTGTCCGAAGGCGAGCCGATCACGGTTTCTACGCAGCTGTTAGACTTGGATGAGAAGCGATTGCACATCTTTCACAGCATGGTGCACCGTGAGGACGGTGGCCTGCTGGCGACGACCGAACAGATGCTGTTGCATGTGGACACGACAGTGCCCGGCGTTACCGCCTTCCCACCCGATATTCTCGAGCGTCTGCAGGCGATCCGTGACGCCCACGCACAGTTGCCGCAGCCCGAACAAGTGGGACGGGTAATGCACATTAAACGGAAAGCGAAATAGTCGTAACGCCTCAATGGGAACCGACATGTTACAAAGTCTGCGCGGCAAACGCGTGATCGTCACCGCGGCCGCTAGGGGTATCGGCAAAGCCATCGCGGATGCGTTCCTCGAGGCGGGCGCACATGTTCACATTTGCGATATATCGGAGGGGGTGGCCGCGTTCAAGGTGGCTAACGCTAATCTCGGAGTGACCATCGCCGATGTCGGCGATCCCGCTGCCGTGGATCGGCTGTTCGACGAGGCGCTTGCATCTCTTGGCGGTTTGAACGTGCTCGTCAATAACGCAGGCATTGCTGGTCCCACGGGTCCCATCGAAGCCGTCGATCCGGAGCAATGGCGTCGGACGATGGCGGTAAATCTAGATGGTCAGTTTTATTGTCTGCGCCGGGCAGTACCGCTGTTAAAGCAGTCGGGTGGAGGTTCGATCGTTAATATCGCTTCCAGTGCAGGCCTCATGGGGTATCCCCTACGTACGCCCTATGCCGTATCGAAATGGGCCGTCGTCGGTTTAACCAAATCGTTAGCGATGGAACTAGGACCGCATAGCATTCGCGTGAATGCGGTTTGCCCGGGTCCTATCGAAGGGGAGCGAATGGTCGAGGTGATGACGGCCGAGGCCAAAGCCCGTGGCGTGAGTGCCGAGCGTATTCGTGACGGTTACCTGAAGCAAACTTCGCTGCGTACGTTTATCAGCCCGAATGACATCGCCAGTGCAGTTCTGTTTATCTGTTCTGAGGCTGGCAGCAAGATCTCCGGGCAGACGCTCAGTGTCGATGGCAATACTGAAACTCTGAACAATTAGAGGAAACGGCCATGCATTTCGAGTTAACCACCGAGCAACGGCTTCTCGTAGACAGCATTCGTGCATTCGTGGAGAAGGAACTTTACCCTCACGAAAAAGAAGTCGAGCGTACGGGCGAGGTTTCGCAGGAGATCGGCCGGGCTATCCGCGACAAGGCAATAGCACAGGGATTCTACGCCGCGAATATTCCGGAAAAATTTGGCGGCGGCGGCCTCGATAATTTGTCAATGGCCCTCATGGAGCGTGAGTTGGGGAAACCGTCCATGGCCCTGCAGGTGTTTGTAGGCCGTCCCAGTAACATCCTGCAAGCGTGCAGCGGCGATCAGATTGAAACCTACCTGCTCCCGAGCGTCAGCGGCGAGCGCCTGGACTGTATCGCCTTCACTGAACCCGGCGCAGGTTCGGACCTGCAGGCTATGTCCACGCGTGCTGTGCTCGACGGTAGCGACTACGTGATCAACGGCTCTAAACACTTCATCAGCCACGCGGACATTGCTGATTTTGTCATTTTGTTTGCGGTTACTGGTGTGGATGAAACACCGCGCGGATCGAGAAAGCGTGTGACCGCGTTTCTGGTCGACAAAGGTACGCCCGGTTTCGAGGTTCGTCGTGGCCCTGGTTGTGTGTCACATCGCGGCTATCATCAATGCGAATTGTTCTTCAGCGATTGTCGTGTCAGCGCTGCGCAGGTACTCGGTGAAGAGGGGAAAGGTTTCGAATTGGCGAAGGAGTGGTTGGGTCCGAGTCGGCTGACGGTGGCTACGATGTGTGTCGGCCGCGCCCAACGGGTGATTGAGATGGCGACCGAGTGGGCCGCGACTCGAAAGCAATTCGGTCAGCCGATCGGGCGCTTTCAGGGGACGTCGTTTAAGTTAGCCGACATGGCGACGGAGATTGCCGCGGCCGAGCTGTTAACCCTGCGGGCGGCTTGGAAACTGGATGAGGGTACGATGACCGACGAGGATGCGGCCATGGCCAAGCTCTATGCCACGGAAATGCTCGCCCATGTGACCGACCATACGGTACAGATCTTCGGCGGTATGGGATTAATGGACGAGCTACCGATCGAGCGCTTTTGGCGGGATGCACGCGTCGAGCGCATTTGGGATGGCACGAGCGAAATCCAGCGCCACATCATCTCACGCGCGCTTCTGCGTCAACACGAGAGTTGATGAAGTCGATCAGAGAGAATATCGGCCGACTGCTTGCGCCGCAGCAGGTCGCCTTCATTGGCGGTCGCGAGGCGGCCGAGGCCATTCGCCAATGCCGTGATTTGGGCTATCGGGGTGAGCTTTGGCCGGTCCATCCCACCCGCAAAGAGCTTGGTGGATATCCGTGCTTTCCATCGATCGACGCGCTGCCGAGGGCCCCCGACGCCGCCTTCGTCGCCGTGCGGCGAGAGACGACAATCGAGGTCGTACACGAGCTGGCGGCAAAAGGTGCCGGCGCTTGTGTGTGTTATGCGGCTGGCTTTGCCGAGATAGGGAAGGAGGGCCAGAGGCTGCAGAAAGAACTGGTGCGCGCGGCGGGCGATATGGCATTGGTCGGTCCGAATTGCTATGGAGTGCTTAACTATTTGGATGGGCTCGCCCTGTGGCCCTCCGCTCACGGCGGCCGGCGGGTTGAGCGCGGTATTGCATTGGTTTCACAAAGCGGCAATATCGCACTCAATCTCACCATGACCGGCCGCTGCGTCCCCATCGCCTACGTCGTCAGTGTGGGCAATGAGGCTGTACTTGGTCTCGGCGACTACATCCCATTGTTGGTGGATGATCCGCGTGTGACCGCCATCGGTCTCTACATCGAAGGCTTGAGCGATATCGAGAGCTTTAGTCGTGCCGCCGAGTATGCTCTGCAAAAAGGCAAACCGGTGGTTGCCCTCAAGGTGGGTAGCTCCGAGATTGCCAGTCGCCTGACCCTTAGTCATACAAGTTCGCTGGCGGGAGCAGACGCGTTGTACGTGGCATTGTTCGATCGGCTCGGCATCGTTCGCGTGCACTCGCTCACCACCTTTATGGAGACCCTAAAGCTGCTTTCGCTAACGGGTCCGTTGGCCGGCCGACGCTTGGCGGTATTGACCTGCTCCGGTGGGGAGGCCGCGTTACTGGCTGATCTTGCCAAAGAGGTCGGTCTCACCATTCCCGAATTGACGAGGCATCAAGTGGAGGCACTGCGCACAGAGCTGCCAGCGTTCGCAACGATATCAAATCCACTCGATTACAACACCTCCTTGTGGGGTGATACTGAAGCATTGCGACGTTGCTTCGCCACCCTGATGCAGGGTGACGTCGATGTGACGTTGTTGGTCATCGATTACCCGCGTTTTGACGTGCATGGTATTGAGGAATGGGATGCGGCGATCCAGGCAATCATCACCGCCCAACAACAAAGCCGAAAAAAAACGGCGGTGGTGAGTACGTTTCCCGAGCTATTGCCGGAGGGCGTTGGAGAACGGCTCGCCGCAAACGGTGTGGTGCCACTTCAAGGTCTCGGGGAAGCAATCGCTGCCCTGGCGGCGGCGGCTTGGTGCTACGAGCGACGCGAAAAACTAGTGAGTCTTGCGGCGGAGGGGGCGTTACAATTGCCGGCGGTTGCCTCTGCGGTTGATGAGACCCGACTCTTAAACGAGTGGGAGGCGAAGCAGGCGCTTGCTCCGTTCGGCCTGACCGTGCCACCCGGGCACTTGACTTCGGGAGCGGATGCACCGGCCGCTGCAAAGAAGATTGGTTTTCCGGTGGTCCTCAAGGCCGTCAGTAACGATCTCATGCACAAGACTGAGGTCGATGGCATTGCGTTGAATCTCCTCGATGCGCGAATGGTGGCAGCCGCTGCGAAAAGGATGGAGCTGAATCAGGCGCATGCGTATGACACATTCTTGATTGAATCGATGGTCA
Organism: Acidiferrobacterales bacterium; assembly: GCA_046760105.1. Lineage (GTDB taxonomy): Bacteria > Pseudomonadota > Gammaproteobacteria > Acidiferrobacterales > SPGG2 > JBHIDJ01. The sequence continues at coordinate 1,969 of JBHIDJ010000125.1, read as the reverse complement.
CCGATGTCGTGGCCGAACTTATTGTGGGTGTCAAGCGTGACGACCAGCTCGGTCTTGCGCTCGTGATCGGAACGGGGGGCACGCTTGTTAACTTGATCGAGGACTGCCGTAGTTTGCTATTGCCGACCGACCGCCAATCCATTGCCGAAGCGCTCGATTCACTAAAAGTGGCACAGCTGCTGGCCGGCTATCGCGGGCGCCCCGTTGGCGACCGCGAAGCGGCGATCGATGCCATGCTGGCAGTGGCGACGTTTGCCGAACGCCATCGCGACCGCTTGATCGAGCTGGATGTAAATCCTTTGCTCGTTTTGCCGCAGGGCTACGGTGCCGTAGCCGCTGATGCGTCCATTCGTATGATCACTGACTGAGGATGGGAAGATGACCGATGCCGTAAGACTTGAACACCGCGATCAGGTGCTGGAAATTACGCTGAACCGACCTAAAGCGAATGCCATCGACCCCGCCACGAGCCGCGTGCTTGGCAACGCCTTCATCTCTTTTCGCGATGACCCGGCGCTGCGTGTCGCCATTGTGACCGCTGCCGGCGAGCGCTTTTTTTCTGCCGGCTGGGATCTCAAGGCCGCTGCCGCGGGTGAAGGGTTGGATGCGGACTACGGGCCCGGTGGTTTCGCGGGACTGACCGAAGTGTTTGACTTGAACAAGCCCGTGATTGCGGCGGTCAACGGCTTGGCCGTCGGTGGTGGCTTTGAGCTGGTGTTGGCTTGCGACCTCGTTGTTGCCGCCGAGCATGCCGAGTTCTTTCTGCCCGAGCTTTCTATCGGATTGATCCCCGACGGCGGCGGCGTACTACGCCTGCCTCGGCGTCTGCCGCACGCAGTCGCAGCCGAGATGCTGATGACCGGTCGCCGTATGCCGGCTACCGAAGCAGCGCGCTGGGGTCTAGTGAACAAGGTAGTACCCGCGACAGAGCTCATGGCAACCGCGCGCAAGTTGGCCGATCAGATCGTAAAGGGTGCTCCCCTTGCCCTCGCCGCGCTGAAAGAAGTAATGCAAGCTACGGAAGACCTAAACATCGAAGAGGCTTACCGCAAAATGCGAGGCGGCGATTGTGTTGCCTATCAACAAATGCTTGCATCGGAAGACATCGTCGAAGGGCCACGCGCCTTTGCTGAAAAGCGTGAACCGGTTTGGCAAGGAAAGTAAATCACGAGACCGATGTCACAAGCCCTCAGTTCAGCGCCCGTATTATATCATGACCGTGTCCGGTCGGAGTGGGTCGACTACAACGGCCACTTGAGCGAGGCCTACTACGTTTTAGTGTTCGGCCACACGACCGACGCCTTCTATGACCTTATCGGTATGGATGACGCTTATCGCCGTCGCACTGCGCGGTCGGTCTATACGTTGGAGTCGCATATCAGCTACCTACACGAGGTGGGGGAGGGAGAAGGCCTGGAGGTCAGTACACAAGTGCTCGGTGCAGATAGCAAACGCGTGCACCTGTTCCATACCATGCACCATGGTGAACAAGGGCACGTGCTCGCCACGAGCGAGCTCATGTTACTGCACGTCGATACGACAGTCCCCCACGCCATCCCGTTCGCACCCGAGATACAGGCGCGTCTGGGCGAGATTGCAAAGGCCCACGCCGACCTGCCGCGTCCCAAGCAGGCGGGACGATCCATTGGTCTTTAGTCGCACCACGGAGATGGCAGCGTGTTGAGAAATATGGCGCCCCCAAGGGGATTCGAATGTGGTAAGGGTTGGCTACTCGTACCGATCTCCGGGCAAGCGCGGGCGGCATAGTGTCCGTCGAATGGCTGCTTTCGGGCCCGAAAGCGGAAGTTCGTGGCTTAGGCGTCAGTGGAGCGATGACGTTGCTCTGAGCGACCACTATCGCCTAGGAGCGACCGTTCGCCGAACCAAAAGGTTGCATTGGTGAAAGGCAACAACCGGCCTATTCTGTTGAAAAACTCTGACGTAGGGCATTTGAAGATTGTCGTCAGAT
>JBHIDJ010000124.1:0-8277 GCA_046760105.1 Acidiferrobacterales bacterium | reverse complement strand
AACCGATACGACAAGCCAAACGAGAGCACCGGAAAGACATCGTAGCCTTTAAGCTTTCGCTCCAGCTGCTTCTCTTCACTCACCAGAAAAGCCGAAAGCTCATCACCAGCCTCTTCACGGACAAGGTCGGCGAGCATTCCATCAAGCTCCAGGTCAACGTCGGGCGAGCCATAGAAAGCAAGACCGATATCGACAGTGTAAGATAAGCGCCCGCCGTTGCGGGTTGCGTTCCCCCAGCCAAAGCCTATATAGGGGGCGATCGTACGAAAGCTGACCTTGCCTTTGGCGGTAACTAGCTCACTGGCGTTGAGGGTGGTGGCGCTCGGGGTCGTCTGACCACCAGCAAACAGAAGTGCGGCTAATTCTAGATCCGACGGATCGCTAGGGTCTATGTTAGCTGTCCCTGTGGGCACCGCAGTTGCCCGAAGCCTACTTCCATTGATCAACATGCCCATTGTGGTACGAAACGACCCGCCGAAGGGATGCCAGTCAAATAAGAACGATGTCGATCGGAGTTTCAGGTCAAGCTTGTAGTTGACACTTTCCTCTGTGCGTCGATCGATGTCTTGAAATTGATCAAATCCGAAGCGCAGATTCAGCTTTCGTGTTAGATGCGTAGCAACCTCTGTCCCCATGCCCAGCGTGCTTCCTTTGGTCAGGAAGACGAAGTCACGTGTCAGCAACGTTACCGGATCTTGGGCAGAAGGAAACACAGCTGACCGCGCGGAAGGAGTGCGGGCTGCTTGAACGTCCGCGGCAAAGATAAAAACAGCACATGCTATCGTGATCGTTCCCGAGAGGAATGCACACTTGAACATCTGTGTATATCGCATTTGTCACCTCCGCGAGTGACTATGCGCGTGGGTGCCATATTGGCAGGCGGGCACTTACTGCTGGCTTACCGATGACTTACAGCTAGGCCGCGGGGGGATGGTGTCCCGGTTACCCCGAGAACGCCCTTACATCCGGTAGGGTCGTCCGCTGTTGCGGGAACTTAATAGCTCCCACTCGACTAGCGGAGTGTCATTGGCATGAAGTGTGACAGAAGGAACAGCACAGCAATCCTTGTGACAAGATTGCCTCTAACACAACAAACCACAACAACATAGTGAACTACACATAATGACTTATCTAATTTGACAGTGAATCGATATCATTGTTCCCGCAATATTATTAGGTCAATTTCAATCGCCGAGGCGAATAGCCATTTTGCAATCGGGTGGTCGCGGGCGCAAGACCTAAGCGACGAGCCGTCGCCACCGGCTTACGACCGGTAACAGCGCCATAGAGGCAAATCATGTAGGAAATATTCGTAGAGGTGTGGTTCCTATACCCAAAAGTCACGCACTAGAGAGCCTGCGACGCTGCCGACCCCCCCCGCGGAGGGCGTTTTCGCCCCTTAAATACGCATTCCGCTTGCGTCTTGGGTCGCGATTCCTAATACTTTGGGGTTTCACACGACAACGATTGATAATTTGGAGAGGACGGCAGGAGCTTACCGATGACCAGCTACATCACCGACGACATCCGTAACATCGCTGTGGTCGGTCACGCCTTATCCGGCAAGACGACCCTTACCGAAGCCCTGTTGCACAAGTCCGGTGCAATCAATACACCGGGCAGTGTGGAGAAGGGCAGCACTGTGACGGACTTTGAGCCAGAGGAAAAGGAATATCAACATTCTCTTAGTGCTGCCATCGTCAGTCTGGATCATAGCGGTAAGCACATTAATCTCATTGATACGCCCGGTTATCCCGATTTCATTGGCCAATCGCTAAGCGTCTTGCCGGCGGTTGAGACCGCCGCCGTCGTGATTGACGCACAGGCTGGCATCGAGATGATTACGCAACGAATGATGGAACGCGCGGCTGAGCGCAAACTCGGTCGTATGATCATCATCAATAAGATCGATGCACATGACATCGACCTACCTGGTTTATTGTCACGGATCCGCGAGTCATTTGGTAAGGAATGCCTGCCCATTAATCTGCCGAGCGAGGGCGGCAACGCAGTGGTCGATTGCTTCTTCAATCCTGGTGGGAGCGCCGACTTCTCTTCCGTTGAGGAGGCCCATACGCAGATTGTCGACCAAGTGGTAGAGGTGGACGAGGAGCTGATGACTGTCTACCTCGAGAAGGGCGAGGTTAGCCCAGAACAGTTGCATGATCCGTTTGAAAAGGCGCTGCGGGAAGGACATCTGGTTCCGGTTTGCTTCGTCTCGGCGCGTTCCGGTGCAGGAGTTCCTGAGCTGTTGGACATATTTGCCAAGTTGATGCCCAACCCCAAGGAAGGCAACCCCCCTGAGTTCCTTAAGGGTGAGGGCGCGGATGCCGAGCCAGTGTCGGCCAAACCTGATCCCGACAAACATGTACTGGCGCACGTATTCAAGCTATCGGTCGATCCTTTCGTCGGCAAGCTCGGGGCGTTTCGCATTCATCAGGGTACGATTACCAAGGATACACAGCTTTATGTCGACGACGCCCGTAAGCCCTTCAAGGTTGGGCACCTGTTAAAGCTGCAAGGCAAAGAACACAAGGAAACTAATGCCGGTGTCCCGGGCGACATCTGTGCGGTGGCGAAGGTTGAGGACATACGATTTGATGCCGTGTTGCATGATTCGCATGACGAAGACCACTATCACCTACGCCCAATGGAGTTACCCAGACCCATGGTGGGGCTCGCTATTCGATCCATGAAACGCGGTGATGAACAGAAGGTGTCAAGTGCCTTGCAAAAGCTGGTCGCTGAGGATCCTTGTTTTGCCGTTGAGCACAACGCCGCAATGAATGAAACGGTTGTCCGTGGACTGGGCGATCTCCATTTGCGGGTAATGCTGGAAAAGATGAAGGATCGTTACAATGCCGAGGTCGAAACGCGCCCACCAAAGATACCTTATCGCGAGACGATAGGCGCAAATGCCGAGGGCCATCACCGTCACAAGAAGCAAACCGGCGGGGCCGGTCAGTTCGGCGAGGTGTCTTTGCGCGTTGAACCATTACCAAGAGGTGCAGGCTTCGAGTTCGTCGACGCGGTTGTGGGCGGCGTCATTCCTAATCAGTTTATTCCGGCAGTCGAAAAAGGTGTACGTCAGGTAATGGAGTCAGGCGCCATCGCTGGTTATCCTCTGCAGGATATTAAGGTAACCGTCTACGACGGCAAACACCACCCGGTGGACTCCAAAGAAGTTGCTTTTGTAGCAGCTGGAAAGAAGGCATTTTTGAGCGCAGTGTCTAGGGCAAAGCCAATTGCGCTTGAGCCCATCGTTAACATCGAGGTAGTTGCGCCAGATGCCAACATGGGTGACATCACGGGTGACCTTTCCGGTAAGCGCGGGCGCATCAACAATACCGAGACACTACCTGGCGGCATGGTCTCCATTACAGCACAGGTTCCGTTAAGCGAGCTCAATAACTATCAATCAAAGCTCAAGTCAGTCACCGGCGGTCAGGGCTCCTATAGTATGGAGTTCAGTCACTATGAGCCGGTTCCACCCAACATTCAGCAGCAACTCATCGCCGAGTTTAAGCCTGGAAAAGAAGAGACGTAGTTCTTTTCGGTCAGGAGGCGGCCGCTACTGGTTTTCCTGGGTCGCGCATGCCGCGTGAGCGATAGCCTGTTCGATAGCAGCTACGTGATGCTAGACACGCCCACAGCTGTGCGCAGGGCCGGCCTTGACAGCCATGGATTTACTGGCGATGATGATTTCTAGGAGATCCTTTTACCTGCACAATTTGGCCCAGCTACTCCCGCATCCTGGCCGCCACCTTGTACAGCGCAGCTAGTACAAGCCATGTACACCCGCTATTTTGGTCTCAAGGAAAATCCCTTCTCGATCGCCCCTGATCCGAGGTATCTCTACCTAAGCCGGCGTCATCAGGAAGCACTGGCGCATCTGATTTACGGTGTGACGGAGGGCGGCGGGTTTGTGCAGCTGACCGGCGATGTAGGTACCGGCAAAACCATGCTCATCCGCGCATTGGTGGAACGCCTTCCCAGTGACGTCGATGTTGCACTAGTGCTTTACCCACTTTTGTCGGTGCGTGAATTCATGGGTGCCATCTGTGATGAATTGCAGATTGGGTATTCGAAGAGTGACGCCACCCTTAAGGAGCTCATTGACAGTTTGAATGCTCGCGTTTTGGATAACTTCGCCAAGGGACGACGCACGGTGCTGATTATTGACGAGGCACAAAACCTTAGTCGTGACGTCCTCGAGCAATTACGCCTCCTGACCAATCTCGAAACGAGCAAGGAAAAACTGCTGCAGATTCTCCTGGTCGGACAACCGGAGTTAAACAGTCTGTTGGCGCAGGACGATATGCGCCAATTGGCGCAGCGCATTACCGCGCGTTACGACTTGGGGTCGCTATTTGCACACGAGACTTCAGAGTACATCGTGCATCGATGTCTGGTGGCAGGCGCGAAATCGCCTTTATTTGCGCCATCGGCCATGCGTTGGGTGCACAGGTTGTCCGTCGGAGTCCCACGAGTGATAAACATTATCTGTGATCGGGCGCTACTTGGGGCCTACGCCCGCGGCAAGACAAGCGCGAACGCAAAGTTGGTGCGCCGCGCAGCCGGTCAGGTCGGCCAAGTCGTCCCCAAACACTTTCTGCTGCGGCCGGCCATCTTGGTACCCGCCGCCCTAGGGGTAGCGTTGATCGTGTGGGGTTGGCAGTTCGCGCCGGTATCCGAGCAGGAAATGCAGAGTAATGAGGTGGCAATATCGGCAGCACCAACGGATCGTGACGCCGACGATCAAGCTATAAGCTTGGGTACAATGACCGCAGACGCTAAGCCGCCGAGCGAGTTTGAGGCCCCTGCCCCGCAACAATCACCAGTAGAAGTCGAACCCCCAATCGAGAAGGAAACCAAGCGGCCTGAATTAGCAGCGCTGTTGGCGGATCCAACGATTCCGACAGACACAGACTCGGCTTTTGCCGGCTTGTTTGCGCGCTGGGGTCTGGACTATGACAGTCTAAAGGGGAATACTGGGTGCGCACGTGCACAGGAAACCGGCCTTCGGTGTATCTTCAAAACGGGTACGTGGAACAATCTACGCCAATTCAATCGTCCCGCAGTGATAGAACTTCTTGATGGCGAGGGGAAAAGACACCATGTTTTGGTCGCATCCTTAGACCATGACGAAGTCTTGGCCGATTTCGACGGTCAACAGTACAGCTTTCCGCTCAGTGAAGTCGACAAATACTGGTATGGGCAATTCTTGCTGTTGTGGAGACCACCTCTGCAAAAGCCGCGCGTTCTGCGCCGCGGTATGCGCGGTCGATCGGTCGCATGGTTAAGTAATATCCTGGCACGGTATAACGGTAGCCCGAAGGTGTCTAGAAAGAATGTATTCGACAGAGCGCTAGAGGCCCAGGTCAAGGCGTTTCAACGCGACCATCATCTCGTTGCCGATGGTGTGGTTGGCAGTTTGACGATGATCCAGCTGAATACCTACGACGTTGATAATGCGCCGCCGATGCTGTGGCAGGTGCCCGACGCAAGCTCAGGATAACCATGTCGTACATACTTGATGCGCTGAAGAAATCAGAACAACAGCACGACGTCATTAGCATTCTAACCCCCAGTCAAGGGCGCGGAGCGCTGTCCGCGTATGTGCAGCGATACGCGCGGCCGTTGGCGGTCGGGCTTGCAATAGTGGCCGTATTGGTAGCGCTTGGGCTATGGTCGTATATGAAGAGTCCGGATTCCGCCGCCGATCCGCGGCCTGCCAAGGATGGTGTCGCCAACATCGCGGTAGAGCCTGAGCAGGCGCCACCACCTAAACCGGACAAATCGGAACCTGCGAAAGCGGCGAAACCGCTGCCTCCGGTTGAGACACCGGTTGTCAGACCTCCAGTCGGCAATTTGGCAGAGCAGACGCGAGTTCGGTCCTCAAAGACCCGATCCAAAAAAGTTGCCAAGACCAGGAAGAAGCGGCACGCGGCCAAGAAAAAAGTCGCGAGCACAAAGGCGCCAGCCGTCACAGCGCCAGTTAGTGCTAGCAGCAAGCCGTCTCGTGACGCGAACCAGGAGCAGATAGAATGGGGTTCCGTGCCATTCCTACGGCAAATGCCCGATGATTTTCGGGACAAGATTCCCGATATGGTGTTGAATGTTCATCTTTACTCCGCCGATGAGTCCGAGAATCTGGTGTATATCGACAATCGTCAGTACCGTCGAGGCGAACGCATAAAGAACCGTATCCGACTCGAGCAAATCGTGCAGGAAGGAGTGGTGCTCAACTATAACGGTGTCCTGTTCAAGCTCCCCCGGCCGAACTGAACTTCCAACGCAAAGACGCAAAGGCGCAAAGATTTTTCTTGCATGAGAGTCTTTGTGTCCTCGTCTCGGGATCCACTCTTGTGTTTTCAGCTGCGTACCTGGTAAAGACGTAGGGAGCTCAGGGGCACGGAGTAGGAAAGTTTTTGTTGTCAAAGGATTTCTGACTTAAAATTCCTTCGCGTCTTTGCGCCTTCGCGTTGAGTAGTTCAAGCAGCAAGCATGTGTCCCCTCGTCGAATAACTCTGTACTATCGTAACGTTGTCTGGATATCGATTTCCGAGCGTAAGGTCCTGTGCACCGGACACTTGTTTGAAATCTCGAGAAGTTTCTCGCGCTGCTCAGGTGTAAGTTCCCCTTCGACGAAAAGCTCTCTCTCGATGCGATCGATCCTTCCTTCCCTCGTCTCGCAGTGCTCGCAATCTTCAGCATGGATCTTCGTATGACTCAGCTTTACCGACACCTTATCCAGCGGCAGCTTCTTGTGGCTTGCGTACATACGCACGGTCATGCTCGTGCACGCTCCCAAGCCCGCCAGTAACAGTTCATAGGGATCCGGACCGGTGTCTCGTCCGCCATTGCCCACCGGTTCATCCGCCGACAGATGGTGTGTGTCCGTAAAGATGTCCTGACCAAATGTGCCGTCCGTTTCTCTGACCAGCACTTTCCCTGACTTCAATTCGGGGCGAGCGCTGCTGTCCTCGGCTTTTTCCGCGGCGGGGATATACCTGCCGGCCCAGGCAGCGATCATCTCGGCAACGTATTGTGAATCTTGCTTCCGGCTAAGAAGGTGATCGGCGTCGTCCAGGGAAATGAAACTTTTCGGGTGTCTGGCGGCTTCAAAAATGCGGCCCGCGTTGTCTATTGGGACGATCTCATCCCAGGGCGCATGAAGGACCAGCAGCGCCTTTCGCATCTCCCGGATTTGCTGGTGGAGCGCCTGGTCGGCAATGTCGTCCAGGAATTGTTTGCTGATCGTAAATTTTCGGCCAGCCAGGTTTACGGTCGCCTGCCCCCGAACCTTGATCTCATCGAGATTCGCTTCGAAGAGGTGGCTCACGTGCGCTGGATCAGCCGGTGCCCCAACCGTAACGACAGCCTTGGCCTCCGGGATCTTTCCGGCGGCTGACAACACGGCTGCGCCACCGAGACTATGACCAATGAGGACGGCCGGGGCTTTTAACGCCTGCCGCATGTAGTCGACAGCAGCAAGCAGGTCAGCCACGTTCGAGGAGAAATTGGTGTTAGCGAAATCGCCTTCGCTATTTCCCAACCCTGTGAAATCAAAGCGCACCACAGCGATGCCCTTGACGGCCAAGGCGCGACTGATGCGGGTGGCCGCTACGACATCCTTAGAACAGGTAAAGCAATGCGCGAACAGCGCGCACGCGGCAGGTTCAGTCTCAGGTTTCTCGAGGAGAGCTGCTAGTTGTTGGCCCTCCTGATTCGGGAAGGTTAACTTTTCTCTATATATTCTCGCTTGCGCTTCCGTCATGGTAAGCTCGTCGTCTAATATCGGTTTTTGTGAATGACAGACACTACCGGTGAACTGTGTCGAAACAGCACAGCAATTCTGCCAGAGACACGACTTCGCTTCAGCTAGCGGCTGTGGCTTGAGTAGCGGAAAACACCCTCTCGCGCTGCAAGGGACTTCTTGTTGAGTTCTGAAAGGGGTAGGATTTTCTTTAAATTAAGTGTTTGTGTGGCGGTGCGCGACAGGTCTAGTACTTATTGGGTCGTTGGACTGGCGATCCTTGTGGCTTTCGGCGTGGCTGAATCTGTTGCGTCGGAGACGGGCAGACAAGAAACATCAAGTGGAGGTGTTCCGATGGCACTGACAATCACGTCCTCGGCCTTTTCACATGACGGCGAGATTCCGAAGCGTTACACCTGTGACGATGAAGATATCTCGCCTGATCTGGCATGGATCGGGCTACCTGACGGAACAAAAAGCTTGGTCTTGATCGTCGATGATCCCGATGCCCCGGACCC
>JBHIDJ010000123.1:0-8521 GCA_046760105.1 Acidiferrobacterales bacterium | reverse complement strand
GCTTGGATGTACAACGTGTTGCCCTTGATAACTGCGGTGCGAATGGCAATGGCTGTGTCCATGTTGCCCGACCACGATACATAGCCGACCGCGCCGGAGTAGACACCGCGCTTCACAGATTCGAGCTCATCGATGATTTCCATGGCGCGTACCTTGGGCGCGCCACTCACCGTGCCAGCCGGAAACGTCGCCTTTAGAACGTCTACTGCATCCATGCCGTCCCGCAGCTCACCCACAACGTTGGAGACGATGTGCATCACGTGGGAGTAACGTTCGATCACCATCTGCTCCGTAACCTGAACGCTACCCACCTTGGCAACGCGACCGACGTCGTTGCGTCCCAAGTCCATCAGCATCAAATGCTCGGCGCGCTCCTTGGGATCAGCCAACAGCTCCTGTTCCAAGCGCTGATCGTCGGCCTCATCTCTACCGCGCCGGCGCGTGCCAGCAATGGGGCGCAAGGTCACCACGTCCTCCTCCAATCGCACCAGGATCTCCGGTGAAGAGCCAACAATATAAAAGTCCTTCAGATTGAGGAAATACATATACGGCGACGGATTCAAGGTGCGCAACGCGCGGTACAGATCGATCGGCGGCGAGTCGAAGGGTATAGATAACCGCTGCGCCAGCACCACCTGCATGATGTCGCCTTCCCGAATGTACTCGCGCGATCTCTCCACTGCCGCTTCGAACGGCTCGCGGGTGAAACCGGAAACGAAATCGGTCTCGGCGATTCGTCGAGATGTCGACGCTGACGCAAGCACCGGTACCGCATCCCGAAGCTGAGTGATCAACGCGTCCAAGCGCTGGCATGCCTTCGCATAAGCATCCTCGATCTCTGGGTTTACGTGAATGACCACATATAACTTGCCCGCAAGATTATCGAACACGACGACCTCGTCCGAGACCAAAAGCAGGATATCGGGCGCGCCGATCGCATCGGGCTTGTCGAGTGCGCCCAGTCTGGGCTCGATGAATCGCACCATCTCATAGCCAAAGTAACCTACCAGACCACCGGTAAAGCGTGGCAAGTTGCCGATCTCGGGCATGTGGTAACGCGCCTTGAACTGGCGCACGTATTCCAAAGGATCATCAACGTTCGCACGCTCAACGACCTCGCCGTCGCGTTCGACCGTGACCTCATTTCCGAGGGCGCGCAAAACAGTGCGACACGGCAGACCGATAATGGAATAACGACCCCATTTCTCGCCGCCCTGAACAGACTCAAAAAGGTAGGAATACGGGCCGCTGGCGAGCTTAAGGTAGGTGCTGAGCGGCGTGTCCAGATCCGCCAAGACCTCACGCATCAACGGGATGCGATTAAATCCTTGAGCCGCGTATTGATCGAATTCAGATTTGGTTAATGACATGTATCACCACTGGATCGCAACATAAACGAAAAGCACACACTAGCGGGCGGTCGGCTTACGCCATCGCCAATACGTGTCGTACCTGTTTATGTTGTTCGCTCCAGCAGTGCGCATGGGCAGTGGGCTACTTATCTATATGGGCGAATATACGTCGGTAATTCGGTCAAGCTGTCGATGACAGCTGCGGGATCCAGTTCCCGCACGTTAACGCCCCGATTATAACCGTATGTCACGCAAATTACAGGCATCCCTGCCGCGTGGGCTGCCTCAATATCGTTTGCGGAGTCGCCTACGAGCACGCCGTGTTCCGGGGCAACGCCGAAATATTCACAAGCATGCAGCAAGGGCAACGGATCAGGCTTGCGTGCCGTGAGCGTATCGCCACTGACTATGAGCTCGAAGTACCCATGCAGTTCAAGGTCCTTCAATAACCGGGTTGTAAATACGTCTGGTTTGTTGGTGATACACGCGAGCCCGAAACCCGTCGCCTGCAGAGCCGCCAACGCCTCGATCACACCGGGATAAGACCGGCTCTCGCGGGAGACCCGTTCACCGTACTGCTGTAGAAATAACCGGTAAGCCTGCTCGTAGACATCTTTCGGCGGTTCACCGTCCATCGCCTCCGTCAACGCCCGTCTGACAAGCCGGCTTGCGCCACTCCCGATCCACGTAGCGATGGTATCTTGGTCATGGGTGGGCAAACCGAGATCCTGGAGCATAGCGTTTGTGCTGGCGGCGATGTCCGGGGCAGTGTCGACAAGCGTGCCGTCCAGATCCATGATCACAACCTTTACCGCCAATGGGCACGCGAAGCGGCTGCTCATACTCGACGCTCGTTAACGATAACAACTCAACGCAAAGACGCTAAGGCGCAAAGGCCGCAAAGTATAACTTATCAAGAACTCCGCCCCCTCCGCGTCGGCACAGTCCGCGCCCAGGTATTGCAGCGGGGGGTCGCAAGCTATTATTTGCAACACACGCAAATGAACGAGTAATGTTGAATTCTTTAGATCCGGAACCCTTGCGTCTTCGCGCCTCTGCGTTGGGCTTTTTTCGCCTCGCCGCACTGGTGTGGGACAGACTTTATCCTTGTCGCGCCTTCGCCAGCTCGGCACGCATGGCCTCGATCGTAGCCTTGTAATCGTCGGTACTAAAGATGGCAGATCCGGCGACAAAGGTGTCCGCACCCACCTCGGCGATTTCGCGGATGTTTTCGACTTTAACGCCACCGTCAATCTCCAAGCGAATGCGCGATCCACTTTCCTCAATGATTGCACGCGCCTCGCGCAACTTCGACAACACGCCGGGAATAAACTGCTGTCCACCAAACCCGGGATTGACCGACATGAGTAGCACCATATCCACCTTGTCCAGCACGTACCTTAGGTGGTCAAGTGGCGTGGCCGGATTAAATACCAATCCGGATTTACAACCTTGATCGCGAACGAGTTGCAGCGAGCGGTCGATGTGTTCGGTCGCCTCGGGATGAAAGGTAATATAGGTGGCACCGGCCTTGGCAAAGTCCGGGATGATGCGGTCGACCGGTTTTACCATAAGGTGTACGTCAATGTCGGCGGTCACTCCATGCTTGCGCAGAGCCTCACACACCACCGGCCCAATCGTCAGGTTGGGAACGTAGTGGTTGTCCATGACATCGAAATGGACCATATCGGCGCCGGCTTCAAGCACATCGTTCACTTCCTCCCCTAGACGAGCGAAGTCAGCCGAAAGAATGGAGGGGGCAATCTTGTAATCGCGCATAGGCTTTTCCTTTCATCGCTATAGGGTACGCCCACAGCGGAAACGGGGACTTTACCCGATTGGGGGTGAGTTTTCAGCCTCCGGCTGGTATCGAGAGTTGCTCATTCTTCCAGGATTCGTGTACCAAAAGCTCAACGGCCAGCCCTCCTCGACCGCTATGGTCGACTTGCCTATACTGCCGATGCGAATAAAGAACCTCGCCAAGGACGACGCGTGGAATACCCGCGCAATGAACTAAAACCTGATCATTGTCTAAACATATGGGGGGCATCATGCCGATCGCCATAACCTTGCATGTATTGGCCGCGGTCATTTGGGTAGGGGGCATGTTTTTCGCGTACATGGCGCTGCGGCCGGCAGCCTTAGACCTTGCGCCACCACAGCGCCTCTCACTTTGGTCGCGCACCTTCGCTCGGTTCTTTCCCTGGGTCTGGGGTGCCGTAGTACTGTTGCTGGTCACCGGTTACTGGATGATTCTTTTCGCCTTTGAAGGTTTCGCAAACGTAGGTATCTATGTGCACGTCATGCAGGCGATCGGAATTCTGATGATACTTATTTTCCTGCACGTGTTTTTCGCGCCTTACCGGCGTTTGAATCGCGCCCTTGCGAAGGCGGATTTTGACACTGCCGGCAAACAGCTCAACCAGATACGCGTACTCATCGCGATTAATCTAGTCCTGGGACTAATCACAATCATCGTCGGCACCGGCGGAGCGTATTTCGCGTGAGCCGTTGGTTGTGGGACGTGACTCGTTACTCGTTTTTACCGGCGAGGTCACGCTCGCGACACGAATTGACGTGAACTGACACTTTTTCAAGGAAACTCATGCTGTCATTCGATTTAAATCGTCAGTCCGCAGTTCACATACAGCTCATATGTTTAGGTCCTTGGCAGGCAATAATCCTTGGACTCCATAAGCTCTTTATATAAGAAACGATATCATAAGCCTCTTTTTCAGAAAGAACGCTCTTCCAGGCGGGCATGCGATTCGTTCTGCGCAGACCCTCACGAATCATCTTTACCAACTCCTCATCGCTATGGTGCCAGGCATGTGATGTCTCATTTAAAGGCATGGCTGTGAGGTATTCTGGGTTGCGTATACTCCAAGGAATCGGGTTTTCCCCAACGCCATCTTTCTGATGACAAACTTGACAATGCTTTTCATAAAGTTTGTTACCGAGTACGACAGCCTTGGGGTCAGGCGCTTTACCCGTTTCCGCATGAACAATTCCACTGAAAAAAGCAACCAATAAAAGGCTAACGAACTGAAATCTACCCGCTATCTTAAACATACTCAGATTCCCTAATAGCTAACGCCCCCGATAAGCCGCACCGCCCAGCCCTGCTGATTGCGAATCCCCGGCAGCCAACAAACTACAAGAAACCACAACACACAACAATAATTGAATCAAGACCCCTACCGGGCTCCACCGTGTTGTGGCTTGCTGTAAATAACTGTGGTTTTGCCGCAGAGTGCACCACAAAAGACCAGCGCGGAATGTTGGTTAGCCTGATAGGGTCCGGTTTAAACCTAAGCCGCGCGTATCTCGTCAGGTCATTTCTTGAAACCCAGTCGGCACAACCCCCACAGAAATACCGCGAAAAGAAGGTGTGGTACCAACGAGGCAGGAATCAACTTGGGGCCGATCCCAAGGCCCAGGAATCCCCAGCCAACGACGGGGAAGAAGAACACCAAGACCACGACCCAAAGGGCGAGGCCCAGCCACAGCGCATTCAAGAAGGTCAAATGATCCCGGAAGAGCATCACGTAAACGAGCCCCCAGAAGGTTACGTAGGCAACATGAAACAGCAGGCCTACCGCAAGCGGCACGTTCGGACCGAGAAGGACCTGGGCAAAAGCGAGGCTGGGGGGCTTTGGCATCGGGGCGATGCCCAATTTAAATGCCGGCACCATGACGGCGGATAAGAGCACTGCCGTGAGTACGCCGACTCCAAGTGCTTTCAATGTCTCCTTTGGAGTAAGCCAATGTATCTGCATCGGGCACCTCCTTCCATTTTCACAGTTTGTCGCGTAGTGGACACTTGAACTTGAGAAACTTTAGATCATGTAACCCATATCAGAGGCGTAAGTCGGATACGCAAAGATTATTTCTTTGATGTCCTTGGCGTTCATCGATCCCCTCATGGCCATGGTGAACAGGTTGATCAGCTCTTCGGCGTTCGATCCCAGCAGGTGGGCCCCCAGTATGCATCCAGTTTCTTCCTCTACCAATACCTTGTAAGCAGAGTACTCCTCGCCGATTCGCCGGGAGGAGTACCAAGTGCTAGTTGTCTCAAAATGCGTCTCAAACGCTAGTCCTTGCTCCCGCGCTTTCGCTTCCTGAAGACCCACCGAGGCGAGCGGCGGGATGGTAAAAACGATACTGGGAATGGGCGGGTAGGCTACCCTGGTGTCGTTGCCTTCGAGCAGGTTCGCCGCCACGACCGCCCCCTCGTAGCTGCCGACCGGGGTTAAGGAAGGGCCTTCCGTTGCGGCACAGTCTCCCGCGGCGTAGACGCCAGGGCTTGAGACGCTCTGCAAGAATTCGTTTACCCGCACCCCGCGTCGGTCATACTCGACATTGGCCTTCTCCAGGCCGAGATTGTCGATATCCGGAACCCGCCCGGCGCCGTGTACCACGAGATCAGCCTCAAAGGACCGCTTCCCGGTCGATGTAGAGACCTCCACCGTATGGCTGTCGCCTGCGCGCTGAATGCCGCAAACCTCGGCCCCAAGCTGCACATCGACACCCAGTTTCCGTGTCTGCTCAACCAACAGGGTCACCAGATCAGGATCAAACCCCTTGAGCGGTCGTGCACTGCGGTGAAGTAACGTGACCTGGGCACCGGCGCGCACGGAAACGTGGGCGAACTCGAACGAGATGTACCCCCCGCCTATGAAGACCACTCTGCGTGGAAACTCCTTGAGTTCCAGGAACTTGGTGCTGGTGATGACATGCGCTTGGCCTGGAAAAGCAAGGTCTGCCGGTCGCGCGCCCGTGGCGATGTGCACGTATTTACCTTCCAATACCTCATCGCCGACCTGGATCTGTGTGGGACCTATGAAGTGGGTGTGATCGTGGTACATCTCGATACCGGCTTGGGCGAACCATTCTTCATTGCTTGCGGGAACCGGATCGGTGAAGGTGTGCTTGAACCGCATCAGGTCTGACCAATCCATCTTGGCCCCGTCGGCCGTGACGCCTTTATCTTTCATCCGGCGTACTCTATCGAGTGCCTCAGTAGTGCCGACCAGGACTTTCTTTGGGTCACAACCGCGCAGCGCGCAGGTCCCACCATACGGAAGCGAATCGATAATGGCTACACTCCAGCCTGCATCTCGGCATCGACTGGCGACACCCGCAGCAGCCGATCCAGTTCCGATCACAATCAGATCAAAGGCGTTCTTCATGTGGCCTCCCATGTGGCAAAACTAGAAGCTCTCGCCATGGCGCGTTGCGTCCCGTGTTGTATGCCTCGCCAACAGACCGGTTTCTTTGTGAAAGCGGCCGCCTGTAGGCTCAATTACCGTGCGCTTGCTTACCACGCAGAACGCGCAGCGCTGCTGCGAGCGAGAAAACAAAGAGCAAGGAAAATATTGTGAGTGCCGTTCCGAAGTGATCACTCAGAAAAGCGCCCACGGCACTGCCGGACAGCAACACCGCGAACACCGGCAAGTGGCACGGGCACGTGACCACCGCGAGCAGTGCATACAGGTAGCCACGGCGATGGCGACTCGATTCCCCTCTAAGAGTTGTCATCGCATCGGCGGCAGTTCGACCGTCACTTCAAGTTGCAGACGCCTGCTGACGTTGACGCAATAGCACGATATCCCACACCGACGCTGCAACCAATACCGCAAGCCCCGCGTAGGAGAGCGGTGCGAAAAACCATAGTGCCGCAAAGGCAACAACAGCGCCTGCTGTGCCGATAAAGAACGGCCCATCGCGCTCATGTCTCTTCCGCGATGTCCACAATGCCCAAAGCGTGATGCCAAGAAAGACGACAAACAGAGGTATCAGCACCAGGTCGTTAACGAGGAAACCCGCGCCAATCGCTGAAAGCCCCGCAATAAAGGGTGCGAAGCCGAGACAGCAAGCCCCACTCAGGACAGAACCCACAGAACCGACGATTTGTTTCACCATTTCCGATTCACCCCGCGCAACAAGAAAGCTATTTCACATCTTCTATATTGACCGAATACTCGCGTCCCTCGAGGTCCATAGCACTCCGCTATTAATTACGATCGATAATCTCCTTAAACGCTAGGCGCCCGAGCTGGTAACCCTCCTCGATCGAGAGAATGGCGGAATCGACGTCTTTGCCCGAGAACCACGCAGAGGCGACTTGAGCAGAACTGAAGTAGTGCACGTAGTGACAAAAAGCCATCCATGTCTCCTCGGCGGATTCCAACCCCTTCTTGGTCGTTCTGGGTTTGACCATGGACAGCACGGCGGTCGCGGGATCGTAGTGCTCGACTTTATCGGGTGTTATCGTCACCCGGATTACCTTTTTGGTCCGAGGACACGGCGACTCCACGTGTGCCGTTCGCTTGAGTGCGGGCGGAAGGAAGAGCGAATCCCACGCACACCAGGTCGATAACACATGACCATTCACCTGGAATCGATGGGGATGGTTATTGAGCGATAAGCCAACGAATCCCCTTATGTTGCCGTCGTCGTCGCGCTCACTCATCCGCTTTACAGTGGAGTGCGCAGCGTCGGGGGCAAGATCGAGCTTCGAGACTAACTCTTCTACTTGCGCCGGCGATACCGGGAGGCCGTCGGCGAGGAGCCGCCAGATCTGCACGAGCAGGCGCGATTCGGCTGCGCTTAAGCTTGGCGGGACGCCAGCGTCTCGCAGTGCTTGTGCAATCTCATGGAGATTCGGTTTTTCCACTTACCGTTGCACCATCTGGGGTTTCGCCCGAGGGCTTGATGACTCGAACGATATAAAGGGATAGGCGTTGGTGGATAAACCCGAGGAGAACGCCAGCAACGACTGAAAACACGGCAAGAACCCCGGCGACATTGGGCTGGGCGCCGCCTTTCACTACCAGGGATTGCACCCACCCAAAAAGCACACCGTCAGGGACACCTTTCGCTATCATGAAGGTGTTGAGCAAACCGAAATAAATCGTGGCCCCCAAGAATGCTTGCGGCATGGCGATGAATTGGTAATCTCCGAAGAAGCGCCACTTCGTGATAAGAACGCAAACCATGGCGACGATACCCATCACCGCTCCCATGGCCACGGGGGAGCCTTTGTAAAACGTCGCCCACAGAAAAACCCCGAGCCAACTGGCAACGGCGCCCAACAGTAGCCCTTTGACGGATTTGGAAGCGTTGTCATGCCGTTCATGACAGGCGAGACCGCCGACCGCGTAATA
>JBHIDJ010000122.1:0-8535 GCA_046760105.1 Acidiferrobacterales bacterium | reverse complement strand
GCAAGATCGTGAATTGAGTAACCGCGGTAGCGTAGCTCACCGACGCGACCGTCGATGAAGGTTGCGGGCGAGCGGTCGAAATACACGCCCTTGAGCCCGCGGTGGATTTCCACCTTGTCGTTATTCTCAGTCATTACTCACTCCTCCAAACTGCGTCTGACGCGACAAGCGGGATTATTTTGGAAGGCACACTTGCCGCTTTCCATCACGGATTTTGACAGCAGCTGACGCTATTTCGGCGGAACACCAAGCGGGTGTGTACGCACTCGCGCCGTCGACACGGGCTTATGCATTAGTTAGACTACCCCGCTTGAATCGGTCACGTTTATCCTTTCAGAGGCCATCATGAAGTTCTTTGATGTTCCGGTCAAATCGTTCAACGTCGAGATCACGAACAGGTGCACTCTCGCTTGTCCGGAATGCCCTAGGACGAACAACCCTTGGATCAAGGAACATCTCACAGACCTCCCACTTTCGGTTCTGGAAAATGTCTTTCCCTTAACTGAGATGGACAAATTCAAGGGCTTACGGGTAAACCTCTGTGGGGCCTACGGCGACTGTATTTATCACCGTGACTTTCATGACGTTATACGTCACCTTAAAGATGCGGGTCTTAAGCTATGTGTGGAAACCAACGGGAGTCACAGAAAGCCGGGTTGGTGGGAAGAAACGTGCGAAATATTAGACGACAGTGACGTCATCAATTTTTCAGTTGATGGATTGGAGGATACCAACCATATCTACCGCGTAAACGCGAGGTGGCAAGATATCATTACAGCCATGAAACTGTGTGCCCCGAAGGTACCGGTTAGTTGGAAGTTCATCGTTTTTAGTCACAATGAACATCAAATAGAGCAGGCGCAAGCTTTAGCCAAAGACATTGGCGTGCGTGACTTAACGTTCAAAAAGAGTGGTCGTTTTAGGCAAAAAGACCCGCTTGCTCCTCAGAATGAGGATTATATTGGGGTCGTCACCAGAAATCGCAGAAGAATACGGGCGCTCATGGATAGTAATGCTTCGACTGATGATTTTGATAGACAGGTATCAGTACAACAGAAATGCCTCTTCGGTAAAGATTTGGCGATTACGGCCTTAGGGTATTTCTATCCTTGCACTTCCTGTGAGTCATCTGACACCACTTCCTGGTTTTACAAGAACCGTGAGCATTTCGACCTGAAAACGCATTCCATTCATGAGATCTTTGCGTCTCCGAAATGGCGTGAACTCAAGCAATTGTGGGTAAGAGCGTCAACGGCCCCCAAGTCATGTCTCTACTACTGTGGCGTCCATCAGGACTTTGACGGGCAGTATGTGGATGAGTCGAGATCTGACAGGCCCAACAAACCCGAGGACGTAGTCGCGGTCAGCTTTGATTATTAATGCGCTCGAACTCATATCTAAGTCCGTTCGAAGTTTATGAGCGCGTGACTAACTGATACTGAATACTCGTCTCGGTGACAATCGTTATCGTATTGGAAATGAAGGTCGGCGGATAAACTCGCAGAACGTCCCTGGGAGGAATCGGGCCGTCCGGCTCAGCTCTTAGCAAACCAGAATGTATCCGGCCGGTAGATGCCGAAGTGTGCGCCCGGGTCCCAGTTATACACGCCCTTGGTGGGGCAGTTGCGCAGTCTTTGGTTGATTACGACCGGTTGCGGGACCCCAGACACGATTCCAATGCTAAAGGTTTGGTGGGTGCGTATCTCAAGCATTCGGTGCCAAATCGCCCCCCGCGCCTTGCTATCGGCCACGGTCAACCACTCGCTGTTCAGACGCGACAACTCCTTGGCCTCCGCCAGATCGACGGGCTCCCCTGATACGCCACCAGTCTCATAGAATTGACCCCACTTCGGCCATTGCAACTGATCTTGAGCAGTGGGGGCAAGCTCGCGTGGGCTCATGTCGGCAGTTGGCAAGCCGTTTTCCAGCCCGCCCCATACTGAAACCAGAGTCTTGCCCGAATAGATACGATTGCGAAACACTTCTCGCTGTAGCGGCTTATTGAACAACTTGATACCAGCCTGGAGCCAGGTGTCGGCGATGAGTTCCAGTATGTCGATCTGTTGCTCATCCTCGCCCGCCGTCTCGACGATTATGTTCATCGGTCGACCATCCGGAAGTAGGCGGATGCCCTGGTGGTTTCGCTGGGTCAATCCCAGTTCGTCGAGTAATGCGTTGGCCTTCTTAAGGTCGAACTGGGCCCAGGCGGTTCGGTATTCCGGTTTGTACAGGGGGCTGGATAGAAACACGGTGTCGTTCCCTTCCTTGGCGTACCCGAGATAGATCACCTGGTTGATCTCGTGGCGGTCAATGGCAAGGGACAACGCCCGCCGAAATCGGACGTCACGGATCAAGTTTCGCCAGCCGGGATCCTCCACATTCAGGTTGGGGAACAACGCGATGTGTGCGCCCTTTGTCGTGTGCCACAAGTGGACCCTGTTCTCGGTACGGTGTTCGCTTTTCTTGAGAAATGTATAGTCACTAAAGTTGAGGTGACGGGCCTGCAGGTCGCTTTCTCCCGCACCCGTTTTGGCCGGTATCAGCTTGCCGTCGGCGATGTTCATGATCACGCGGTCGATATAAGGCAGCTGCTTGCCCTTCTCGTCGACTCGGTAGTAGTACGGATTGCGCAAGAACACGAACCGCTGGGAGGGCATGGACGTGGTGTTTACCCAGGGCTGAAGCGTGGGGAGATCCGGGTTGATGTTCTTGTACGGCCTGAAGCGCGATGTGTGCACGGACACCCAGTTCCGTTGACCCTCAGCCTTGGCAATCGCTTCAAGCTTCTTAATGTCCGTGTAACCCGCATGGAACTTCTTTAGGTAATGCGCCGGCCCGTAGATCGTTTCAGGTCGAGCGCCTGCCAGCGCCGGTAGGAAGAAGGGATTAGGCTTCGACCAAGTGTAACGGACCGTCGTCTCGTCGATGAGCTGGAATTTAGGGCGCACTCCGTCTACCAGCAGTACCCTCGGCGGTCCAAAGGGTGACAGCTCCTCGTTGTTGACGATGTCGTCCCAGTAGTAGCGGAAATCCTCCGAGGTGAAGGGGTGGCCGTCCGACCAACGATGGCCCTTGCGCAGACGCAGGGTGAATGATCGGCCCTCCGTAACATCTATGTTCTCAAGGATGTCGGGGACCAGTCGGTAGTTCCGGTCGTATCCCACCAGCCGCGCATAGCCGTAAACCACCATCAGGCGTACATCCTTGGCCCTGCCCATCAGCGTCCGAAGATCGCCGCCGTACTGCCCCGACGACTCACCCGACTCATTGAACGATACCACGCTTGGATGATTCGGCAGCCGCTCTGCGATCGGCGGAAGCTCTCCCTTCGCAACTCGGTCTGCGAGCATTGGCGGCTCGACCCATGTTGTCGACTGCGAAGTCGCCGCAGCGGCTGCAGTCAACAGCCAGAACCACAGGTACAGCTTATTACGAGTCATAAAGGAATCACCTCGGCACAGCACTCAATCTGCCGACAAGCTTTTGAGACCCTCAAGCAAAATGGTAATGCTTATATCAGATGGACGATTTTACTGAAGTATTGTACGCAGGGGGCGCATCGTGGTCCAACATGCGGATCAGCCTCAATTTTTCCGCCCAGGATACAAATACAGGCGTGCGTCTGCTTAGGGTCTTTCGGCAGGTCGCCTTTTCGCTGTCCTTGCTGCTATTAGACTGAATTCAGAGGTACTGGTTAATACCGAGGCAGGTCTGAGTCGGCTCGGCAAGTACAAAATATCTCGCAATAAACAAGATCTTCGGTAGCGCCGTTTTGCTTCCCGTAGCTTGGACGGTGTTCATCAAAAGGAGACAGTCCGGACGGATCGATATGAAAGAATCGATAACCAAGTTTACGCAAGAAGGCAAGCGCTTCAGCCACGTGTGGGTTGCAGAAAATGATCTCCATGACGATATCCGGTCGATAACTCTGAAACATTTTTTCTCCGCTCAAAATGACGTCATGTTCGGTCTCTTCGGTATCGATCTTCACAAGGTCGATGTGTCTGATAAACTCTTCCTCGATCATTGAATCCAGCGGTTTGGTGCGCACCTGCACCGCTTGCGCACTGCGGCCGCCAAACCTTTCGCCGGGCAGAAAACAGTTCTTGAGCGATCCGGTTGGGGGCAAGGCGCTTTTCCGCTGGTCAGGAATATACAGGGTTGCATTACCTGATTCGCGGGCAATGGCGATGGGATGAACGAACACGTGGGCGCAGTTGTTCAGCTCAAGAAAGTGACGCAGCAGCTCAAGATTTTGTGGCACGGGCTCAAAAGCATGAACGATGGCCTTAGGATTGGTCTTCGCTGCAATCAGGGCATATAGACCGAAATAAGCACCAATATCCAGGACGCCGAATGCCCGTCTAGCCAATGCGTGAAACAAGCGTATCGTGTAGGGTTCGTACCCATGAATATGCTTCCACGCAAATCGTCTTAGAATCTTGGAACATTCCGAATGATCAAATATAAGGGTTTGACCATTGGGCAGTATCAAGGAGAAACGATTCACACCGAATGGAGTCAGGTCCTTGAGACGAGTACGTACAAATGCTGGTGACAGGCGATAAACCAAACGGTGAATGGCAATTGGTAACACGAGGATACTTTATCGGATGTCAGTCTGTATCAAAGTTCCGTGATTAAGCACGCGCTCAACAGAATCGCCCTAGCTTTTTGAAGACATCGTCTAGAAATTTGGATGGAAAACCATCGTATTGCAAAATGCAAGATCTCCGACGGGGAATTGTTCGAGTATGAAACCCCTTCCAAAGATCACCCTCGAATTTATGTGCCTCATGGCATAGAGGCTGGAAAATGTGATACAAGGACCAGCGTGCGAGCTTCATCGCCAGCAAAGAAAGGGCTGATTCACCTGACGGAGAACTGCGATGAGTCTGCTCGACCGTAAAATTCGCCGCGTCAAGGCGCAGCGCGCTTGCCTCGACCATGCGGTCGCCTTGATCCAAACCAGGCCTGGTCCGATACTCGAATTGGGTCTGGGTAACGGGCGTACATACCACCACCTAGGCCAGCTTCTGACAAACGAGGGTTTAGGTCGCGAGATTTTTGTGTTCGAGCGTGAGGTCGCCGCGCATCCAGATTGTGTTCCAGGTAGGGTGCATCTTTTCCTGGGAGATTTCCAGGAGACGTTGGGTCTCGCCCTCACGCGCCTTGGCCCTGTAGCAGTGCTGGCGCATGCTGACTTCGGGTCGGCCGATGAAGAAGCGACCGCCGCTACGTCCCGCGTCGTCGCCCGCGCTTTGCCACGCCTGTTGACGCCCGGAGCGCTTGTCGCCTCCGACCAGGACATCCCCTTCGCCGAGGCCGAGTCTCTTCCTTTGCCACGTGGCGTCGAACCGGGCTGGTATTTCTTATGGCAATTGCCCAAGGCCGCCGAGAGCGGTGTGCAGACGCACCATCGACGAGCGTGGTCTAAATCGTCGCACAGGGCAAGCCAGTACAATCCCTGCTCGACCAGAGCGGGACGGAATGTCGCAAGCCGTCTCGACAGCTTCATCCGCCGCCTGGAGGCGCAGCGCAACTGCCTAGATCTTGCCGCCGACCTAGTGCGCGGTCTTGAAGGCCCGGTTCTAGAGTTGGGCCTCGGCAACGGCCGCACCTACGATCACCTACGGGCGTTGCTCCCAGAGCATGAGATTTTCGTCTTTGACCGGCGGGTTAAGGCTTTCTCCAACTGTGTCCCCGATCGCAAGCATCTCATTCTGGGCGATATCCGCGACACCCTTCCTGCGGCGGTCAGGCGGTTCAGGCGTAGCGTAGTGCTCGTGCACTCGGACATGGGTTCGGGCAACAGGGAGGCTAGCATCCGGCTCGCCGCCTTCATCGCTTCGCAGCTGCCAGGCCTCATGCGGCCGGGCGGTCTCGTGGTCGCTGATGAGGACGAAGCGTTCGAGCGTTCCAATCCGGTGCCCCTGCCCGATGGCGTGAGGCCCGGGCGATACTTCATGTACCGCGCGAGTTGAAGTCATCTCACGAGGTTCCACGTCCTCGTTGAGCGGCTTGTTAGAGGTTACTCCTTGAGAAAGTCATTGGCGGTTGGCCCGATTCCTGATTCCTGATATACAACTTCGCCGTTCCGTGCCCAAGTGAAATGCACAATACCTGCTGGCACGACAAAGAAGCTACCAGCAGGGTATCTTGTTGTACTTTTCTCGTCTATTGCTTCCCCGCGGCCCGCGTGTAATTCGCCTGACAAAACTGTCACATATCGAGTATCTGGGTGCGTGTGCGGTTTAATCATGCCGCCGTTTCTTAAGCGGACCCGCAACTCATAGAGATCTCCCGGCTTATCGAGAGGCCCCTTGAGAATCGTCACCTCGGCACCAGGCGCAATCGCTTTCGGCAACGCAACCCATTTGATCTGGTCCGGGAAAATATCGGCGGTGCTACCGCTACCAACAGCATGGGCGACTAAAAGAGATAGCGAAGCAATGAATGTTGCAATCACGCGTGTGAACCGAATCGGTGACATATTTTGTCTCCTCTTATTACCCAATAGCCAATTTCAGTTGAGACATACGATTGGGTTTCTATTGACTAACGGGGACCTCATAGGTGTTACACCGATTCATGGGTCTGCTTGAGAACTGGAAGGAGATACTGAGTGCAAAGGTCAATCTGCTCACGCTGATTCTCACTCGCCAGCCGGAGAATCAGCGTAGTGGCCCCGGCATCCACGAAGCGACTCAATTCTTCCGCACAAGCCTCTGGAGTTCCGTAGCGACAGCACTCAATACGCTCGATCTCATCCGGGTCCATGCCTCCGTAGTACGCCTTCATGAACCCGCGTCCTTGTTCTCTGGCAGACGCGCCGTCTGCTCCTACTCGAATGGTGCTGTAGTGGCACGCACCGAATCGGCTCAAATCGCGGCCTAACTCAGCCGCGTACGACCGAACCTTATGCCAGCTTCTCAAGAATTCGTCCACGGTCGGAAGGTTGTTAATCCATCCGTCCCCGTACTCCGCCACACGTCGTAGCGTCTTTTCACCCCTCATCCCATGGACCCATATCGGTGGGCCGCCTTCCTGCACAGGCTTTGGTGCGAGATAGATGGCTTCAAAGTGAAAGAACTGGCCGTGGTGGGTCGCCTTGGATTCAGCCCAAAGGGCGCGCATGACTTCGATTCCCTCCCGTGCACGCGCATGCCTCGTCTGGGCCTGAACGCCCACCACTTCGTGTTCAAGCTTCCAGATGTCAGTGCCGCTTGAATAGCCGATCCCGACGGTCAACCGCCCACCAGAGATTACGTCTACCGTGGCGAGTTGGTGGGCCAAATGGACAGGATGTCGCAGCGAGCTGATGAGGATACCGCTTCCGATGCGGATGCTACCTGTTCGCGCCGCGAGAGCGGCCAGAGTCACGATTATCTCCGGTCTAGGGCTTGCCAGTAGACTGTCACCTACCCAAACACTGCCGTAACCTGCTTCTTCCAATGATTCAGCCAGCGTCAGAATGGACTCCAGGTCCCGTGGGGGCTCCGACTGAAGAAGCAGCGCCCGGGTAGGCAGGAGTATCCCGATATTTAGTGCAGTCACTTGTCTTGCTCAGCGAGGCCGATCGGCCTAACGGGGCTCGCGCAAAATCTCAATCATAAGCGCACGCCGCGTCCCGCAAACCGTCGCCGAGGAAGTTAAAGGCGAGCACCACCACGATCACAGGTATGACAGGCAACATAAGCCACGGATACAGCGCGCCAAGTTACGCGGCCGCTGGCATCCGCAAGCCCTAGCAGAGTTTGAAGCTGGGCCCCGATTGGCACCTATTGACCTTGATAGGGGATCCAGCACCAGTTCGCTTTTCGAAGCATTCTTCATAAAGAGAGCAGTAACAGACGCTTATATCGATTCGATCCATATTCTGAAAAAGTAGTTCGGTAAGCCGGCCCGGCGGAACCTTGAGCCAGAGCTCATCGTAGCCAGATTGCATGACGTGCCCAGTTATACCCGGGGCGAGAGTTGTGCTCGGCGCGCTGAGAGCGCTCTGCGGCGCACCTATGCCGACTGCCGATAGCACGTCACAATAGGACTTCTTTGTTTTCCCATCGACATATATCGAATAGTCTTGCAAGAACGCAGGACCTGTCCCCATGTTTCTTACTTGAACTATGAACGGTCCATCTGGATTCCTACCCCAAGTGATGGAGACCACTGGGCGGGCCTGTAGTCTATTGAAATGTCGAGCTTCCCATCCTTGCCACACGGACACACCCAAGGCAGCTAGTGCCGTTACGACGGCTGCGACCGAAACTGTTGTGTCTGTAGTCCATCTCCATCTTCCGTTTTTTCGGTCCATAGGCTCGTCTCTCGCGCATAACTAGACATAGACGTACTAACATCCATCTTATAACACGGATTAGTGGTGCTCCATTTTGTAATTGTGCTCCCCGAGCAACGAGTTAATCCAAGGATCTGATTCTGGTCTCATGCGTGATAGGCCGACCGTGGTGGAAAACCGGAATCATGATGACTCTGCGTAGCCCCACCACCCCACTACCTCACAGGCTCGCCGGTGTC
>JBHIDJ010000121.1:0-8592 GCA_046760105.1 Acidiferrobacterales bacterium | reverse complement strand
GTGGGCTGGTGCAAACGCTGAGAGATGTGCCGCTCAGATAAGCCCTTTAGAATCTTTCTTCTCTTGCCCCGTCCCCATATTTAAATATGTAACTGCTAGCTGTCCTCCGAGTCCCGAATACACCCTGTCCGAATGAGTGGCTGAGTTCCTTGCGGGGCAGTGATACCCGATGCATTATGCGGCATGTTCAAGAACGTGTTACAAAGTAAAGTAACATGCGAAAGGCCGCCAAAATAATGGCAGCAAACGACCGCAATCGCCACAGCATCGACGCCTTGCTGCCGCCAGAGATGGCGGAGAAGGCAGAGCATATCGGTGCCGCCAAAGCCCGGCTCGATACCTTGTCGCTGCTGGCGCTCGCCGTGCTTGCCGGTGCGTTTATCGCCTTGGGCGCCTTGTTTTCGACGACCACTGTCGCTGGCGCCGCCGGGGTATGGCCCTTCGGTGTCGTGCGACTCTTGGGCGGGATGGTGTTTTCCCTTGGTCTCATCCTGGTCGTAGTGGGTGGAGCAGAACTTTTCACCGGCAACAATCTGATGGTCATGGCATGGGCCGGGCGGTTAATCCCGTTGGGGGCACTGCTCCGTGCCTGGGCACTCGTTTACGTCGGTAACTTCGTTGGTGCAGTCGGCACGGCTGTGCTCGTGTTTCTCTCGGGTCAGTATGGCTTCGGTGGTGGTGCCGTAGGCAAGACAGCACTTTCCATTGCCACTGCAAAGGCTGCGCTGCCCTTTGGGGAGGCTCTTGTACTCGGCATCCTGTGCAATGTGCTGGTCTGTCTCGCAGTTTGGCTTAGCTACAGCGCACGCACAGTGATCGGTAAGGTCGTCGCTGTCGTACCGCCGATTACCGCTTTCGTTGCCGCAGGCTTCGAGCACTCGATCGCGAACATGTATTTCCTGCCGATCGGCTTGATGATCAAGGCCTGGGCACCGAGCGCGTTTTGGCAATCTATTGTCGCGGCCCCAGGCGATTTTGCAGGCCTTACCGTTGCCGCCACCGTAGCGAACCTCGTCCCTGTTACTATCGGCAATATCATCGGTGGCGGCTTGCTCGTCGGCACCGTCTACTGGTTTGTCTACCTACGCAAGCGTTAGGTGCAGGTTCTGTCGTTGTTGATCGAATTTCACGTGTTCCGGATCGTAATCTTCGCCTTACTACTGCAAAGGTCGCAGGTTGGGGGCTGACTCGCCAGTCCATTTGGAAAATATCGACCAAGTCCCGTGCTCCAAAGGGTATGGGGAAGGACAAAAAATCGAAAGCCCGAGAAGACCGATGAGACCTAACTATTGCACCTATATTTGTTCCGCTGTCGGCAGCGCTCGCAGCGACGACCGCGCACGCCCAGACCTCTCCCGACTATCGCTATATGTGGGGCGACTGGGGCTGGGGGCACATGATCTTCGGTTCCCTCATGATGGTCCTCTTTTGGGGTGGGGTCATTATCGTGGTCGTGCTCCTCGTCCGCTGGCTCAGTAGCGGATCAACGGGTATGGGGCCGCCGCCGGCCGGGAAGACCGCGCTTGATATCTTGAAGGAGCGTTTCGTTCGCGGCGAAATCGACAAGGAAGAATTCGAGGAACGAAAGCGCTTGCTTTCTGACTGAGCGCAAGGGGCTGACGCGCGTCTTAGTGTAAATGGCGGAGTGAAAGTGCGCCACCGCGTGCCTTGCGAGCGACCATCTCCGCGAAGGTTATCACTCCGCAATGCCAAATTCAAAGTGATCCACTACCGACAACCACGGGCCCTTGACCCTCAGCATGCACATCTTTAAGTCCTCAATTCGTCGTTTCTTTCTTCATCATATCTTTCATCATTTTCTTCATCATCATTTTATGCTCCTTGCTCTTCATCTTTTCTTCCATCGTCTCTTGAACTATTTCCTTAATCAGAGCCCTATGCTCCTCACTCGTTAGCTCCTCTCTTATCTGCTCCTGCGTTGCACAGGCCTCGAGACCAAGCCCGATGATCAACCACAGGGGTATGATTGTCTTCCGCAGCACGAATCTCATTGTTTCCTCCTACATCAGCGACTGGCACAACGTTAGGATAACCGTTGGTGGAGAGACTAGATGACAGCAATCGCACTTCGCTTCGGCAGGCTTCCTTGTGCAAGCCGACATTTCCCAGATGCCTCACTTCCTGAGACCAATCTTGGCAAATTGACGGTCGCAGGACAACGCGTGGGAGCCATCCCGGACCAGTACCGCCTCGAGTGAGGTTAGTGTGATCAGCGGAAGGAGTCTGCGGACAAAAGCGTCCCGGTCCCGTCCTCGGACGGGTTTCCCTTTTCGACCTCGAAGTTTACCTTGCTTTAAAGGTAGCACGTCCCTTAGTACAGTAGCGTGCTGATCAAACCATAGCCTTTTGGCCGTATGCGTCCTCAACAACATAAACGGTAGGCCACAACGAACAGAATGACTCGCCGTTACTATCTTTCGATGTTAAGTCCGGCTGTGCTGGGGCTGGTCGTCGTGCTGCTAGCCGCCGCCGTAGCGCCAGACCTGAGGCTTCAACACGTACCGTACGCGGTTTTGAGCCTCGCTCTTATCATGGTCCCATTGATCCTGCTCGGTGCACACTTCATTTTCTCGCCCATCGCGCGCTACCTGAACGGCCGCGAGGATTTCGGCCAGGCACAACGCCGCATTCGAAGGTTAGCACTGCTATCCGCCGTCTGGACATTCATCCTATCGCTGGTTTGGGGGCAGCCGATGTTTTATTTCTGGTCTATCTTTTGTGACGGCTGCGGGGGTAATTCATTCCCCGTGCCAATACTTCACCCCCTGCTGCTCACTGCAATTTATGCTGCCTTTCTGGCTGGGTACATCTATTTCCTTATCAACGACTATGTCTTGCGGCTCAAGGAACAACTGTTCCGGCAGTCCGGCGTCGTCATCGAACCGAGTCGTGGCCGTATCCTCTACAAGTTGGTCATCGCATTCGCCGTAACGTCGGTGGTGCCGCTATCGTTAGTATTTTTGGAGACCTTCGTTTTCACTGACCTGCGTCAGATTCAGGGGCTGGATACGATGCAGGCGCTCGAGCTAGACGTGATCGCAGCGGTCGTGCTCGTCGGTGTGGCGATCGTCTTCATTAAGCGTAGCCTGACGCGTCCGGTAGAAAGCCTACTTACGGCCGTTCGCCAGGTGGGTCACGGCGACCTGGAGGCCAAGGTCCCCGTCCTCTCCGACGACGAAATCGGTAGGCTGACCGTTGGCTTCAATGCGATGGCGGAGGGTTTGGGAGAACGGGCGTTCATCCGGGAGACTTTAGGTAAATTCGTATCGGAGAGCATTGCGACCGCTGTCCTTCAAGATCGGGGTGTCGTACGTCCGCAGGTACGTGAAGCAACTATCCTGTTCACGGATATTGAGCGTTTCACAGCCATTTCTGAAAGACTGCAGCCGGAACAGGTAATCGCCATGCTCAATGAATATTTTGCTGTGGCCGCCCAGCCGGTTCACGATAATGGTGGCGTCATTACACAGTTCCAGGGGGACGCGATACTGGCGAGCTTTAACCTGCCGATGGAGGACGCGGACCACGCCGCAAACGCCGTGCGCGCGGCATCGGCTATCCAGCGCCTATTGGAGCACCAGCGTTTCGCCAATGGTATCGCGCTAAACACACGCATCGGCATTAACACCGGCCTCGTTGTCGGTGGCACAGTGGGTGATGGCGACCGCCTCGGCTACACCGTGCACGGCGACACCGTGAACCTAGCAGCAAGACTTGAACAATTGAACAAAGAGTACGGCTCGCGTGTCTTGCTTTCGCAACGTACGGCGGAGTTGGCGGACGACAGCTTTGAGTTTAAGAAAATTGGCGAAGTTGCCATTCGTGGGCGCGAGACGCCAATAACGGTCTATGAACTCCCGAGGCCGTAAGGCGGGGTGGCATCGAAGGATCACGCAGCGTATTAAGCGGCACCAAGGGAGGTCCGTTGACAGTGGAAAAGAAATAGACTTCTACAATTCGCTCCGTGAGGTCCTTACTTTGCGGGACTTCTTACTCCTAAATCAGTGTTTTTGTAGAAGCCGTGTGAAAGGGAAATCATCAAAGAAACAGTGATGTAAACCACATCCCAAAGTCTGATTACGAATCTGCAGCACGAACGACGAGACTTCCCCGGTACATTCGCATCTGGCAGGTGAATTCGTGCTCGCCGGGCTTGTTCGGTGTAAATGAAATATCGTAGGGCTTCCCCACAGGCAAATCGCCGCCGACGTTAAAGCCATCAAACAACACTTTTTCTGCGCACGGACTTGGATCCTTGCGTATGAAACGCAGGGTTACTGGTTTACCGAGGGGTACTTCAATGCGCGCCGGATTATAGACCCCGTTATCAACGATGATTTCTATAGGTCGATCAGCGGCGGCGCGTTGCAATCTGGGTTTTGACACCCAGAACCACCAAACGATAAGCCCAATGACGACTGCACCGGCAGCATTAATCAACCAGGCACTCATACTTTACTCGCCTCCGGATTTGAACCAGCGCAGCCGGTTGGCATTGCTGACCACAGTGACTGAGGACATTGCCATGGCCGCGCCGGCAATCATCGGGTTCAGTAGCAGGCCCGTAAACGGAAATAGCACACCGGCAGCCACGGGTATGCCGAGCGTGTTGTAGATGAATGCCCCAAACAGGTTCTGCTTGATGTTACGCACCGTTGCCAGTGAGATAGCAATCGCGTCGGCAACACCGTGGAGCGAGCCTCGCATTAAGGTGACGTCTGCGCTTTCGATGGCCACGTCGGTGCCGGTGCCGATGGCATAACCCACATCTGCGCGCGCAAGCGCCGGTGCATCATTGATGCCGTCGCCCACCATGCCGACAATCTCGCCGCGCTGTTGCAGCAAAGCGACCTTCTCTGATTTGTCCTGGGGCAGAACCTCGGCGAACACCTCATCGATACCGACCTGGCGCGCGACGGCTTCTGCAGTAGCCCGATTATCACCGGTGACCATCACCACCTTGAGGCCACTAGCGTGCAATCGTTCAATCGCAGCCTTGGAGTCAGCTTTGATCGGATCTGCCACCGCAACGATACCCGCTGCCTGACCATCGA
This sequence comes from Acidiferrobacterales bacterium, assembly GCA_046760105.1. GTDB lineage: Bacteria > Pseudomonadota > Gammaproteobacteria > Acidiferrobacterales > SPGG2 > JBHIDJ01. The sequence goes on along the minus strand of JBHIDJ010000121.1, from coordinate 3,517 downwards.
TGGCGAGATACATGGCGGTTTGCGCCTCGGCCGCGAGCTCGGCGGCCCGCTCAGGCAAATCAGCGAGATCGACATTCTGTTCGCGCATCAGCTTGATGTTGCCAAAGAGTGCTCGCTGATTATCCACCTCGCCCGAGACCCCGTGGCCGGCGATGGCCTGGAAACCCGTTATCGGCGAGAGCGTCAGCCCCTTCTCTTTGGCCGCCTCCACAATTGCTTCGGCAAGGGGGTGCTCGGATCCGATCTCCAGACTTGCGGCAGCTGCGAGCAAGCGCTTTTCATCCCAGCCCGCTATCGGCTTCAGTGATGTCACTGTCGGATGCCCTTCAGTTACAGTGCCGGTTTTGTCCAGTACCACTGTGGTTAGCTTTCCGGCCTGCTGCAGCGCCTCGCCATTACGGATGAGAACACCGTACTCCGCGGCCTTGCCGACGCCTACCATGATGGAGATAGGCGTGGCCAATCCCAACGCACAGGGACAGGCGATAATTAACACCGTCATCGTGGCGACAAGCATGTAGCTCACCCTTGGCTCAGGACCGACGTTAAACCACGCTAGCAAAGTGAGTACGGCGATTATCAACACAGTAGGCACAAACACGGCTGAGATCCTGTCTGCCAGCCGGCCTATTGCTGGCTTCGCGTTCTGCGCGTGCCGCACCATTTCGATGATTTGTGCCAGCGCTGTGTCCTTGCCGATGCGCTTAGCCTGAAATAAGAATGTGCCCGATTTATTAATAGTACCGCCCACGACTTCGTCACCGACCTGTTTCTCTACCGGTAACGGCTCCCCTGTGAGCATGGACTCATCAATGCTCGAGTGCCCATCAATGATCTCACCGTCAACCGGGATCTTTTCCCCGGGTCGTACCCGCAGGGTCTCATCCAGACCGACTTCTTCTATTGGAATATCGACCTCCTGACCGTCCCGGACCACCCGGGCGGTCTTGGGCTGCAAGCCGATGAGCCGTTTGATGGCCTCGGACGTTTTGCCTCGAGCTCGCATCTCCAGGGCCGAGCCAAAGTTGATCAAGGCAATAATGATAGCCGCGGCTTCGAAATAGGCGTGGCGGGCCAGGCTAGGCACAATGCCAGGAAAGATCACCACCAACATGGAGTACACCCAAGCACTCCCGGTACCGAGTGCAATGAGCGTGTCCATATTGGCATTGTGGTTCAGGAACGCTTTCCAAGCGCCGAGGAAGAAATGCCCACCCGCGTACACGAGCACAAACAGGGTTGCGGCGCCCGCCAACAGCCAAAAGACCTGGCCACTCACGGTCGACAGTTCCGGCAGCCAGGCTAGCAGGCCACCCACGAATAGCGGTGCGCCAACCACGGCGGCAACCCCCGCCTGCCGAAGGAGCTTCCGGTAGTGGGCGAACTCAGCCGCTTCTTTCTCGGCTTCATCCTCGACCCCGCCCATCTCCACGGCACCGTAACCGGCGTCGACTACCGCTTGGATCAGCGCTTCCGCGTCCGTATCGCCAGTCACCGTTGCTGTGTGCTCGGCGAAATTGACCGCGGCCTCACTGACACCGGGGACACCTTTGAGCGCGTTCTCCACGGTCGTGACGCAACCGGCACAACTCATGCCCGAGATCGACAGGCGGCACACCTCCGCCTTATCAGCGCCTGGCTTATCAATAACAGGTTGAGTCTGCTCTAACATGTCCTTTTAGTTGCTCCGCAGCTCCGCTGGATAACCAACCTCGGTCAAGGCCTGAACGACGGCCTGTGGCTCGACGTCACCTTGGACTACGGCAGTTCCTGCGTTCAGACCAAATCGGGCATCGACAAAACCCGGTATTTTACTCAACGCCTCCCGAGCCTGAGCGATGCAGCCGTCGCACTTCATGCCCGTTACTTTAAAATGTGTCTCAACAATGCTCATGTGAATAACCTGGTATGGCCAAGGGCCTTTTGCTTTACGACCAGTCAATGCTTAAGTTACAGCTCTTTTTAGAAGCTGTCCAAAGCACGAGCCCATCTGGGGTGAGTCTAAAAGCTGTCAGTAGCGCACAAGTCAACCCTCCTTGCCTTTATTGGGGTCCATTCACGCCGTTTGCAAGACTGCCGAAACGGCTAATAATCCAGCCGCAGCGCGCCAATTCGCAACCCCACATCTATTCCTACAAAAAAGCCGCGTTTTCTAGTTCTTGCAATTTGCACTTTCGCCGTGGTTATATTTTACGTGCCTTACTGTGTTTGCGTTTCTGTCCCAACTGTATTGCTTCGGTGACAACTAATCATACGGTTGATTGTAAAGGTCACCGGCCATCTAGAGCCACCACTCGCAAACAGCGGCTTTAAGAGGAGGGCCGAAGATGAATACGTCCTCGAACTACATCAAAAACTCCGTTGAGGTGCCACAGTCGTTTCGAGTCAAGAAATTCTTTTACTTGTCGTCTCTAGCCCTTACTTTCCTTGCCTGCTTTTTCGTGCCGAAACCGCTCAGCGCGCAGACGGAGATGAAAAAGGGCATGGAGATGGAGGGGGGCATGAAAATGGAAATGGCCACGGAGGGAATCTTCGAGGGCAAGGGAAAGGTCATCGCCCTCGTTCCGGAGAAATCCCAGATCGTGGTGGGACATGAAGAGATCAAAGGATTCATGAAGGCGATGCCCATGGGGATGGGCTATGGAGTGGAGTCGACGGAGCTGCTGAAGGGGTTGAATCCAGGAGACCCCATCAAGTTCAAGGTCGACGCGGCGAAGAAAAAGATAATCGCCATTGAACGTGTGAAGTAACAAGGGGTCGGGTTACTAACGCGGCTCGAAGTGTGCTGCCCGAAGATCCTCTTCGGGCGGAGCTGGGCGCGTGGCTGGACTGGAAATGCCGGGCATCTGGTCCCGCCTTAGCCGTAACGCGGCCGCGGTTTGACCTGTAGGGAGCAAAGAGCCAAGCCTCGGGACTCGGGAAACCAAAAAGCAACCAAGCTTAGGAGAAGAGGCGATGCGAGTGGAAAGACTTGCTATGGCTTCCGGAGCTAGTTTCTCCGCACTGGTTCTCCAATTTGTCCTGCTTCTTTCCTTGTTCGGGAGAGCTGCTGCGGGGGCGCCCTTCGTGGAGCCACCGATCCCGGGCGCGGCAGAAGATGCCGTTGTCCTGGGCCGGGACGTGGATGGCGACGGCGATCCTGATGAGGTCACCATTAATCTGGAGGTCATCGAAGTTCGGGAGAAGGTCTACCCGGGTAAAGTTGTCACTTTCTGGGTTTTCGCCCCCGAGGGGAAGGGAATGGTCTCCCCAGCCCGATTCCCGAGCCCGACCATCCGGGTGGAAGAAGGGGATCGGATCAAGATCAACCTGAATAACACCCATTACTTCCCCCACACCATTCATCCCCATGGAACCATCCACCCGAACGCGATGGATGGTGTCCCGGACATTACGCAGGAGGCGGTTCGCCCTGGTGACACGTTTGCCTATGACTTCGTTGCCAAAAATCCCGGTACCCATTTTTACCATTGCCACGTCCAGCCCGATGTTCACGTCCTCATGGGTCTTCAGGGGA
>JBHIDJ010000120.1:0-8979 GCA_046760105.1 Acidiferrobacterales bacterium | reverse complement strand
ATCCTTGGTCAGGTAATCCTGTGCGCCCGCCATCAAGGCGTCACGGACCTCCTCCCAGTCTCTGACGGATGACAGAAGGACGACATACGCATTCGGATCTTCATCGAGGATGTAACCCAATGCTAGGTCCCCAGTCATCACCGGCATTTTAAGGTCTAAGAGGACCAAGTCTGGGCGCTCCTGCTTAAACAATTCAACCCCTTCTTGACCGTTCTCAGCTTCTCCCGCGATTTCGCATCCAAGGGAAATCAGAAGACCTTTGAGCCATGTCCTGATCGACTCCTCATCGTCGATCACGAGCACCCTGGGTTTGATCGCTTCAGCCACTGAATTTCTCCCTTCGAATATTTGTCTCTTGTGATCGTCGAGCTACTCAGCCTTCGAACAGGATTCAGACTCTAATCGGATGCTGCATCAATTGTTACAATGTTGACCGCTCCGTGTTAAAGCCTGATTGTTGCGGTGGAGAACAGTAATACTCTGCCTCTGTAGCATGGCGTGTCAATGTTTGCACTCGGGGGGCGTGCCGAAGCTGTGTGCAGGCCAGTTTGAAAGTCGCAGAAAAACGGCGAATTACTAGCGCGAAGCTACGATCTCGGCGCCGGAGAAACTCGGCTGCCTTTTAATCTTGGGCCAAGCGCCGCCGGCACCGTTCCTGGCTGAAGAAATTCACGGTGCCCTGGTCGCAGGAATCGCAGTCTGCGACGCCGGTCCGGTCGAAGGGGGCGCACGGGCCGCCGCTTGCGTGACTTCCGAGGCCCTAAAAAAAGAGACCTTGCCCGCCGTCGGCAACCAGGGTCTCCGTACGGGTGCCACCTTCTGGGCAGTACCCATACTGAGCTGGTAGTTTGTGGTCTCTGGCCGCACCGCTCGCACTGAGGGTTCCGTTCACATGCGAGCCTGCCAGCTATGTGCGTAGCCTATCTGCGAACCCACCCGGGATTCATTGACGAAGATCAAATGTTCGGTCGATAGGGGGGTGCACAGAGGGGTGGTCAAACCTGGTGTATTCCGTCCCAGGTTGACGTTCTGTACTATACTATGTGTAACGCTCGAGAATTTTGTTCCATGGAGTGGGGGTATGGGCCGATTCCACAGCGTTGACATCAACGGACGATGCAGAAGAGCGTTCACCCACGAAGCCGTCGGGTATACGGAACTACCTCGCCCGTCACCGGCTCTGCACACAATTCCCCACTGAGACCGATAACATAGGCCACAGTTCTATTGCTGCCGAAGGATGAGGCACGTTTATGAAAAAGAGACTGGATGTCGGTGATCTAAAACGGGGAATGTATGTCTCCGAGCTCGACCGCCCATGGGGTGAGACCCCATTTCTGTTTCAAGGGTTTGAGATAACGAGCGACGAGGAAATCGACCAACTTAGGCAGTACTGCAAATACGTCTATATAGAAACCGATTACGAAAAGGATATCGTCCCCCAGGTTCGTGGCTGGCGGTCACCCAGGCGCGTGCCCGCGGTTGAGGACGACAAAGGTCCAAAATCCGAAATTCGGACCGTGGTCGAAAAGGCTACTGCCCACCGCCCTAGGCGGGTCTATCAGGACCAAACTACGCTCGAGGAAGAGGCTGCGACCGTCAAGGAAACGCACGAGCAAGCCGTCGCGCTGATTCCCACAATTATGGAGGATGTCCACGTCGGGAAGACCATAGACACGGCGACGGCGAAAAAAGTGGTTGCGAATATGGCGAAAAGTATGCTTCGCAACCCAGATGCACTGATCTGCTTTACCCATCTGAAGAAGAAAGATGACTATACGGCGCTTCATTGTCTGCGGGTCTCGATCCTGGCGCTCGCCTTCGGACGCCACCTGGGATTCGACGAAGAAGAGCTCAACGTCCTTGGCATCGGGGGCCTGTTGCACGACATCGGGAAGATGAAGGTGCCGCAAGAGATCTTGAACAAACCAGGGAAACTGACGGACCACGAAATGAGGATCATGCAAGGCCACGTCCCGCTCGGCGTCGGCGTCCTGGAAAGAACAACAAGTATCCCGCACAAGGCCATCGAGGTCACGCGTTTGCATCATGAACGCTACAGTGGGATCGGGTACATAAACAACCTTGAGGGCGATCAGATCGGCGAGTTTGGCTTGATAGGCGCGATCGTTGATGTCTACGATGCCATCACCAGCGACCGGGTCTACAGGCAAGGCATGTCGACGCTCGATGCGCTGAAAAGGATGTATGAATGGCGGGGAAGGGACTTTCACCCGCGACTTGTAGAACAGTTCATTCAGTGTATAGGTATCTTCCCAATCGGAAGTCTGGTCTCGCTCAACACCAGCGAGATCGGGGTCGTGAGAACGATGAACCGTGCCCAACGCCTCAAGCCCCAAGTGGCGGTTGTGCTGAAACCGGACAAAACACACTACAGCCCCCCGAAGACGGTTGATCTTGCACGTACAAGGACTGCTGCCGGCGACCCCTACGAGATAGAAAAAGTGCTCCCCGCCGGACAGTACGGCATCCAGCCGGTGGACTACCTGCCTGTAGCGGTAGGGGCTTGACGACTACCACACTCACGCCAGTGTCTTATCGACAATAATCTTTTCTGATCTCTGGTGAGAGGTGTCGGCCGCTCCTGCGCATCCTGCGCTCGCGGCATTCGTGCATCCCTGCACAGCACCTACGGCGACCATGTACTAACGGGGTTCCGTCCCGGCAATTGCTCCTGCATTGCTCTAACTTCCGACGTCCCTGTCGGTCGCCCGTACGACGGGTGACTTTCGTTTCGGCGAAAGTCACCAAAGCCATCGCGCCTGCGCTGTCGCCCGCAAAGGCAGCGGGTACCCTCGCTCCGCGCTCGCCTCAGTGGGTCCGCCGAAGGGACGTCCTTGTCCCTGCGGCGGACGCGCGGTCTCCCTCCCGCGCCCGTTCCGGCCGCGCTTCGGCTTCACGCATCGCTCGGCTCGGCGTAAGGCGCCAAAAAACAAACAACTTCACGGCTAACGACTAACCGCTCACGGGAGTATGACTAACGGTTCACAGGTCAGTGCGAAAGCTAAGCCCATGCCCGGGAACCTTCCGATCGAAATAATCTTTGGGCTCGAGTAAGCCCTTGCGTTGGAATACGAGTGGCGGGTCACAGACATCTTTTTCCAGCAGGAGCGTGCCGAACGCGCCTTCCTGAGCGAGCAGGATGTCCCGGGCCGCATGGGCGACCGTCAGTGCTGCTCGCGTAAGCAGACTTGTTTCGCCCACGTGGGCCCCAACAATCAGTTTTATTCCCAAGGCGCGCGCCCGTTTAACAATCTCCAGGCAACGTAACAACCCGCCCATCTTGGAGACGCGGACATTAATGATCCAGCGGTCGGGACGGTTGGGTAACTGGTGGAACTGTTCGCATCTAAGAAAGCTCTCATCCAGGATGATCTTGCTATCGAGCCCTTCAGCGATGTAGAGAAGTTTGTCGTACTGGTTAGGCGTCAAAGGTTCTTCGATGGCAAACAGCGGGCAGTCGAGGGCGCGGATGTAATCGATGACCTCGTGAGGATCGCGCCACAGATTGTTGGCATCGAGCCGCACGCGGAGATTCTGATTATGGCGGAATGCGGTGATCTTCTGTTTGTCGCGCTGGATGTCTCCGGACAACTTAAGTTTAAAGTCCGTGAAGCCATAGTGGCGGTATTGTTGATATTGCTTCTCGAAGGCCATTGGATCGGCATCGCCTAAAACCGCTGAGTATTGGAAGGGGCCAGTTAGCGCCTCGAGCCCCAATAAGGCTTCCAGGGATTGATCGCTCTGCTTGCCCATGAGGTCGAGAAGCGCAAGCTCGATCGCGCACCACGCAGCCGGATTAGCATCGATCACGGCCTTGTGCTGCGTAATCCACGAACGCAGGGATCCCAAGTCCGCGATGGCACCCTTTATCGGCGATTGCTGCGCTTCAAGAAAAGCCTGCACGCTCTCGATGGATTCGCCAGTGACATAGGGCCGCGGACAGCCCTCACCGCAGCCCACCAGTCCGTCGTTTGAACGAGCCTTCGCCCAAACGCTGCAACTCTCACGGCGTTCCGCCGACGCGTGGCGGAACACCGCCTTAAACGGGATGCGAAGCGGCGCCACGGAAAGTCGATCCAGTTTAAAAAGTTCGCTACACATGCGGTTACGAGGCAAGCGCCGTAGGCGTCGTGAGGTACTCGCCGATCGGAAACGTGAACTCCTCCTCGTATTGCAACACCAGCGGTTTGAACTGGCCTTCCCGTTGCCCGCACTGTAGACAGAATCGCTTGTAAGCGTCGTGGGTGCCCGCGCGCAGCGGCAAGACTTCGATGCGACCCAGCCGGCCGCTTGCACGCTTCTGATCGTACTCGACATTGAACGCGCGAAGCGCGGCATCGATACGGCCCGCGAGTGCCGTGAGCGAGAGGCAAGTGCCCTCATCGGCTTCGAAGAACAATCGGTAACGCGAGGTCTTGGCATCAGCCAGGGCCATAAAGAACACTACCGAAACACCGGCGTCGTGATGTACGCGATCGAGCGCCTCGATCACCTGATTCTCGTAGAGCTTCTCACCGGTAATGTTGGTGACGCCTTTGCCTTTTCGCACGAATCGGATGAGAGGGGTACGGTTGAAGAAGCCGTCCACGCGAACAATGTCGTTCATAAAGTAACGATAGAGCCCGTTAGCCGTGGTGACGATGACGTAGTAGTCTTCACCCGGGATCAGCTCATGCAACAAGAGGGTTTCCTGCTCGCCGCGTTCCCAGCGATCGCGTGCCACAAACTCGAAAAAGTTGTGCGACAGCGTAGGAATGCCACTCCCGTTGCTGTCGGGCGCCGTCATGCTGCCGCGAAACTCGGTCGCGATATAGCCGAGCTCCAAAACCGTGCTCGCTGCCGGTAAGGCCTTTTTCAGTGTATTCAGGGCGATCCCGCAGCTGCCCCCAGTCCAAGTGGTGAGCATCTGGATGCGTGGCCAGATATCCCGGTACGTCAATCTGCCGGCTGCCGCCAGGGCGCGAAGCTCGGAGGCGCGGGTCGGGTCGGCCTGCAGGCGCCGGCGAATGGCGGCAGTGATGGCGGGTTTCAACGACGCGGGAAGTGCAAGCTTGCCGCTCGCCACGCTCTCGATAAGCTCATGCGTGTGTTCCTGCAGCACCCCCAGGAGCCGAAGGAAGGATGAAGGATTCGCGCCGCCCAGGTACGTGATGTCCCGCTCTGTGAGCGCGAGCCGGACCATCACCTTGTACTTGAGATCGTAGTCATCGATGTCAAAAACCTCGGGCGGCACCACGCTCTTTTCCTGCATCCACTTGGGCAAGGTGCGGTAGATGTGCCCGGAGACCGACCCATAGGGGACCCCGTTTTTGAAATAACCCTCGATCGCGGGGCTCACGATCCCCAACGCCTTGCCGGCAAATGCCTCAGGACAGCGGCAGTACTGGTAAAGCGAAAAAAGCCGCTGTTCGTGCTTGTACTGCTTGAGCGTCTTGTCCAGTACCGGGACGTATTTGGGCTTGCCAGTGGTGCCACTCGTTTGCGCATACATAATAGGCATGTCGGCAGTCAGCGCTGACGTGCCTTCGTACAGCTGCCGGTCGATGTAGGGCCGCAGATCCTCGTACTCCCGGATGGGCACCTTTCGTTTGTAGGCCTCATAGTCGTGGATGTCGGCAAAGTCGTGTCGCCTACCGAATACGGTGTCGCGGTTTGCTTGAATGACCTCACGGAGCACACGCGCTTGGATCGCCTGCGGTTGACGAGTCGCGCGCTCAAACGGGCGGCAACAACAGAATCGTGCGATGCAGAGCGCCAACGACAGCACGGCCCGTACGCTGATCTGTTTCCAGCTCGTCGTCGGTACAGACTTCTCTGTGATCGCCGGGATGAATGGCGTCTTTAATTGGTCGGCGAAACCAAGCGGGTAGGCCCGATTAATCAGTCCGACCTCAGAGACCTCGCGGTCTCTCGGCAGGTACCACGTGCCGAATGCCAAGTCCCAAACGCTGAGGTTGTTGCCAAAGTTTGTGTTCGATTCGGCGAGACAGCGTGAATGATGCCACCGATGCAGCTCGGCGCTGCTGATCACATAGTTCAGAACGCCGTGCTTCAGTTGGATATTAGAGTGCTGAAAGAAACCATTGATCGCGTAGAACACGAAGTACAAGGCGATCACCGACTCGCTCACGCCGAGCAAAACAAACGGCACGGTATCAAGCAGCAGTTGCAAGGCCTTCTCGAGGGGATGAAACCGGCCGACATTGAAACGGTAAAGTTTTGCTGGTGAGTGGTGAACCGCATGGAACCGCCACAACAGGGGGTGGCGATGGGCGGCGCGATGCAACCAGTAACGCAAGAGGTCGGCCGTCAATAACATCAGGATAGCCTGAAGACCGACCGGCCAATGGTGAGGCCAGAGTTGGCCGAGCGGAAGTCGCAGCGACTGCACCGGTTCAATGAGCGCAAAGACAAACGCAAAGATCACCAGCTTGGGAAGCGCGATCTGAACCAGTAGCAGATACCAAAAGTCATTCTTGATGTCTTCCCTGCTCGGTTTCCATGCCGCGCGGTGCGGCAGGATGTGTTCAAGCCCGATGACGAGCGCTACCGCCATGAGCACCGGCACATAGGTGCTGAGCGGTGCTGACCCGTACCACCGCATCAACAGGGCATGGAGACCGAGCCCTAAGAGCATTATCACGGGATAAGGCAGCCACGGGGCGTAGCGCTTGAACGCGGGACGAATGCCAGAAGGTTGGCTTGCATGCAATGAACCAACCAGCAACACAAAACTAGCCAGCACGAGGTGGAAGACGGTGGGCAGCTGTTGGCTGAACCAGGGCTCATGGGCAAACACGGTCACGCCGAGCACCAAGCGAACTGACATGCCGGTGAAATACAGTGCCCCGAAGGCGAGCAGCGCGATGCCCAGCCTGCGGTTTGGCCTGACAGAGCCTTTCGTAAAGGCATAGGCCGTTCGGGCAAACACCAAAATGATCAGAACCTGGCAGGCGACCAACAGCCCGTATGGCAGCACGGCGCCATGCCACTGCTCGAAGGCGGGCAACAACGGCACGTCCACATAGCTCACCAGCAGTTGGCCGACGACACGAAAACAGAACAAGCCGAGCAGCAGCCACAACCAGGGTGCGAGGCTTTGGGCGTATAGGTTCGGTTTCATGGCTCTTCGCTCCTGGGAGGTCTGGTTAAAGGGGACCTATAGGCAGTCTGGATGGTGGTATTACGAAGTGCAACGAATATCGTATTTGTTGCAGAAAGGGGGGCTACTAGTATTAAATATTGATACTTTCCAAACACTCGGAGCACCTATGCAGCAGACCCAAGCCCTCGTCGACACTCTCAAGAAAGCACTCAAGGCCCACGGCCTGAGCTACCGTCACGTCGCCCAAGCACTGGATCTGAGTGAAGCCAGTGTGAAGCGGTTGTTTGCCGAGCAAGGGTTTTCGCTCGCCCGGCTCGATCAGGTTTGCCAGCTCATGGATATGGAGATCACGGACCTGGTCGCGATGATGGAAGCCGAACGCGGCCAGATCAGCGAACTAACCGAGGCCCAGGAAAAGGAGCTTGTCTCCGATATCAAGCTCCTATTGGTCGCTTTCCTGGTGGAGAACGGCTGGACCTTTAATGAGATCCTGGGGCATTACGAGCTATCCGAGCCGGAGCTGATCCGTCACCTGGCGCGGCTCGATCGGCTCAAAGTGATTGAGCTACTACCCAAGAACCGCATCAAGCTCGTCATCTCGCCCAACTTCGCCTGGCGCAAAAACGGACCGATCCAGCAGTTTTTCGCGGAGCACATGCAGGAAGAGTTTTTCAAGAGTCGATTCGATGCCCTCGGTGAAGCGTTTTGGTTCCTTCCCGGTATGCTCTCGCGAAGTTCTAATGAGGTGTTGCTGAAAAAGCTGGAGCACCTGGCGAGTGAATTCAATGAGCTTAACCGCTACGACAAGCGGCTGCCGCTGCCACAGCGCTTTGGTTGCAGCATGCTGTTGGCGATACGGCCTTGGCGCCTGAGGGCCTTCCACCAGTTCCGGCGAGCGAAAGACCACACCGGCGGCTGAGTTTCTTTCTTTGCCGGCCCGGAAGACAATATCGCTTGGAACGGCGGCAAGGACGACGGAACTCATTTCTCAGAATTCCGGCGCGACAGTGGTTGCGATTACGCTGGGCGCTATCTTGCAGGCATCGTCGGATGAACAACGTGCGGCAGCTGACCATTCGGGACATGCGGCTTAGGGAGGCAGAGCAAGTAGCCGGTCTCGTAATGCGTTCTTTTTCCGAGTTTATTGCACCGGACTACAACGACGAGGGCAGAGCGAGCTTCACTGCTTTCACCCGGCCGCAAAAGCTGGCAGAACGCCATGTGTATGAGCACTTCACACTGGTTGCTGAGCACGGTGGTGAGATCGTAGGCATGGTTCAGGTGTGGCGACCTAGCCACCTATTAATGCTCTTCGTCGATAAGTCTTTTCACCGCTGTGGTGTGGCCCGTCGCCTTCTCGCGTCGGCTATAGGCAGAATTCGAAGAGAGGAACCTCACGTTAACCTATTAACTGTAAACTCCTCGCCCTTTGCACTTGAGATATATACCCGCTTGGGATTTACCGTCGCCGGCCCCGAGGACAGAAGCGACGGTGTGGTTTGCGTACCGATGGCTATGAGGATCCCATAACGCGACGTCTTCCTTGTCGTGTCGCCTGCGGCGACAATGTATTAGCCGGGTCTCGTCCCGGCAGACGAGGAACTTTGGTTTCGGCCGATGTGCAAGGCAGGGATTGTTCCTACAATCCTTCTGCATTTCCTCCATCCATGGAGGTCAGACGCACAAGTGCCGTGCCGTACAGGGATGTAGTAATGCCGCGGTAGGCAGGAAGCCGAAAGCGGCCGAGCGCAGGGCAAGGATTGTTCCTACAATCCTTTTGCATTTCCTCCGTCCATGGAGGTCAGATGCGCACGACTCCATGGATGGAGGAGGTAGAACCGCGTCTGGAA
>JBHIDJ010000119.1:0-9053 GCA_046760105.1 Acidiferrobacterales bacterium | reverse complement strand
GGCTCGTTCACGTCCGGTGCTGCGGTAGGAGTCAGTCTGAGCGGTCTGGCCGATCGGGTCGGTCTGGCCGTTCGGGTCGATCCGGGCGATCGGGCCGGTCCGGACGATCCAGGCGGTCAGGGCGGCCGGGCCGATCGGGTCGTGAAGCCTCATTCCGCCAGTCCGCGCCAGTTGCGTTCTCTGGCCGTTGCGACGCGCGAACATCGCTGACGCTTGGTATGGGTATTTTCGCCACTTCAAGAAAGATATGCAGTGGCTGTTCTGCTCCAGAAATCAGAGTCGGTCGCGCGAACCAGGAGTCAACGAAGGCTGAATCCCCCGCTACAACAAATGCCGCTGCGACGCTCGTCCTGACAGCAATCGCGCCGGTGTAGACTTCCGCGTACATTCCTGGTGGGAACGCCGCTGCTATTGCATTTCCTGAAGCTGCATCCTCTCGAAACACCACCGCGAAATCAGTTCCTCTCACCCCTAACTCAGCCACGGGTGTTTTCAAGCTAAACGCTCGCCTATTGCGAGTAGCTATTAAGCCACTCACGGCCCGAAGACCGCCTTTGAGCAAGGAAAAGCTGATCCTGCTGTGTTTGACCTTGGTCTCAATAAATCGATAGTCATCGATCAGGAATAACGTATCTGACTGCAACGCGATGATCTGGCCATCGTTGAACGCCAGAACAGCGTAGCTGTTATCACCGGTTGTTATCCTGGCACCTGTTCCCAACACATCGCCTCTGCGTGCCTTGCGGTGATTTGTCTCGCTGGTAGCGATGACAACATCGCCGGCAAGATCTTGGATACTGCCGCCGTTTATAGGCGGCTCCTCAGCGCTTATTGAAGCCAGTGTGAACAACAAGGACGTGGGGAGTAAAAACGCAGACGCTACGCGAATACGCGCGCGCATTGTGATCTCTGATTTATCTCCGTGCGGCTGCCGGAACAGGAAGACGAGTAGACCTTTAAGATAAAGCACGTCGGTCTCAGGTTGTGGTGCACTAGGCACCCGGAAAAGCAAGCAACCTATTGATGCCTCGTCCTTACATCGGTGTGCGTGCCCTCATCCTTAGTTTTTGGTGGTCGTGATGGGATGCAATTTCTGTACCACGCTAGGTTTTGATTATAAGTATCTGAACATGTATCGAATTAGATTTGACGTTGAACTGGTGAAGTCGATTTCTTGGACATTTTTTGCGCAAAACCGCCGGTCTGGGGCACCTCCTGGCAGTATGGACCGAGCGCTGACCGGTGAGAAAAGCCACGAGCTTATTGCCCGGCGGCACGTATCTCGGTGAAGGTTGCGGTCGAAAACGCTGCACAGTCCAGCTAGTGCTGGCTTCGCACGTGCTCTAGCGCGGCGCACAAGCGCTCAGCCCCGTCGAGGATACGCGGGCTGTGGCGTGCAATGAGTTGATAAGGAATCAGAAAGAAGTTTTTGTTTTTGACTGCATTTAGATGCGATCACTTGTACCAGCCATCGAGTGTCCCTGAATCCTCGACGCCTGCTGCGACGATGGCGACCGGGTTTACTTGAAGTACTGCTTCCATGTCGATCTTGGCTGTCAACGTCGGAAGATCAACAAATGCGTTTAAACCGCCACACAGCCGCATGACATCGCTTATATACAGAGACCATTTGTGCACGACTATTCACGACTGACCGCAGAATGAAAAGACAGCGGTTCACCTTAGGCCGAAGGGGAAGAATCAGACGACCACAACACGCAAAACCAACAAACACACTGCTGTTGTCACCCAGAACAGCAGCACGCGCCAAACTAACGCCACTACGCGCCGCACGTGCCCCGCATCCGGTACGACTGTGGTCACCGCCACTTTGCCTTTGCGATCTTCATTACCGGTTAGCTCATCGCAACTCTGCATCTGCAAGGCGCCCAATCCCGACGCCAAGACCGGCCCGCTCTGACTCGCAGACCACAGCCCGACCTGATACCGCCAACAGCGGAGTGCATCCTCGAAGCTACCCATGATTGCATAACTCAGGGCGGTGATCCGTGCCGGTATCCAACCGAGAACGTCGTCTAGGCGCTCCGCGGCCCACCCGAATTCGGCAAGACGTTCGTTGCGCTGACCCCATGACCGGCTCAACAGATTCGCGAGTCGTTGTAATACCGCACCGACAGGGCCAAGCAGGATAAACCAAAACAGTGGAGCGATGATCACAGTATTGGCTTGTTTCAGAACGGCTTCCACTGTGGATCGAGCAATCGCGGCCTCGCTCAGCTCATCTGGTGACCCGTCAACCAGCAAGCGCAGGTTTTCGTTGGCCGCCGACATATCGGCTGTTTGTAAAGCCTCCGATATCTCATTTGCACAATCGCTGAGGCGATAAAGATTAAGACACCAGGCGAGCACAATAACGTCGAAGGCGAAGCGCAAAATCCAGCCCAATTCGGCAAACACGTAGCGCACAACTAACACCAACAAAAGCACAGGCGTGATGGCGACGACCGCGGCCACGGTGCCATGAGCCCGGTTGCCACCCTGGAAACGTTTCTCGATCGCCGCCGCGAAGCGGCGGAACCAAGCCAATGGCTCCACGCGTAGGCGATCGGGTGCGAACTTATCCACGCCCACTGCTAATATCATGATGCAAATCAATTCCAACACGATGCGACCCGCTGCAAATTGGAACCCGACTGGCTAAGGTGATGCCAGGGTACACTCTTTCTATGGAGCCTCCCCGAATCGTTGGCCATGCGCCATACGATCCAAGCCCACTGCTCACAATGTGTCAAAGTATCGCGTCCAATCAAAGTGGGGGCCGGGATCCGTCTTGCGGCCCGGCGCGATATCACTGTGGCCGTAGATGCGGCGCGGAGTGACCGATTTATAAACGGCCATAATTGCCTTGGTTACATTCGCCAACGCGCTGTACTGAACGGCCTCGAAGGGCAGCTCATCGCTCCCTTCCAATTCGGCTCCGATCGAGAAATCGTTAACTGCTGTCCGTCCTTCGCAACACGATTCGCCTGCGTGCCAAGCGCGTCCATGGAAGGGCACAAATTGAATGATCTCGCCGGTTCGCCGTATAAGCAGGTGAGCAGATACCTGCTGGCCATGAATCTCTCGGTAGTACGGATGTTCACTTGGATCCAACTGATTACAGAACAGCTGCTCGACGCCGGGCCCGCCGAACTCTCCAGGTGGCAAGCTGATAGCATGAATAACCAGTACATCGATCTCAATGCCTTGAGGTCGTGCGTCAAAGTTGGGAGACGCGACAAAACGCACACCTTCGAGCAAACCGGTGTTGGCATTGATGCGCATTAAAGGCTCACGATAAACGCCATAGTTGCAGGAGCAAACTGTTTGCGGCGGCGGTTAGCGCCGATAAGCGTCAAGCTGCGTTAATATGCTAACGGATTATTAAGCTTGCCGCTCACCCTAATCAAGTAAGACGTGCTGCGTCAGCGCGACATTGTGGTGCGCTATGGAGCAGCCTTTGTGCTCACAAGCGATCTGTGCGCTCTTAAGGAATCGGCGGGTTGCACGTCATGAGATTCACGATCCCGATTACGCACCGCTATAGGGGCGTAGGCACCCCTGGCGCACGATTCATAAATGGATTGACGCCGATGGCAATGTCACTGACCACGATCATCCGCCGCCTGCTAATTGCGCACACGTGTTAAAGAGAGGGATATCGACCCGGACCAAACAGGGGAAAAGTTTGTTTTACCGGTGCCGGCAGAGAGGACCAAACCTGAAGGCGTCTGAAACGCGCCGTTGTCTCACGTAGGTTGAACCCACCAGTGATGGGGGCGGCGAGCGCTTACCGGTAAAAACACCGATATCGGTGTTGGGTTCGATGCGCCAGGCACCGAGACCAATACTCAGGGGTTGACGTTGCCGGCGGCATTCCGCGCCCACGCCCGTCGTCGCCAACACTTCCCGCAGCGTCACTCGCATCTGTTCCGCCAGCGCCCGCAGTTGCCGCCCCCAAGGATTCCCGTGGATGCCGTGGGTGATTTTTCGATGCAGCCCGTGGCTTGTAGCCACTAGCCACTACCGTCAAACCGATTAGTGGCGGGGGATCGACCGCCCTCACCTCGGCGGCGTTCGCGTTGGTGAACGCTAGGGCAATCGCCAGCCACATGACGAAATGCGGCAATTGACGCCCGCGCGCGGCCCCCTTAAGTTAGGACCTGCCGGCTAATGGCGGCCTAGGAATTCACTTAAACATAGGGATGTTCTATAGGTACGTAGCACGGTGTTGATCAAATTCTGTACCCGATTGCGCACTGACCAGCCTTACAGCAGCCAAAACAGTGCGCCTTTTATCGGCCTTAAGGCGCCGTTCGTCGGAAGCCATTCGCCCCATATCGGACCGTATGTCTGTCAAAAACGACCGTTTGTCCTACGACCCCATTACAATTCGGGCTTCACACTGGTGGAACTGATCGTCACACTCGTCGTCGCCGGGATCTTGGTGAGCCTCGCTGTCCCCAGCTTTACCACTTTTATCAAAAACAACCGCCTAACCAGCCAGGCCAATGAACTAATGGCAGACCTCAGCTTCGCTCGCAGCGAGGCGATCAAACGGGGTGCGAGCATCACCATCTGCAAGTCCCAAGACCCCCTCACCGCTTGCAACCCCGCTGCCCCGTCGTGGAGCACGGGCTGGCTTGTTGTAGACGGGGCCGGGGCGGTGCTACGTGTGCACGACGTACTCGCCGGGCAAAACACCCTAACCGCGACCGGCGGGGCCACCGGTTTGGGAGATCAGCTTGTCTACACTAGTACAGGCATGGCCGACAGTAATTTTAACGGTCCGCAATTCTTCCGATTGTGCGATGACCGCGGGCCTACCAAGGGGCGCGCTATCCAGGTGGCCATAACCGGCCGACCGGGTATTTCCGATGACCCGCCCGTCAGCTGCTAGGTAAACATCATGCAACCCTTACACCTATTTTCCTCAAAACATGGGCAACGTCAGTGCGGCTTCAGTCTGATCGAAGTGCTGGTCGCCCTTCTGGTGCTGTCGATCGGGCTACTCGGTCTGGCCGGGTTGCAAACGCTGGGGTTGAAGTTCAATACCCAGTCCTATCAGCGCACACAGGCAGTGCTAAACGCCTACGAGATCATCGACCGCATCCGTGCGAACCGCGGAGGCATGCTCGCCGGCGAATACGACAACATCAGTTTGAGTTTTACCCCGCCGGTTGAGGACTGCACTATTGGAGGCAACTGCAACACGACGCAGATGGCCAATTACGACATCGGCCAATGGAAAACTTCGCTTACGAATCTCTTGGCGCAGGGTCAAGGCGGCATCTGTCGCGGTACACTTGACCTCAACCCCTTTAGCTGTACCGTGGACGCCACTAGGACGCAATTCACGGTGGGCATCGCCTGGCTTGAGAGCGATATACCGATGAGCCTGACGGTGGAGGCGCAGTTATGAGCTGGCCAACGCACGAAGCCGCTTACCGGCGCCGGCGTGCCCGCGGCTTCACCTTGGTGGAGCTCATGGTGTCGGTCACCATCGGTCTCATTATCCTCGCCGCGGTGCTGCAGATCTTTGCCACCAGCGGCGCGGCCTATAACCTCGAGCAGGATCTTGCACGATCGCAGGAGAGCGGGCGTTTCTCCTTGGACTTTATTAGCCAGGATGTGCGCATGTCCGGAAACCTCGGCTGCCTGAAGAAGTTCTTAACGCCTCCCGGTAGTGCGTCGATTGCGGATGCCGATGCCCTTCCCTCAGTCAGAAGTCGTCTTAACAGTGGGGACTATGGCTGGAATTTCGCCGCAAGCCCGCCAAACCAACATCTAAGAGGTCATACCTACACCGGCGGCGGTGGTAGCAACCTGGCCGATTGGTCGCCAGCATTGCCCGGCACCATCAATGGCGTTACCTACTTCACCGCAGACGAGGTGTTTCCCAATACCGATGTGCTTGTCGTCAGGCGCGCCCTTGAACGAAGCTTTAAGCTCACTGCGGCGGCACCCACGATAGGGGCTGTGACTATCTCCCCGCTCAACGGACTGGAGGACGGGGATATCGTTTTGCTCACGGACTGCAATGACGGCGATATTTTTCAGATCACGGGTGGCACACCCGATGTTGATGGCCTTGTCCAACATTTCGCGGGCGGCGGGCCACCAGGAAACGCTTTTAATAACCTCACCAAGTCCTACGGCATCAATTCCGAAGTCATGAAGCTCGTAACGCGCGTGTATTACGTAGGCCCTGGTATCGACGGCAGACCGACTCTTTTCCGTAAAGAGATCGACAATGGCACTGTTGTGACGCAACCGCTGCTTGATGGCGTGGAAATAATGCGGGTTCTCTATGGCGAGGATTTAGATACGCCCAGTGACAGCGTCGCCAATGAGTATCGCCTAGCTAACACCGTCGTCAACTGGACCCGTGTCGTCAGCGTCCGAATCGGGCTGCTGACACGTGCGGAGCACGAATCCGCGGACCTCAATGCGGGCACTTACAGCCTGGCCGGCATTACGGTTGATCCGACCCCTGGTGCCGACGACAGACACCAACGACAGGTGTTCAATTCAACGATCCAGCTACGCAATCCCCTATAGGAGTCCGTTATGTACAGCGTTCACTACACTCAATATGGCGCGGTTCGGCAGGGCGGCGTTGCGTTGGTCATGGCCATGGTCTTTCTGTTGATCCTAACCATCATCGGGGTCACGACCATGACCACCACCGCACTGGAAGAAAGGATGGCCGGCAATATGCAAGACAAAAACGTCGCCTTCCAGGCAGCGGAGTCGGCTTTGGTGGCCGGCGAGAACTGGCTCGGCCTGCAAACCGCCGTGCCGGCTGGATTCGACGTCCCCGTGACCGACGACGGGCTACACAAACCCTCTACAACCAGCACACCGATCTGGGAGTCGATCGACTGGAAAACCGATTCGGATGTCGTCGACTATACGGAGCTTCCCGGACCCGGCAGTACCGCCAATCCGTTGACCCAGCCGCTTGAGGTCGTCAAAACTCAACCGCAATACCTGATCGAGGACCTCGGTCCGGTGAAGGATCCCTTTGCCAGCCTGAAACTCGGGGCTCCGTCTACATCGGGCAGAAACCTCTTTCGGATCACGGCCCGTGGCACCGGCGGTAGTGACCAAGCGGTGGCAGAGGTGCAGTCCGTCTTCGAGCAGTTCTTCTAGAGGCAACGCACGATGCAGGCGGAAACAGACACGAGCCATGACAGCCTGATGCAGCTGCGTATGCTGCCGACGAGTTTTGCGCACCCGGCATGGAATGCGCCGACGAATATAGCTCAACGGCATGAGGGCGCGGAGGACATGCCGTTATGAACATATTGCACAAGTTTTCGATCAAACTGAGAACGACGAACCCCAAAAAAGGAACGCCAAAGCGTCGCCCGGACACGCCGAGCCACCTGCGGTTGACCAGGTTGGGTGTCTCTACTGTCGCGGCGCTGCTCGCGTTAATACCGCTGAGCGGTCGCACCGGTGAGCTGCAACTTGCCGACTCACCGCTGTTCTTAGCCAACAGCGTTCAGCCGAACATCTTCTTCATGGCCGACGACTCAGGCAGCATGGACTGGGAGGTACTCTTGAACGCGGGGGCTATCGGCGCCAACAGCGGCGATCTCAATTTAACCCCCGCTACCAACGAAGAGCGGAGCGAGTTCTGTGTGGGCTATAACGTGCTCGCCTACGATCCAAACGTGCGTTACACACCGTGGATAGGAAAAGATAACGCGAGTCCTGCGGCTCCATTTCAAGACGCCGAACTGATGGAAGCGCTCGGCTTTGCGGAGATCCGCCGCAACCCCTACTGCCCCAAAACGGATACGACCTCGAGTGACTGCAATGACGCTACAAATAACGGGGTCGTTAATCTGACCGATCCCGCGGCGCTCACCATCGCTTACTTCCCCTGGAACGATGCCGATAGCGACGGCGACTTCGATGCAGGAGAATGCGGCGATGTAACGAGCTTTACCGCCGCGGTTACCTGGGCAGAGCTACCAACCCACGACCCCGATGGGGATGCTCAGCCTGGCACGCCGACGGTGCCGGGTGCCGAACAACAGACGAACTATGCCAACTGGTTCAGCTACTACCGCAAGCGTGAGTATGTGGTTAAAAGGGCGGCGAGCGGACTCCTTGCTGGCAGCCAGCGCCGCGTGGGGATGTCCAGCCTTCACAACAACCAAAACATCGGTACGCCGATCCAGGACATGGATGACATTACGCTGCCGGTCAACCCCGTTGCACAAGCGAACAAGGATGCCCTGCTGAGAAACCTCAGTCGCATACGCTCAACCGGCGGCACACCGCTACGCGTGGGGCTTGAGAATGTCGGCCAGTATTACGAAGGCTCCGCTTCTGCTGGCTGGCAGACTGCGCTTTTCAACGGCTCGCCGAATCATGACATCAGTGAGACCGTAAGCACGCTCTCGCCTATCTTCAACGCGGATAACGGCGGAAGCTGCCAACAGAACTTTACTGTGCTGTTGTCCGATGGATTTTGGAACGGCGTCGATGACCCTTCGGTCGGCAACACAGATATCGAGGGACCCGGTCCCTTCGACGGCGATCCGTATGAGGATAATGTCTCCAACACCCTCGCCGATGTCGCCATGCACTACTACGAGCGGGATCTGCGTTCTGATCTCAACAATAACGTTCCCGTCATCTCAAGTGTCGACAACAACACAGCACAGCATATGAACACCTACACAGTGGCCTTCGGTTTGCAAGGGACACTGCCTGAGTCTGTGACCGCAAACTGTCCCACCACTGGAGCCTTCAGCTGGCCCACACCGATAGCAGACGACCCGACGACCCTCGATGACATGTTTCACGCCGCCTGCAATGGTCGCGGTCTGTACCTGAACGCCGCGAAACCGGGTCAGCTTACGCAAAGGCTGCAAGATGCTATCGACCGCATCGACGACCAAATCGGCACCGCCGCGTCGGTCGCAACCACCAGTGGTACATTGACGGCGAACTCACGTGTCTTCCAGGCGAGGTTTAGGAGCGGTGAGTGGAGCGGCGATCTGTTCTCCGTGCAGCTCGATCTCGCGAACGAG
>JBHIDJ010000118.1:0-9124 GCA_046760105.1 Acidiferrobacterales bacterium | reverse complement strand
GCTCAAAGAACGTTCCCCCAAGGGCGTGGCGTGACCCACCGGCAACAACTTGTGCGCCCTTTTGCGTGGCGTCCGCAATATGGAACTCGACCTTCTCGACTGCACGCATGTCGATTAGCGGGCCTTGTTGCACGCCCTCCTCAAGACCGTTGCCTACCTTGAGCTTGCCCACCGCGTCCGTCATCTTTTCGGCGAACGCATCGTAGACGGCATCTTGCACCAGAACCCGGTTTGCGCACACGCAGGTCTGACCCGTATTGCGATACTTTGAGGCCATAGCTCCGGTCACTGCGGCATCGAGGTCTGCATCATCGAAAACAATAAACGGAGCATTACCGCCGAGCTCCAACGACACCTTCTTCACCGTGCCCGCGCACTGCGCCATGAGCTCTTTGCCCACTTCGGTGGAACCAGTAAAGCCCAGCTTTCGCACCGTGGGATTGCTGGTTAGCTCCGCGCCGATCTCAGTTGCGCGCCCGGTAATCACGTTGAACACGCCCTTAGGCATGCCCGCGTGTTCTGCCAGTTCGGCAAGCGCCAGCGCAGTGTACGGTGTTTGTGATGCAGGCTTACACACGACAGTACAACCGGCTGCCAGCGCCGGTCCGCATTTGCGGGTGATCATGGCGGCAGGAAAGTTCCACGGCGTAATGGACGCCACGACACCGATCGGTTGCTTCAGCACCACGATACGCTTGTCGCGCAGCGGGTGCGGAATGGTGTCCCCGTAGACACGTTTGCCTTCCTCGGCGAACCATTCTATGAAAGAAGCAGCATAGGCGATCTCACCGCGCGATTCCGCGAGCGGCTTGCCCTGTTCTGAGGTCATGAGAACGGCGAGATCCTCCTGGTTTGCCATCATGAGCTCGAACCATTTGCGCATGATGACCGCCCTTTCTTTGCCCGTCATGGCGCGCCATGCAGGCCATGCGGCATCGGCCGCCGCGATAGCACGACGGGTCTCGTCGGTCCCTAGGGAGGGCACGGTCCCGATGACACTGCCGTCCGCCGGATTGTTGACTTCGACGACAGCACGGTCATCAGCTTCCACCCAGGCGCCATCGATATAACAACGTTCACGCAATAACGATGTGTTGCTTAAATTCACGGTCGCGGTGTCCAGATTCACAGTTCTACCCTCCGATATCTTATCGGTTACGCTAATCTTCCGTAGCCTGACCGCACGCCGATACGCCTTGGATAACTGTCTTGGATAATCGATCAAAAATAGGGTATTGGCACGCGGCAACTACTGGCGTGATGGCGCGCATTATGCAGCCTCGCCCACCGGTTTGGCAAAGATGGTCTGGTGAAACATTCCCCAGGCGTTATGGCATTAGAATCTGGCGGACGGTGTGTCCCGACGCGAGTCGGTCGAACGCAGAGTTTAAGTCACCAAAGCTGATATGATCGCTCATCAGCCGATCCACCGGTAATCGCCCCTGGCGGTAGAGCGTGATGAATCGGAGCACGTCGCGCGCTGGCACGCAGCTGCCGACGTAGCTGCCCTTGAGGGTACGTTCCTCTGCCACCAGGCTCACCGCCTGTAACGCCAGCGTATGCGCGGGATGGGCGAGGCCCGCCGTCACGGTTGTGCCACCGCGGCGTGTGACCCGATAAGCTAGATCCAACGCTTTAACCGAACCTGCCATCTCGAAGGCGTACTCCACGCCGCCCTGGGCAGCCTCCCGTACCGCATCTGCGCAGTCGGCTTCGCCGGCATTGAATGTATCGGTAGCCCCGAGCTGGCGTGCAAGCTCGAGCTTTTCATCGATAACGTCGATCGCGACGATGCGCTGAGCGCCGGCAAGCACTGCACCAAGCAAGGCGTTGAGGCCGACACCACCGAGGCCGATAACCGCCACCGTGGCGCCCGGTGGTACGCGCGCCGTGTTAACAACGGCTCCGACCCCGGTCAACACCGCACAACCAAACAGCGCCGCCTCATCGAGCGGCAACTCGCGATCGATCTTGATCAACGAATGACGTGAAACAACCGCATACTGGGCAAACGCCGATACCCCCATGTGGTGGTTGATGGCGTTGCCGTTGCGGTGAAGCCTGCGAGCACCCGATAACAACGCCCCGGCGACATTGGCGCGGAATCCCGGCTCGCAGAGGGCGGGCCGTCCTTCCATGCACGGCAGACAGTGGCCGCAGCTGGGCACGAACACCATGACGACATGATCGCCGTTTGCAAGATCAGTGACCCCCGGACCGAGTTCGCGCACAATCCCGGCCGCTTCATGACCGAGGGCCATCGGTGTTGGTCGCGGTCGGTCGCCGTTGATTACAGATAAATCGGAATGACATAAGCCGGCCGCCTTGATTTCAACCAGTATTTCGCCCTCACCGGGCGGGTCGAGCTCCACTTCTTCGATGTGTAGCGGACGACTCTTCGCGTAGGGCGGTGGCAGTTCCATTTCGTGCAATATAGCGGCCTTTGTCTTCATGCTTGATTCTCCTGGCTCGGGGCCTTTTGGTATGCGCGCTCCACAGTTCTCTCTTCGACCACTCCACGCTCGATCACGAAAAGATGATTAAGCAGATCAGCCGAATGCGTGTAGTCAGATTCTGACAGTAGAACCGACAGGCCTTCGCCTTTCAGGTCACTCATCACGTCCGCGAGTCTGCGGGCTAACGCAGGCGCCACCCCCTCGAAGGGTTCATCCAACAAAAGCAGTTTGGTTCCACAAATAAGCGCGCGAGCGAGCGCCGCGAGCTTCTGCTGGCCGCCACTCAACTGCAAAGCCTTGCGCGATGCCAGCTGGGCGACCTCGGGCATCAATTCGTAGATCCATTTCAGTCGACCGCCGAGCGCCTCGTTTCCCGTGGCCCAGACGGGGAGAAGAATGTTTTCCTCAACAGGGAGCTGTGGAACGAGCCGCCGATCCTCCGGCATGTACCCGATCCCCAGATGGGCCCGTCTGTACGGCGCGATTGCTAACAGATCAAGATCTTCAAATTCGATACGCCCTTGGGCCGGGCGCACGAAGCCCATGATGGTGCGCATTAACGTGGTCTTGCCTGCGCCGTTCCGGCCGATCAGCGCAGCCGTCTCCCCCGCCGGGACCCGAAGCTCCACGTCATGCAAAATGTTGGCACGCTCGATAGACACACTGAGGTCGTGAATGGTCAACATCACAGGCTCCCGCGTACGCCACCGCGCCGATGCAGTTCGGCACCAACCACGTATTGCCGCACATCGTCGTTGCCAAGCACCTTGGCGGCCGAACCATCCGCGATGATGCGGCCGTCGTAAAACGCGATCACCCGGTGTGCATAGCGCTCGACGATCTCCATATCGTGTTCGACGAACAGTACCGTCACCGCATGTTCGCGGAGCGCACCCATAAGCGTATCCATGACAGTAAACTTTTCGTCGGTACTGATACCGCTTGTGGGCTCATCGAGCAGTACGAGCTTTGGATCGCCGACCATCGCCATAGCAATATCCAGTAGCTTGCGAATACCCTGCGGCAGCACGCCCGCCTTTTGCGCTCGGTACTCGGCGATGCCGTATCGCTCAAGGATCTGCAGCACGGTATCTACCGTATCTGCATTTTTTAGAGGCCGCAGAAGGTCTCGCCCCGTTGATCTCGCTACGCCCATAGCGATTAGCAGATTGTCAAGCACCGGGAGTTCCGTGAAAAGCTGCGGGATCTGGAAGGACCGACAAATGCCAAGCCGGGTAATTTCGCGTGGGGAAAGCGCCGTGATATTACGCCCCATATAACAAATGGAACCGGCGCTGGGCTTGAGATAGCCGGTGACCATGTTCACCAAAGTAGTCTTACCGGCTCCATTCGCCCCGATGATGCCGACGACTTCCCCTTCATCCACGGCAATATTGATGGCTTCCGCTGCGATCACGGCACCAAAGTTCCGGTGCAAGTTCTGCGCTTCGAGCACTGCAGCCATGTCAATGTCGCTCCGCTCGGGCTGTCAGGATCGACCATAGTCCACCCGGCAGGAAAAGAATGATCAGCAGCATCGTGCCGCCGAGGATCATCTGCCAGGTGTAAGGCGAGTATTCCAAAGCGTAGGTGCGCACGAGCTCCAGCAGGAAAGCGCCGACAAATGGTGCCGCAACGCTTCCAGTGCCGCTTAAGAGCGCAATGAACACAAACTCACCCGAGGTGGTCCAGTAGGCCATGTCGGGCTCGACGTGGCCGTTGGCGATCGCAAAGAGCACGCCGCCAACCCCGGAAATCGCTGCCGCCATGACATATTTCAGGTGCACGGCACGCCGCACCGAGGTACCAAGATACTCGACCCTGAGCTCGTTCTCGCGAATGGCGTCCCCGAGATAACCCATAGTAGAGGCCAGATACCAGTGCAGCGCCACAGCAACGATAAACGCCAAGACGCAGGTTAACGCATAGGTCGCATACCGCAGGGACTCACCGCTGAGGGCAAGGCCAACAAAGGTAGTTTTGGGAACGTTGAAGCCATCGGTGCTGCCGAGGACCTCGGCCTTGACCAGCAGTCCGTAGAGGATCATGGAAAAGGCCAGGCTCAGCATGGCGAAAAAGATCTCCCGATAGCGGGACATCAGAAACCCGAGCACCGTGGCCACCAGAACAGAGACCAGAATGCCAAGCACTAGAAGAAGAAACACATCGGTGATGCCGAGGAAATGGCCCGCCATGCCTGCCGCATAACCGCCCAGACAGTAATACAGTCCCTGTCCAAACGACACGAGCCCGGCGCGCAGCTGCAGCATGACGCCTAGCACAGCCAGCGCGCTCGCCAGGGACACCTGCAGCAGAAAGCGCAGCCATTCGGGCATAATCGCCCCAAGCACAAGCAAAACCGGCAGGGCAGCCAGCAACCCGAGGATGGTTTTGTCCTTGGCAAGGTTCATATCTTTCTGGCCTCCGGCGCTGCGAACAGTCCGTGCGGCCTGATTGCAAGCACCAGCGCCATCACACCGTAGATGACGAACAGCTCTGCCTGAGGTAACAAGTGCACGGTTGCTGCGCGGGTGAGCCCGACAAGCAGTGCGCCGATCATGGCGCCGCCCACGCTGCCCAGACCGCCAATAACGACGACGGCAAAGGCAAGTACGATGACCTCGACCGCGATGCCGGGGAAAACAGATATCTTGGGTGCAGTGAAGGCGCCACCCAGGGCACCGAGCATGGCCCCCAGAATAAACGTCACCGTGAAGATAGCAGTGACATTGATACCAAAGGCGACGCTCATTTCCCGGTCATGAATAACAGCGATTAGCTGCTTGCCGACGCGCGTGCGGTTTAATCCCCACCAAACGGCCGCGCCGCTTAGCACAGCGATCCCGACGAAGACGAAGTCGTACACGTTGTATGGAAGGCCGAAGACGTCGACAAGGCCCAGCAAGCCATAGGGCTGATACGCGAAATACGGATCGACGCCCCAAGTCAGTTTGATGACGTCCTCGAGAACCAAAAATACAGCATAGGTGACCAGCAGCATGACCACCTCGTCGCGGCCATACATCAAGCGCAATACGCCACGCTCGATCACAAGGCCGAACACAAGACCTACGATAACTGCTGAGACCAAGAGCAGCGCGTAACTCGCGTAAGGCGCATAGCCCTCGGCGAAGTAGATGCCAATAAGCGAGGCGGCCGCATACGCGCCCAGGGCGTACAGGCTACCGTGGGCGATGTTCAGAATCCGCATGACCCCGTAGATCAGCGTGAGGCCAAGGGAAACAATGAACAGCCATGACGCGTAGACGATCCCGTCGAGAAGGATTGCAACCCAAGTCAACATTGCCAGACCTCGTCCCGGGGTCTATCGGAATCGCGACGACGCCAGACACGAGGGAGCAGCTACCGCCGCTCCCTCGCTTGTCTAGGTCAACCGCACTTGGCGCCTTTGAAGCCGCCGTTGATCCAATCCAGGCTCATCTGGCCCTCTGGCGGATTGACGCACTCGGCCTTGTAGTACTCTACCTTTATAACCGTGCCCTGGCCGGTTTTCTTGTCGTACTTGTACAGACCGTATGCAGTATCCTGAATAGCTTGGTGGCCATTGGAGATGGCCATCTTAACCTTGCCATTCGGTGCGTCGTATTCCAAGTGCTCGAACGCCTTAATGACCTGTTCTTGGCTTGGCAAACCACCACCGGAGCCAGCGGCTTTCTCGTAGGCCGTCTTCACGCCGAGGACGGCTTGGGCCATTTTGTACGAGGGGTAGGTCGGCCAGGTCCCAAAACGATCGAAATACTGTTTGCGGAACCAGTCATTGAGCGGGCTCTTGCGCGCATAGTTGCCGTTGGGCCCGCGACCACCGAGGATGGTGCCATCGGGCATCTGTCTTCCCAGGCGATGCATCGCCGTCTCGCCAGTAGTGAGGACCACCTGACTCTTCTTAAACACACCGCGGGCCCCACCCTGGAACACAAAGGCTTCCATGTCACCGCCCCAGAAGCTCGAATGGACCACGTCGGCGCCGCTTGTCAACAAGGCTGAGATCTCAGCGCCGTACTGGCCGGCAAAGATCTTGGGAAACTGCTCGGTCTTCACGTCAATACCGGGCTTAAGCACTTTCATGGCAGCCGCGAAGTCGCGCCAGGAATCCTGGCCCCAGGCGTAGTTCTGGTTGATGCCCGCGATGGTCTTCACGTTCGGCTTGACCTTGAGCAGATAACGCGCGGCGGCCACGTTGTCCATGGTCGCATGTGGTCCAGTACGGAACAGGTAATGCGGATTGGTGACAATGTTCTCGAAAATCTGCGGCGTCCCGCAGTCGAAGAACACAGTCAGCCTTTTCAGCTCCTCCACCACTGGACCGATCGCCTTGCAGCTGCCACTGGAGATATATCCGATAACCAGATCAACCTTACGCTTCTGCACGAGGTTGCGGTAATCGGCGACCTTCTGCTTGCTCGCTTCGTCGACGAACACAGGCTCAATCGTGGCCCCGGCAATGCCTTTGGTGTTATACGGTGTGGGAACCGTGCCTTTGTTGACGGCCTCAACCATGAGTTCCGCCGCGTTGCGGGCGGGAACGCCGAAGGGCCCAGCCGCTGCGCCCGACAGGAACATGACGAAACCTATCTTAAGCGTCGACGCTGCAACCGCGGGTCCTGACGGTATAACAACGGTACTGATGGCCGCGAACGCAAAAGTGAATAGCACGAGCCTAGATGCTTTTGAGATTGTAACTCTCATGGTTCTCCCTCCATCTCGTTTGTCGTAGAGCTTCAACGACCCACCGGCGCGTCACTTTGTCCGGCTGCCTTCGTCCGCCGCCGCTCGACGAGTTTGTTTGATAGCGCTACCAACCCACGAAATATACTCCTCAGCTCCCGGGGCCGGTAGTGGCCCCCAGGGGGCCCGCCGGGGGGCTTGATATACACGTGGCGGCCAGAAAGGCAGAATAGCTGGTATAGATACGTCGACGGTGCCAGCTCGTCTGCCAT
Source organism: Acidiferrobacterales bacterium (assembly GCA_046760105.1). Classification (GTDB taxonomy): domain Bacteria; phylum Pseudomonadota; class Gammaproteobacteria; order Acidiferrobacterales; family SPGG2; genus JBHIDJ01. The sequence goes on along the minus strand of JBHIDJ010000118.1, from coordinate 1,710 downwards.
GACCCTGCGTCTTCCCGATCCAGAAAGCGCGCGCCGTTGGTGTTCGAAACAGCGCGCGGCCGGTCGCACGGTTGGCTTCGTGCCAACCATGGGTGGGTTGCACGAAGGACACCTGTCGCTCGTGCGCCGCGCCGTGGCCGAGAACGAGGTCACTTGTGTCAGCATCTTCGTCAACCCGCTACAGTTCAACGACCCGGGAGACCTGGCACGCTATCCGCGCGACCTTGAGGATGATGTCCGGCAGCTGGAGGGCGTAGGGTGCGCCATGGTGTTCACCGGCACGCTAGAACAGTTTTTTCCGGAAGCTGAATCCCCGGAACACATCGTAAAGCGTCATCCGGGACCCGGGGCCGAAGGGGTCGAGGGCGCGGGTCGACCGGGCCATTTCGCAGGCGTGGCCACCATATGCAAGCGGCTATTCACAACCGTGGGTGAGGGGCGCGCCTACTTTGGCGAGAAAGACTTTCAGCAAACATTGGTCGTTACGGAGCTGGCGCGACAAATGGGTTACCCGGAGATCGTGGTCTGCCCGACTGCGCGCGAACCGTCTGGATTGGCGTATTCATCGCGCAATGTGCTGTTAACCGAAGCCGAGCGTGAGCAGGCGACGTGTCTGTCGCGGGCGCTGTTTGCCGCACGCGAGGCCTGGAGCGTCGGGGAACGCGTCGCCGGCAAGCTGCGTGCGGTGATGTTGCGTGAGTTGGCGGTCGACGGTGTGCATGTCGAATACGCCGAGCTACGGGACCCGGAGGCGTGGACTCCTGAGCCACCAACGGGGCGACTAGAACGTGCCCAGGCACTCGTAGCAGCGAGGATCGGAAAAGTGCGCTTGATCGATAACCTGCGTCTTGACGCCGACAACCATGTGGATGGTTAGGTGGCGTCTGGCCCTCGACCAACGTTTCTCACGCTTATTCTTCTGCGCCGTGCCGCTTGAGCAGTTTGATCATGTCATCGTGGCCCCAAAAGGTTGCGAGGTGCAACGGCGTTACACCATTGTCGGTCTTCGCATTGAGGTCGGCACCCTTAGCAATCAGCAGTTCGGCCACCTCAATGTGATCGCCTACGGCTGCCGAGTGTAACGGCGTAATACCGGCATTCTCCGGCGCGTTGACGTCGGCGCCCTCGGCGATGAGCTGTTTCACCTCATCGACATTTCCTTTCTGTACAGCGTCGTGCAGGGGTCCCGCTAGCGCCGAAGACAGGAGGCACATACTTAACAACGTGACTATCGCAAGCCAGTAGCGTCGAGATGTCATTGTCTTACACCGATCGAATCCAACCCCAGCAATAGCTCCGTCTCAACACGTACGGGTAATAAGTCGTTAGTCTTGCCACTCACGACTAACGCTTCACGACTCATTGCTTTCCACCCGCCAATCGACAGGTCCTTAACTGCCCAACGCCAAGACGCGGAGACGCAAAGATCGCAAAGAATATGAATGTAAACTGATGTGCGTCTTCAGCGCCTTTGATTGATAACTCGTTGAAATCTCTTGGCGCCTTAGCGCCTTTGCGTTAGAAGTTCGATTTAGTGTTCACCGCCAGATTTGAAGTGGTACTGTGCACCCGAGCGGATACCCGACGGCCAGCGCGCGGTGATGGTCTTTAACTTTGTAAAGAACTTCACGCCTTCCGGGCCGTGCATGTAGAGGTCGCCGAACAGCGAGCGCTTCCAGCCGCCAAAGCTATGATACGCGACGGGTACGG
>JBHIDJ010000117.1:0-9166 GCA_046760105.1 Acidiferrobacterales bacterium | reverse complement strand
GAGGTTTAATATGAAGACGGGGTCTTGCAGAAGTTCCACGAAATCCAGATATCGCTACACCGTTTAGGGAGCGTTGTGGTACCTGGGAAAGTATTCTTTACCCTCTTTGAAGGAATCAGGATTACGGATTACGATATATTTCTGTGTTTGCTCTTTCTCTGCGAATACCCTTTTGTGTTGATCGCCGGTAGAGCGGACGATGAGACGTTTTCGATTTTCCCTTAAGAAAAGGTCCTCGTAGAACTGTATGAAGTCGTGTTTTGTGGTCGAACGTACGGCCTTGGCGAGTTGCTCCCGCGAATCAAAATTGTAGTTCTCCCGGTCGAGCTCCCTCCAATAGCGATCCGTGCGGGTTCGGAGGCGTTCTTCTTTTTCGAGGATGCGAGCAATTAGGCCTTCTTTATGTTTCTCGAAATCCCCATCACTCATCCGTGTAACAGACTCGTCATGACCCAAGAGGAAGCGTTCTATATGATCCTCCAGTACGATTGGATCCGTAGTTGGCGACTGTACGACAAAAACCATGGCTGGGACCTCCAACAAAGGCATAGCGGTAGCATACACGATATACCCAAGTTGCTTCTCCGTTCTAAGGTCATTGTAAAACGGTGAGGATAAAATTTGCGCCGTTAACGAAACGATTGCCCTCGTGGCGTAACTCTTGTCAGCGCCTTGCACGTATATTGTGATAGCTGAATCGGGGTGGTCGATCTCTAACTGCCGTACATATTGCTTCGCGTCTGGCAGCTTTATCACTCGACTGCGAGGCGCTGAGGTAGGCATTGTGTTTTTTAGCAGCTTTTCCTCTAGTACTTTGGCGAACGCTAATGCTTCGTCGCGATAGAGATTGCCATGCGCCAACACGACCACGGTGATCCCGTTCAGTAGTTTTGGGATAAATTGCTGCAGGTCCCTGACCGTGAGCCGCTGTAGCGCGGCAAGGCGTTGGTCTTCAGTCCAGTGAGGTCTCAGAAGAAGTTTGGGCACTTCCGACACAGTTTGGGTGTGGGGCGGCTCTCGCCTTGCATTTCTCAACGTTTGACTCAACTCGTCTTTGACAATGGTGAAACGGTCCGAGCGAATGGTCGGGTGGGCGAGCGCCTCGACGATACGAGAAAGCAATAGCTCCTGCTTATCGCTAAAGCCGGATATGCGGACGGAAAAACCGCGAAGATGCCTATACAGCTCATAAGTCAGTCCCGCCAAATAGGCCGGATAGGAAAATTCATTCAGCTGATCATTAACAAGCCTCACGTACAGCTGGGTGAGCGCTGCATGCTCGGGCGTGTCGTTCGCCAACGGAGATTTCACGCTGAAGTAAAAATCTGCTCGCGGGACACGGAATGTATCGTCTTGCTGAAACCAAAGCTCAAACCCTCCAGCTTTTCTGATTCGAACGGGTTTGCTCGTGGAATTCTTGGTTGGCTTGACGGATAGATCTGCCGGCAGAAATATATTGGGCTCGGGGATGGCAAGATCCGCGTCTATCGCCTCACTGCGCCAGCGCCGTGTGGCCTCTGCACTGAGTTGAGCGGTTTGGTAGGCCGTGTCGAACCACGGGTCCTTTGCGTTCGTGTCCAAGCCCTTCGTCATGACAGTCACGAGCACGTTATCCGGGGTGAGCCGAGCGAGGAAATCACGAACGAGGGCAGGATCGTACCTATCCATGGCGTAAGGTCCTCGGAGCACATCCCCGGCGGGGTAGATGTGCAAGCTATGAGCGAGTGATCTGACCGAACTGAGCGGGCCAGGTTTTTCTTGGAAGCGAAAACTAATCTCAGAAATCTTTTTCTGTTCCTCGAATATCCACTGAGCGATGCCGTGGTTTCGGATTAGCGAAAGATATTGAAACACGTGGGACGCTATATCGTGAATATGATTTACGCCATCTCTAGTCAGTTCCATGGAGACTTCAAACGTGGCGCCACTGCGATGGCTCATCCCCGGACCGGCGCTAAGCGTGTCTACCCAGCCCTTCTTTTTCAGGAGAGAAAGCAAGCTGCCTTTGCCTTCGTGTCCCAGCAGATTGGTGATGTAGTGTGTGGGCTTGCTGCGGTAGAACTTTGACAAGGAAGGTATGGGAAAGGTCAAGCGCATAACGCGTTTATCTTTGAGTGGGACTACGTTTATTCTGGCCGGGAGTTGCCGCTCCGCGAACAGGGGCTCGGTGACATCGAGTGGCTTGGCATTGATGTTCTTGATGGCCGAGAATTTCTCGGTAACCCATTTCTTGAGTAGCGGAATCGGTTCTTTGCCAAGCACCACCAGGGCCATGATATTGGCCGAATAGTGACGACTATAAAAATCAATGAGCTCGTCACGTACCTCGGCGTTTTCTCGGTCCGCCAAAGTATCCAAACTTCCGACGCTGAACTTCGCAAAGGGATGTGCCGGGTTAGCGACTTGCTTCCAAGCGGCATTCAGCCTTATATCATCGTCTTTCTTCCTCGATTGATATTCAGCATCCACAGCGTTCTTTTCGCGGTCCACATACTCGGGGCTAAATAAGGGAGCGATGAAAAACTGTGCGAAGCGGTCGAGGGCAGGCTCGAGGTAATCGTTGTCGATATCGAAGAAGTAGTTCGTGTGTTCAAAGGCCGTGTAGGCATTATGGTTACCCCCGTGTTTAGAGACGAAGTGCTGATACTCCCCGGCCTTTGGGTATTTCTCAGTGCCAAGGAAGAGCATGTGCTCCAGGAAGTGGGCCAGGCCTTGCCGGTCTTCGGGATTACGACTACTCCCCACGAAAACATCCATAGCGGCGGCCGCCCTGTCGGTTTCTGGATCGGATACCACCAACACTCTAAGCTGGTTGGGTAGCCGAAAGCTTTCGTATTGGCGGGGATCGTTCTGACTTTTAACTACGTTATCGCCAGCGCAGGCAGGAAAGTACAGGAGATGGAAGGTGAGAAACAGCGCTGATGATAAGAAACGGCTGTACATGGTGTGTAATCCCATCAAGTCCACTGACTCTGCGCCCGGCACCCCAACTTCGGGTGTGGTCCTGTCCCGGCCACCGAATATCGGGCATTCCGGACCATCGATTACCGCTCTACCCGTATTGTTCCTAAAGTGGCGCTATGATACCGATTTGAACTGTCCCGAGCCTCATCGGCCCCACACCGCGCAGCTGCTGCAGCCGTTTTGCAGTAGGATCGGCCTCCTCCGCAATAAAGGGGACGCAACCCTTTTCTAGAAATACTTAGTCGACCGTGGCGTCCTGCCTGTCAGTGATACTGAACACAACTGCACTGTTTTTTTTGCAACACGGATGTCCGATCAAGGCTGTCCCTTGCGCCAAACCGAAGCAAGCCACGGCTGTAAATGCCGGGGTTTTCCAGCGGGCCGGTAGTAATGCTCCAGCTCAATGAAGCCGGCCGCGATCATAAACCGTCGCCATTCGGCATGTTCCAAATAACAACAGTACCGATCGTCTGACCACCCCTCCCGGTTGGGTCCATGTGGATTTGAACTGAAGAGCACACCATTCGTCTTGAGGCAACTCCAAAGCTCCTCCAGGACTCGCGGTAGCTCCTGGGTTGGGACATGAAAGAGTGAAGCATTGGCGAAGACACCATCGAACCGATTACTCGAAAGATCCAGCGCCAGGAAATCTTGGTGTAAAATCTCGCACCCTGAGTGATCGCGGGCCATTTGAACGAATTGTTCCGCACCGTCTAACCCAACTGCTTCATGCCCAAGTTTCCGCAATCTGACTAAGTCGCGACCAGGACCACATCCGAAATCGAGGATGGTATAGGGTTTTTCCCCGCGAAGATGGCGAAGCAGGGCCTCGACGTTTTGGCTTACATCGTGATCGCGCGTGCCTTGCCAGAACGAGTTGGCGCTCTGGTCGTAATGAGCCAGCGTGATCGATGTCACAGCGCGAAGCTCCTTCGCAGTCAGAGTCGTCAAATGGAGCAATTCGCCGCTCACAACGTGCCTTTCGCCTCAGGTTGCGCAGGCTTACGTCAAAATTCAACCTTCCGCAGAGGGTTTAGGTTCATCTCATTCTCCTCGTTATTGATTCTTGAACTGCTGCGCCACTATCCCCGAAATCTGAAGCATCGTATCGGTTAGCTGATCCTCACTTCCACCAGTTAGCTCCCATGCTCGTTCCAGGTTATTGGCGATCTGATCACGTAGAGTCCTGAACAACGTCACATTTCTTGGTTGATCGCAAATTAAGCTCTCCCGACGGTTCCTTTGCCCAGCTAAATGCTTCCCGAGCCTTGGACGCTGTTTCATTCACTTACCTCCGCTGTAAAGAAACCAACAACGAAGGGAAGAAGTATTGGCAGTAGCGGAACTATCACTGTCCCAAAAAATGCTTCCAAAGATCGGAAGTCAAACGGCCAGACCGGAATCTTCTTCCTCAAATCATCCCAAGTCTCCTCCAATACTTTTATCATCTCCACTGCCCTCGCACCTTCATCATTCAACTTGACATTTTTCAAGTCGCCAAATAAACGCTGGCATGTTGCGCTGATTGGAGCTAAGAGCTGAACTCTCGCTGCCCTCATGGCGTTATGAGCTGATCCGATAGGCAAAAAGAACAGTAGGGGAGCCAACACGACGTACGAGCCCAACATCACGGGATTTCCTATATCGTCCCCCAATGGTGCATGCTGCATAAACAGCTTATCGATGACCTTGAGCGACAAATATATTCCGATTAGGAAAAGAATGATGTTGAATATGTTGGCTACGTACCCCATCGGTCTTAGCCCACCCACACCGTCAGGATGCATTGGGTCGATTTTCACCGAAAAACCGCGCCTGTTGAAAAGCTCATATAACCCCCATGACAATACAAATCCTCTCGTGACCAAAGATAGTACCCAGTAGATCAATATAATCTGGATGATCGCTGCGAATAAGCCAGGTCCGCTCATTCCAAGCAAACCATCCTTCATCCAACTTGGATCCGGGTCTTTAAGGATCTGCCTAAAGTAAATCGTGTTGAGAACGACGGTGACAAGAAGGCAGCCAAGAGTCATAGCTAAATTATTGAATCGATTTCCTAGCGCGCGCAGAAATTCATTGATCTGCACTGGGTCCTTATTTTGCACTACATTATCAATCAGATACTGGAAAAGCTTTGGAATTTCTTTGTAGTATTTCAAAGACAAGCCCACCACAAACGGAAACAGATAGATCATCGATAGCGACCAGCTTATATTCTCGAAGTACGACAAATATCCATCCGTGGTATCGACGTTTCCCCCAAGAACGGCGTTCCAAAGCGTTAGCGGGAGCGCGATCAATACAAAAAAACCCACTCCCAATCGCACAGGACTACAAGATGTCAATGACACGATAACTTGCGTTAGTGGTTCTTTCTCATAGACCGTAAACTTAACTCGGATGTCTGACGGGTTCGTTTTCATCTGTACCTTCTCTGTAAGGTGGCCCCCAATTTTCGACCATACCGACGAAGCAGAATAAGGGTTGCGTCCCCTTTTTTACAAGTTCCGTCCATCATTGCGCGGGATCCTGTTGCACCAAACCTCTAAGGCCTGTGTCCAATGTCAGGGACTTCGGCTTCTTTTCCCTGCGAGCGCATTTTGCTCCTGTGTTTCGCGCCCAGATTCTTGCTTCCCTTCAAGAGCTTAGCCGTCAAATTAACAGCGATGATGGAACTCTCAGCGCCAAGTTGCCTTGGGCGTTGCCGTTAGCCGCTTATCTGGCCTGCGGGGTACATCATGGGCTACGCTCATGGTATACGCTCGCGCACACAAGAATCTGCCCTGACTCAGGCCAACAGAGCAGACAGTCCATTAACATCCCAAGGAAGCGGAGCACCAGACTCGGATGTCCCGCAGGTGACGGTTCGCCGACAATGCCTGCGAGTCCGGGTGGCGGGTTTAAGAGATCGAACACTGTGTGCGCCTCGAGCAATCGATGGTCGAACTGATTTCTTGAAGTACACGAACAGAAGTAGACTCGGGGCAGAAGTGATGTGGGGTCAGTGGGCTGGTGGCGGCCTTGTGCGAAGTACTGCGTTCCTGTGTTTGTTCGCGCTGCTGTCCGGCTGCGTAGTGGTAGAAATAACGCAGGAGCGCGAACGAGAGCCGGTGCCGCAAACCAAGCCCCAGCCGGTGCAAAAAACCAAGTCCAGTCCCACGCAAACGGCAGGGCCGAAACCGGCGCCGGACGCAGACAAAGGAAAACCGTCGCTAGCAACAAAGCCCGAGCCAGCGTTGCCGGCCAAACCCGAACCCGCGCTGCAACCGCAGGCTGCGCTTAAGCCCACTGGCGCGCAGGTACTGCCGCGTGTCGCCGTTCTGATCAGCAACGATGTTCCCGCCTACACGCGCGTGGCCAATGAGCTTGCCGCATCGCTTAAGCAACGTGCGAAGATCTACCGCCTCAGCGGTGAGCCGACTGCAAGCAGTACAGTCGTCAAACAGGTTCAGAGTTCCAGCCGCAGGCAGGTCGTTGCCATCGGCCTGCTCGCTGCACGAGCTGCGCGCCAACTGACAGGCAAACAGGTGATCTTCTGTCAGGTATTCAACTACCAGGATTATCATCTCGTCACTCCCTGGATGAAGGGCGTCAGCATGGTCCCGCAGTTGTCAGGCCTGTTTAACGTGTGGAAGGCGCTGGACCCAGGCCTTCAGCAAGTGGGGGTGATCACGGGCAGGAACCATGAACCTATCGTCAACCAGGCGCGCCGCGCCGCACAGCCGTACGGCATCCGGATAATCCATCGGGTGGTCAGCTCCGACAAGGAAATGCTGCACGCCTTCAAGCAGCTGGCGCCTGACATCCAGGGTCTCTGGCTGTTACCGGACAATCGCGTGCTCAGCCCACAGGTGATCCGCACGATCATGTCCTATAGCGTCAAACAGGGCAAACAGGTCTCGGTGCTCCATCCGCAGTTACTCAAGATAGGCGGACTGATCAGCGTCAAGACTCGCGACGCCGATGTCGCCGCGCACGTGTTGGCGCGCCTGCAACAAGCACAGGGGCAACCGAATATTCCGGGTCCAGACGTCGTGCCGCCGAGCCGCGTGCAACTTCAGATCAACTCCGTGATGGCAAAACGTCTAGGGCTGGTCATACCGCAACAGTACAGGCAACTCACGTATGAGCCATAAGTTCCGAGGAATAGTCCATGGATGGAAAGAACATTGGCATAATCTAGCGGGCGCGACTGTCTCGAATCCGCATCATCCTGCAGGAAGGTTCACCGCTTTTGTGGACCGGGTCCGCGCGCTTGCACTGCGGGTAGCACGAGCTTTCAGTCAAAGGCAGCGCAGTCTCGTCGGCCACATTCAGCTCTTACAACTCGCCTTAGGGGTAATCGTTTACCTGCTGGCCGTCGCAGGGGTGTGGTGGACAGCGAATCGACTGAGCCAGGATTACTTTCATGAGCAGGCGACTCGCTGGCTGACCAAGCTCGATGAACTGGGCACGCCGTTGTACGTCTCTCACGACCCAACGGAATTCACAAACATCCGAAAGCACCTCAGCGAGTTCCCGGGGGTCGCCTTCGTCCGTTATTACAGTGCGCAGGGTAATCACGTCATCGCCGAGTACCATGCCACACCCCTGGAGGATCAAAAAATGCCGCGGCTGAGCGAACAGCACTTTGCGAAGCTCCGGGGGGTGCAGGCACCTGAGACGCCATATCTGTTCGACCAACCCAGGCCTGGTCGATCTTTTCTGCGTGCAGCCGCGCCGCTGTGGATCACATCTATCAAGTCCGACGGTTTACTTGAGTTCGATCTGAACGATGCCACGAGCAAGAAGCAGGAGCTCATCGGCTTCGTCGAAGTCGCTCTGGACTTCGGTGGTTACCATAGACAACTACTCAAGAACATTATCCTAGGCAGCCTGATCATCGCGGTCTTACTAATCGTCTCAGTCGTCGCGGGCAGACAAGTCCTCAAGCGCGCCTTACGCCCACTCTCGGAGCTGGAGAAGCCGCTGGCCCAGCTCGCCAAAGGGGAGATTGACGTCAGGGTCGAAACGTCAGGGCACAAAGAAATTATGGCTATCAATGATGCCCTCAACACCACTATTACGGCGCTGAAAGAGCGCGACGAAGCGCTAAGGCGGCTCGCCGACCACGATCAGCTGACCGGACTCGTCAACCGACACCACTTCGCCCGCTTACTCGGGGAGGAAATCGCGCACATCGCGCGGGCCGGCCGGACTAGCGCCCTCATGTTCCTGGACCTTGATCAGTTCAAACTCGTCAACGACACCCTCGGCCACGTCGCCGGTGATCGCTTGCTGGTGCAGGTCGCGGACAAGCTTAGCGCCTCGGTGCCCGACGATGATGTTATCTGCCGATTCGGAGGCGATGAGTTCACGGTCCTTGCACACAATGTCAGCGCCGAAAGCGCGGCTAGTCTGGCAAGTTCAATTATTCGAGTGATGCGCGAGGTGCACTTCGTCGAGGCGCGGCAGATCTTCAACATCTGCTGCAGCATCGGTGTCGTCATGATCGATTCCGATCGCTTGACACCCGATGAGCTGCTTGCACAAGCCGATATGGCTTGCTACGACGCGAAGTCGCAAGGTCGCAATTGCTACAGTTTCTTCGCGCGCGGCGCTAGCGACACCGAGCAGATGATGGCGTATATCGGTTGGTCGCAAAAGGTCAAACAGGCCATCGACAACGATCATTTCCTGCTGCATTACCAACCTATAATCAACTTGACCACCGGCGAGGTCGAGCTATTTGAGGTGCTCTTGCGCATGCCTGATAACGGTGCGGTCATATCGCCCACCGCATTCCTGCCGGTTGCCGAGCGTTTCGGCTTGATGTTGGATATCGATCACTGGGTCATCCGACATGCAATGCAATCTATGGCGGCGTTCCAGCACGCGGGCAGTGATGCTAAGTTTTGCATTAACCTGTCCGGGCACATCTTCGAAGATCCGAAGCTGGTCGACTTTATACGGGACGGTCTCGACACAAACGGTCTGGTGCCGTCGTCTGTCGTTTTCGAAATCACGGAACAGGTGGCGATTCGCTATCTGGACAATGCCAACCAGCGCATGCGCGAGCTCATGGACATCGGATGCCGTTTTGCGCTCGATGATTTCGGGGCAGGCTTTAGCTCGCTCACTTACATCAAGCGGCTACCGGTCGACTACATCAAAATCGAGGGGAGTTTCATCGAGAATATGTCGAAGGACTCTATCGATC
>JBHIDJ010000116.1:0-9169 GCA_046760105.1 Acidiferrobacterales bacterium | reverse complement strand
CGCGAACGTCCGCCCGGCGTCCCTTGAAACCGTAAACCCGAGTCCCCGCGGACGGCCTTGCCGGCGCGGGAAGAGTTCCCAGAGCACGTAAAGGTTGTCCTCGCCGTCGACACGCAGTCCTGGGAAATTCGCGCTCTCGAACTCCGCCGGTAATGGACTTGAAATCGCCCGCGGTTTGTCGAACGTCCGCGCGCCATCGCTCGACCGGGTGTAGCGTATGTGATATCGGTCAAAGGGGCCGGCGGGACTTTCCGCGTAAACAAGATGGACGGTTCCCGCGCTGTCCACCGCGATCTTCGGCGCGTCGCAATGCCCGTCGCTTTCGAAGGCGAGCCGCGGCACACCGAACGAGCGCCCCGCGTCACCCGACTTCGCCACATGAATGTCGGCGGCCCGGTCTTCTCCGACGGTCCAGGCAAGATAGACGGTGTCATCAGCACCAACGGCGAGCGATGGGCCGCGCGCGGGAGCTGCATTGCCCCCGCCGGCGATACGCAACGGTTTGGAGAATTTGTCACCACCATCCGTGGACCGGCTCAACCACAGGGTTCCTTCGTATTCGGTCCAGGCGGCGTAGAGCGTACCCTGCTGCCCCAGCGCGAGGTCCAGGCTCCCGTTGTGCCAATAGCGTCGGGTGAGGCGTCCTTTGCCGTCACCGGCGATGGTCTTCGAGAGATTGACCGGATCATCGAAGGTTTTGCCCCCGTCGGTCGATCGCGCGAAAAAGATCTCGCCGCCATGCGTGCCCCCGGAAAAGACGATCTCCTGCCACAGGATATACACCCGGCTCGGATCGCCGGAGGGAGTGACCATCCGCGGAAGCCAGGAAAAGATCGCCGGGGTTCGGGAGACGTTGACCGGCTTCTCGAACCGCGTTTGTCCGTCGGGCGAATAGATCTGGAAGAAAATGTCCTTCCGAGACTGATCCACCCAAGCGACTGCGACAACGCCCTCTTCGTTGATGGCCACGGTGGGGTCGTCGACGTAATGAAACGCCGACTCATTCATGCGCCAGGGTCCCTGGTAGGCGTCGCCCGAGGCGACCTCGATTCGCTCGCCCCAGGTCACTTCATGGACTGGATCGAAAGCCCACGCCCCTGGCACGCTGACAGCGAGCGTGAGGGCAGCGGTAAACATTGTCCCGCGTTTCATAGGCGACCTCCTTTCTCTCTGGCGCTTTAGCTCTCTTGGCCGCTCGAACGAGTTGTTAAGCACCCTTTGCCCTTACTCGAAGTTCCGGGTTAACGAAATCCCAGGGCTGAGCAGGCGTGCGGTTTACCGCGTCGTCGTCCATGTGCTGGTTAGGCGGCACGTGCTGGACCTCTATGACGTTGGACTAACTTCGGGAGGAGCGTATTCATCGTATTGTGGTAGGTCGTCGGTGATGGTTTCACATGGGGACTTTGATGCCACGAAAATGTGCTTCTCCGATTCTTTCGGGTGGCCAGGGGTTGCCTCACTCTCAAGCGTGGCCGGCATATACCACATAGCGCCTGGCTTCCGGTCGCTCTCCGCGAACAGGTGGCACCCACAGTTTCGGCAGAAGTGCCAGGAGAGACTTTCGGTTCCATGTTCGATCACGAAATGGTCGCGCTGTATATACGCGAAAGTTGCGAACAGGGTTCCATGGAGTCGCCGGCACCGCGAGCAATGGCAGTGGTACATTTCCTCCGCCGGCGCGTCTACTCTGAACCGCACGCTGCCACACTCGCACCGCCCGTAGATTGGCTGAAAGTCGCTCATTCTCCCCTCCGCATATTTATCTTCGTCACCCTGTGCCGCCGCCTAACGAATGAAAGGGGCTTCCCCTGTCTCGGTGCGGCATCGAAGTGCCAAGATTGAGGTCTCACATTCAATCTCAAAGCGAGGGGAAGCCATGAACAAGGTTACTACTGTGGGGATCGATCTGGCAAAGCGGGTGTTTGCACTACATGGAGTAGATGGTGCGGGGCGGGTGGTGCTGCGCAGGGTATGTCCGCGCGAGGAGCTTCTTTTGTACAAACTAAGGTGTTGACCCTATCTGTCCATTGTGTGGCGTTACCCACTTGAACTTCTCCCTTAACATCGCCACGACCGGTTCCCACGTTCCCTAAAAGAGCCTGAAACAGCGTCACGCCACCTATACACCGGACACCGCCCAGCCAGTTAGCAGGCGCCCGCTGGACTCCTCCCAGGCCACACAATAAGACCCAGTTTTGATGTCACCCGATTTTTCTTTCGATGCTTCATCAGTGGTTCGCTTGCGCTCGTCTCACTGTTTCTCACATGACGCCTCTTGCGACGCCTTTTCCCTAACGCGCACCACCCCGGCTCTTGACCAGAAGTAATCGTTCTGCCGATGCCGGTAACTCGATACCTAGCTTCTGACCTCGGTATTCATGGTCGGGGTCACCCGCATAACCCCACTCACCCGAGATCAGGCCGACCGGTACCGAAAGCGCAAGCATAAAGGTCCTTATAAACCGATTGGTCATTTGACTATTTTCCCGCACAAAAATCCTTGAGAATCTCGACTTTGTCCTTTCCGCCCGCCTTGGTTGCCAGCGCCAACGCCGTCATGCCTTCCTTATCTTTTATGCAAGGGTCCGTGCCTGCTTCTATCAGCGCTCTTACCGTTCCAGCATTTCCGTATTGCGCAGCGAGTAACAGAGCCGTTTGGCCTTTTTTGGTTTTTTTAGAGACATCCGCGCCTCTTTCTAAGAGGTCCTTCACGGTGTCTGTTAATCCTTTCGACGACGCACCCATGAGCACAGTCCAGCCGTAGTTACTTTGAGCGTTGATGTCAGCGCCGTGAGAGGCAAGAACTTTCATGGTATCGGTATATCCATGTTCCATAGTTGCCATCAAGGCCGTGGTTCCTGTGTTGTCTCTCGCATGAATGTCGGCGCCGTTCGCCAACAGGAGCTTCACAGCCTCAGTCATTCCCTCACCTGATGCGCTGATTAATGCGGTGCTGCCGTATTTATCTCTCACGTCAACATTGGCGCCCCCCTCAAGGAAAAGCCGTACCATTTCCGTACGTCCGTGTGCCGTTGACACCAGCAAGGGGGTGAACCCGTCTTCATCCTTCGCATTGACATTGGCGCCGCCTTCTAACAGAAGTTTCACTGTCTCAAGGTTCCGCGATGTCACCGCATACATCAGCGCGGTCATGCCTTTGTTGCCGGTTGTATTGACATCATGACCAGCGGCAAGAAGGGCAGCTACTTGGTCTGTGTCACCCTGTTTTGCTGCAATTACTAGAGGCGGCCGATGATCGCAAGAGAGGAGGAACAGTAAGGCTATGAGAAACGTACCTATCTGTAGGGCTCGGAGCTTCATTCTTTTCGACCAAACTCTGGAAACCCAAAGTAGTGGTGGGCTTGAATCAGAAGGTCCACATCCGTCATAACTCCGTACATGACCTGTGGCTCTTTCCCCGGCGATACCAAATAAAAGCCTAGGTCGCCGCGTTCCTTATCCGGGACAAAGATCCGACCTTCGCCGGATTCATGAATTCGGATCTCGGTCGTGTACAGCTCATAAACACTCACGCCTTTCCGCTCGAGGTGTTCGCGGGCGCCACCCAGGTGATACTGAAAATCGCTGAGCACCTCAGCGAGATCCTGATCCGCGTCAACATCCTTCTGACTCACCTCAGGAAAGAACCCGATGAGGGTTGGGCCGGTAACGGATACGACATCCTTGCCGGCGTTTACGTCCGAGGCGGAGTGTACGGAGGTAGCAGCCTTTCCTTGTTCCAGATCACAACCGGCGGCACCGAGAGGGACTGATACAACCAGTAGGAGAGCCAGTCCGACCTGAAAAGCACCGTGCTTCAAGGTTACTGGCCTACCTCTCCATCTCACGGCTCATAATACATCCAGCCACGTATTCATAATCACGGTATTCGCTATACTTCCCCTCCGGTGAGAATGCCACAAAGGATAAGGCCCTTCCCTCAACCGTGCTCGTATCTAACAACAAAAGGGGGTAGGTAAACTGCGGGATATGGAAGGAGTTGACCAAATAAAAGAAAGACACCATCGAATCGGAATACAGGGGTAGCGGACAGCCATCACAAACGGTGTCCCAGCTCTCATCCCAAAATCGCTTGGCAAGGACCCTCCCGTCTAGAGCCTGCAGCACAAGGCCTTTCCTGTATAACTCTTTAGTTTGGGGGTCGTAGAGACCGTGAAAAGAGTACACGTATTTCGACCCTGTCGTTTGAATGGCGACATGGTTGTGAAGAAACGGTCTTTCCTTGAACTCTCGAAGGCCCACCACGCGAGTGAGTACATTGTCTTCCAATTGCACGTAGGAGTACCCGGCCTTTGTTTCCCCGGCGAAGGAGGCTTTCGTATAAAACGCACGGTCTTGGTCGGAAGGGATTCCCTCTCCGTCCTTTTCAAGTTGATATTGATAGAACTTTCCAGGTTCGAGGGCGATGCAACTCCTCTTGCGGATGTGATCAATCTCTGCATCACTATAAGAGCGGATGTAACGAGCCGTTTCAATAGAACCTGATCTGGTGTAGAGGGTGACGTTCTCCATTTTCTTATTGGTAATAATGACATTGGGCTCCAGCATCCAAGCCATGCTCGGGACTTCTCCAATATGCTCCATGAAGGTCGTTTTGATATATTGTCCTTTGTCTTCATCGGCCCAGGCTGGGAGCGAGATATGAGCCAGGACTAGAAACAGCGCGATCGAACCAGAGTGATTATTCATCCAAAGCTTCCCCTTGCAGGACTGCTCGAAGCCACGTAGACCATTAACAGCAACGCTAGCGGTCGCAGGAGGGTTCTTAGATTACACATTGGGCAGAGTCATATAACGGCGCAGATGATCGGCGTGTCTTTTTTGCGCGTCCCGCTTGCGCGCGATGATACGCCTAGTTATGTCCCCATCCCTCTATATAGCAGGTAATCCCCACAACGGATCTCTTTTCTATATTCTCGCGGCTTAGATCTACCCACCACGCCCGTTTTATGGCTGTTTGGATTTCCTTATCTTCTAGCTTCACTAATGCGATGATCTGGCGTTGATGCACACCGTTTTCCATGCACGTACCAAGAAAATAGTCATAGCCCTTTGAAAGTATTTCTACGATCACCTCGATATAGGCATCTCAACGCGAACGGGATTTCACGACGTGACATGGAGCTGAGTCCCGGGTCTAATCGTCCATGGTCTTGCCTCATCAATAACTACTGAAATGCAGGAGGGAGTTGTTATGAGTGAAATCTCGGTGATCGGACTCGGTGCGATGGGGGCCGCGCTCGCGCAGGCTCAGCTAAAGGCAGGGCACAGCGTTACGGTCTGGAACCGTACACCCCAGAAGATGGAGCCGCTCGCAGCGCTTGGCGCCAAGAGAGCAGAGAGTGTGGTGGATGCCGTGCAAACCAGTCCGCTGATCATGGTGTGCGTCGATAACTACACGGCGACGAACAAACTATTGGGGACCGATGACGTGGCCCCTCATCTTTCCGGCCGAACTGTGATCCAACTCAGTACGGGGACGCCTCAAGAGGCGCGCGACAGCGAGGCCTGGCTGGCGGATCAGGGTGCGGACTACCTCGACGGCGCCATCATGTGCTATCCCAATAGCATCGGCGCGCCGGAAAGCCTGATCTTGATCGGCGGCAAGCAACGCGCCTTTGCCAACGCAGAAGCCTTCCTCAAGGTCCTGGGCGGCGACCTTCGTTACTTGGGGGAGAACATCGCCGCTGCCGCCGCCCTCGATCTGGCTCTCCTCTCCACTAGCGTCGGGCTCTATATGGGTGTGGTCCATGGCGCCCATATCTGCGAGTCCGAAGGGGTGGGCCTCGACCTCCTGGCCTCCATCGCGGTGCATGGCGAACGGCCGCGCGAACTGGCGGAGATTATCCATGCAGGCGCCTTCGAGCTCTCGAGCCTACATGGCGGCGCGTCGCTTGACGTGTGGGCAGGTGTCGTGCGCCGTCTCCAGATCCAGGCCGGCGATGCCGGGATCAACGCCGAACTGCCCAATTTCCTCGCCGGCATTTACCAGCGAGCCCTTGAGGCAGGCTACGGCGAAGAGGACATCGCCGCGTTGATCAAAGTGCTGCGTGGTGACAACGAAGCCTAGAATATTCGTCGAGCAAGGACTGGTGTTCGCGGCCCACGAGTGTTCGATGACTGCTAAAGGCAGACCTTCTCGATCTGACCTGCGGAGGTCCGCTGCGCGATTCAAGACCAGACATTCGCGCTGAAGTTCATGAACGATGCCTTCGGGTCGTTTCCGGAAATTCGCGAACGGCGGTCAGGCAACTTACACGTGTCCGCGGGTTCGATCATCCGCACCACCCCCGAATTGCCGTCCACCTCGACGATCTCGCCATCATGTAATTGTGTCGTCACCCGGTCGATGCCCGCAACGCAGGGCTTGCCGTACTCGCGGGCGACCAGCGCTCCGTGCTGTAGCTCTCCTCCCACCTCGAGGACGACGGCCGCGGTGTTGATGAACAGCGGCGTCCATCCCGGATCGGTGGTGTAGGCCACCAGAACGTCGCCAGGCATTACATCCTTTTCGAACGGATCGTCGAGAACTTTCACCGGGCCCCGTACCACGCCGGGGGAGACGGCCATTCCAGATAGCTCGCCCGCGACCGCCGGTTTCATCGGGCGGATGATGCGGCCTCGCGAATCGATCATCTGCGGAAAGTGCTTCACGCCCGCCTTTACCTTGCGATAGAAACGGCCGCGTTCGCGCAACCGGGCTTGCAGGTCGAGCTTCGGATCCCGTGCGGCTTCTTCCAGGTCGTCGAAGGTGAGCTCGAATATCTGCTCGCGCCGATCGAGTCGCCCCGACGCGATCAGCGCGTCCGCTTCTGCGAGCAGGCGCTCACGAATCAGCTTGTTGATCATCACGATGTGGTACTTGGGCGTGTCGCGGGTTCCGGCGAACTCGACGATGTTGCGGTAGCTGCGTTCCAACTTCCGACGCTTGCGGCCTTTGAGTTGAGCGCGGAGCTCGGCATAGGCCGCCTCCCGTTCTTGGACGTGCTGCTGGTGAATCTCCCGCGGGTCGAAAGCGCCACCACTTTTCGCGATTGCAGCGATCTGCCGCAGTGCGATTGCAGGATCATCGCCGTATTTCGGATTGGCAATCTCCATCTCCAGGGGTCCACGACAGCCGAAGCGGCGGATGAACTGATCCCACATCGATAGAAACGCCTCGGGCAACTCCCTACGCTCGACCTTGTGTACAAGAGTATCGATGTCCGCGTACGCCGCTTGTGGAAGCACGGTAGAGAGCTGATACATCAAGGTTCCCATCTCGACGACCAGATCGTCGGAATAGCCTCGTTTGATGGCATCGACCAGCGCTCGCTGAGCTTCGGAGTTGCGGTCGATCAACTTCTCCAAACGCTCCGTCCCGAAGAACACGAAGAAAACGAGAGCTGGTGCGGTTGCTTTTCTGACGACGTTGATCAGCTTCGTGTAATAGTGGCGCAAGAACTCATCGATGGGTAGCTCGAAGTTCGGCGGCTCGGCGATCGCTCGCTCGAAGCTCGCGACTTCCGCGCGGTATCGCTCGGAGAACGTGTCGCGTCTAAAGAGCGGTGCTGCCATGCCGAGCAGCAAGCCTCGAATCCCCCAGAAAATTCTCAGCATGGTGAGCAACACTGGAAGAACGCGCAGAGACGATGGCGGACGTTGCGGGCGGTACGCTTCGAGGTCCTGAGTCTCGAAGATGTCAGCGATCATCGCGTCGGTAAGCCGGGCTCTGCTGATGAGGCGTTTGGTGCTCACCAGATGCAGCACGTTGGAGAGGTTCAGGTACAAGCGGGCACCGGCCAGCCCGATCAAACCGGACTTGGGATCGGGATGTACGTCCGTCCAACCCAGCACAGCCTCCGAGGCCAACCGGAACAGACGCAGGAACAAGTCGCTCGTTATCGGGGTGATGGCGCCGTTTATGGTGAGCCCCTTGGAAAGCGCCGCGTCCAGATAGAGCAGGCGCGGCTCCCCCGGTGCCGTGAGCATCTCGGGAGCGAGTGGCACGTAAGCAGTAACAGGCCGTGCCTGTAGAATGTGAAAACGACCGGCTGCAAACGACCATTCCACGTCAACCGGTACAGCGTGCAGCTCTTCGATGGCTTTGAGGGTCCTGGTCAGCTCCGACAACTGCTCATCGCTGAGGCAGAATTCATCCGACCGGTCGCCCCCTTTACTGCCGGCCCGGCGTTCGACGATCTCGCCGGTTATTTTGTCCATAACGAACTTGTCAGGGTTGATGTCGCCGGAGACGAGCGCCTCGCCCTGGTCCCAGGCTGCATTGATCACGGCTTGGTCGAAGTCGTTCGTCAGCGGGTTGAGCGAGAATGCGACTCCCGAGATCTCACTTGCTATCTGAGCTTGAATGATCACGGCAAGGGTCGGCGCCTCGACGCTGAAACCGTTCTTCCGCTTGTAGAGCAGAACACGTTCATCCAAACACGATGCGAAGCAAGCACGCACCGCCTGCTCGAGCGTGTTGGAGGTGGTGTTCAAAACGGTTTCGTAAAGCCCCGCGAAAGATGCTCTGCTCAGGTCTTCCTCAGGCGAGGATGAGCGAACCGCGAGCTGGCGGTTTCCCAGCGCGGTCGAGATTTCTTCGAGCTGCGTGCGTTGTGCTTCGGTGAAGGAGAGATCCGCCGCCGAGCGTTTGACCGCTTCGCACGCTTCTCGTAACCCGGTGGAGCCGGATGATCCGAGCCTTGCGCACGCCGACTGCCATTCGGATGAGGACTTCAGCCTATCGGCCCATGGTGCGAAGAAGGCGGATGTCAGTACGAAACCGTCAGGCACGGAAAACCCGGCCTGTTTCAGCCGGATCAGCGACGCCGCCTTCCCGCCCACCAGCGACAGCTCGGGGGTTAGCGATGTGGTCAGCGATATCGTCAGTGCGTGAAGCTCCATTCTTGTCTCAATCCGGATGTGTGTGAGCCACCTTACCGATCAGGAGAGCGTTTGAGCAAATTGGCCGCTTCACGCCCTGAGTCAGTCCGTCAAGCCATTTCAGCCGTTGTGGGCGGATTAATAATCGTATCCGAAGGGTCGCTGGCCTGCTTTGTTAACTTCACTTCACGTGCTGGCCGATGTCCTTGATGCCCTTTCCAACGTCCTTGAACCACTGTCCTGTCTTTTCCGCGCCTATCTTGGCGTCGCGACCCATATGCTT
>JBHIDJ010000115.1:0-9254 GCA_046760105.1 Acidiferrobacterales bacterium | reverse complement strand
ATTTCTTCCTCGGTCACGCGAAACATGCCGAAGATGTCGCCATCGATCAGGCGCGCGGTGTGTTCACCCACTGGCTCGCCAAATCGCTCACGCCCCGACGTGTCAAGAAATCGAATGATTTTCATGATTTTTCCTCGCTAAGATTCGCTCTACTGCCCGCTCCTCCGTGAGGCTTGCGAGAACCACGGATTCTAACACTTCTGTTGCGGCGAAAACGTGCGCTCGATAGCTGTCTATGGTTTCGTACGTGTCGAGCAAAGAGTGGATCAGGCGGATGGCCAGTTTCCCAAAAAACTAAGAGGAGTTCGACTAGAGCTTGAGTCACATATCAGTGGCACCGAAAACTTGACTAGGCCAGCCATGACGTCGAGCTGGTCGGGGCGTTCGATGAGGTTGTGGGTCATGCCGGCGTGATCGCCCGTCACCCTTCAGGTGTTATTGAAGGCGCGGCCGACCCGCGGGGAGATGGCGTGGTCGCCACATTCTGAAAGCCGTGTGAGTGCCGTTAATCCCAACCGATAGCGTGCGGCAGCCAAGTCGCGATCTGCGGATAATTGAACAGTATGACAAGCGCAATCAGCTGCAACACAACAAACGGGAGCACGCCGATGTAGATGTCACGCGTCGACACCTCAGGCGGCGCGACACCTTTTAGGAAGAACAACGACCAGCCGACCGGCGGTGTGAGGAATGAGGTCTGCAGGTTCAAACAGACCAGCATCGAAAGCCATACGTAGTTGACGTTGCTGTCGGCAAAGATCGGCAGAAACAGCGGTAGCACGATGTAGCAGATCTCGATCCACTCGAGGAAGAACCCAAGGATAAAAAGCAGGACCAGCATAAAAATGATCTCCGCCGTCTCACCACCGGGGACGAGCGCGAACATGTCCGCGATGAGTTCGTCTCCGTCCAGACCACGGAAAGCGAGCGAGAACGCTTGCGCGCAGATCAGAATAAAAAACACCATGGCGCTAATCTTCACCGTCTTCTGCACGGTCTCGGTCAGCACCTGCCAGCTGAACCGTCGCGTCATGGAAGCAACGAGTATGCTGCCAAGCGCGCCCATCGACGCCGCCTCGGTTGGCGCCGCCACGCCGCCAATGATGGAACCGAGCACGGCGAAGATAAGCGCAATCGGCGGTAGAACGACAACGAATATCTTGATGATTAACTCACGCCGCGACATGGCGTCGCGCTCTTCCGCCGGAATGGCCGGCGCCATCTCCGGCCTGAGCCAACCAAGCGCCAGCATGTAAGTGGCATAAATGGCGGCAAGCACGAGACCGGGAATCATCGCGGCCGCGAACAGCGTGCCCAACGACTGCCCCATGATGTCGGCGAGCAGGATGAGCACGAGGCTGGGCGGGATGATCTGTCCGAGCGTGCCCGACGCGCAGATAGTGCCGCAGGCGAGCCCCTTGTCGTAACGTCGCCGAACGAATACGGGCAGTGTGAGCAAACCCAGTGTTACCACCGTGGCGCCTACAATGCCAGTAGAAGCCCCCATCAGCACACCGACGAGAATGATGGACAGCCCCATGCCACCGCGCAACCCGCCGGCGGCGTGACCGATGACATCAAGCAACTCCTCCGCGAGCCGCGAACGCTCCATCATCACGCCCATGAAAACGAAAAGCGGGATCGCCATGAGCGTGTAGTTTTCCATTAACCCGTAAATGCGCAGGGGTAACAGGTTAAACAGGCCCATGCCGAAACCCATGTAGCCGAACAGCAATCCCGCCGCGGCGAGCGCAATCGCTACCGGGAATCCGATAAAGAGCAAAAAGAAGAAGCCGAGCGCCATGAAGATGGCAAGGGCCTCGCTACCCATGACGGCGTCCTAACTGAATCCCGATGTGCAGCGCCTGCGCTAAGGCCTGCAACGAAAGCAAGAAGAAGCCAAACGGGATGAAGGACTTGAGCACGAAGCGGTAAGGCAGGCCACCGGGATCGGGCGAGCCCTCGAGCGAGGCGTAAGCCTGACCGACCAGCCCCAGCGACAGCTTGATGATAATCATGGAGACGATGACGGTCACCACAGCAGCGAACAGGTCGATCCATTGCTGAACGGTTTTAGAGAACTTCTCGTAGAAGATGTCGACGCGGACGTGCTCACCGTGACGCATGGCATACGACATGCCGATCAGGGCGACCGGTGAGATCAGGTGCCACTCGAGCTCTTGCAACGAAACCGGCCCGATTCTGAACAGGTAGCGCAAGATAACGTTAGTCGCCACCAGTACGACCAGTACCAGCGCCGACCACGAGGTCCAGCGACCAAAGCGATCAATAAATGTTTCGAGGACATCTGCAACGCGCAAAGGTAGACGAGATGTCGCGGGCGTTGCCGGTCTCTCGGGTCCACTCATGACTGTGATGTGCTCAGACGAAGTTCCCCCTGCATAGCCTCCGTCTCACGCAACGGCTGCACGTGCACGCAAAAGAGGGAAAGCGGTCCCGCCGTCTCGGCGGGACCGCCTGATATGTTAACGAATGCCCAGGAAGTACCCTTCACTAAGAGTCGACCAAGGATCGTGCTTGTTCTTGAAGGACACGAATGAGTCGTGCACCTTGCGCGTCATCTTGTCCTTCGCGGCCTCATCTTCAAGCACTTGCTTGGTGACTTTACGCAGGGAATCGATGACGTCCTTCGGGAACTGCCGTGTCTGCACGCCATGGTTTTTCACCAGATCATCGAGCGCCTCTGCGTTGTGGGCCTCCGCCCAAGTGTAGCTCGTGATGTGGGCATCCCGGGCGGCCGTCTGGACGATGGCCTGCAAGTCCTTCGGCAGTGTGTTATAGGCGGTCTTGTTGACGATGAGCTCCGAGGTCGTTGACGGCTCGTGCCAATCGGATGTGTAGTAATACTTGGCCGCTTTATGCAGCCCGAGTCGCCGGTCCTGATATGGACCCACCCATTCCGCCGCATCGATCACGCCGCGCTCCAGCGCCGGGAAGATCTCACCGCCACCAAGCAACTTCACGTTCACGCCGATCTCTTTGTACACCTTGCCCGCGAGACCGGGAATGCGCATCTTGAGGCCCTTGAAGTCCGAGAGCGAGTTCATCTCCTTGCGGAACCAACCGCCCATCTGCACACCGGTGCACCCGCACGGCATGGCGACAAGTTTGAAAGGCTCATAGACTTCGTTCCACAGCTCCAAACCGCCGCCGTGATAGTACCAAGCCGTTTGCCCGGCGTAACTCATGCCGAACGGCACGGTCCCGAAGTACTGCGAGGCGAAGCGTTTACCCGCCCAATAGTAGGCGACGCCATGGTTCATCTCCACCGTCCCTGCCGAAACCGCATCGAAACCACCGTTCCACGGGACCAACTCGCCAGCGGCGTAAACCTTGATTTTCAGGCGGCCGTCCGACATGTCTTCGATGTTCTTAGCCATACCCTCGGCGCTACCCGGGCCCACCTGATAGAACGGCAGCTGTGGCGGCCAAGTCGTTGTCATCTTCCAACTGAATGTCTTCGCAGCGTGGACAATTGCCGGCGCGGCAATCGTACCGGCAGCCGTACTGGTAAGTCCTGCCTTTAAGAATGTACGACGTTTCATGATGTGATACCTCCTCCATTGTTCTTACTCGAGATTGATGCATACATAGGGGTTGCCTTAGTTGTACAGCATGAATCCCATTAGAAAAATGAGGACTGCATGCAATATCTGGGGAGGGATTCGTGCTAGCAGAAAATCACAACAGAGAAAGTCGACAAATGCAAGGAGTTTGTTCCGCCATAATACTTCTTCTTCAATAAATGCCGCTTGCGACGATGGTCTACCAGTGCGGTTTGCGTGTAACTGGCTGACCGTGGTCAATCTAGGCATTCTAAAGACAAAGGTAACGACCACGCACACCCCGATTTAATAGCCTCGCTGACGGCTGCTCCAGTCCGTAGCAGGCGTTAAGCAGTCACTTTCGCACCGGTTCTTCCTCCCGGCAGCTGACCAACCGAGTTGGTATGTAACCTCGTACCCACCGAAAGCGGTGGCATCTTTCGTGACCCACAGCGCGCCCCGTCGGTGCACTGTCGTAAGGGTCGAGATGGCAAAATCCGTACATCGTCCAAGCAAAACCTAAGCCTTGCTTTTCTTGCATGACCACACTATATTGGGGTCGGTGACTAGGATAACCCCAATTGGTTGGGGCGGGGAGGGTTTTGCCGTTATAATTCGACCCAGCGGCATCCCCAAACTCTCACTCAAGAGGAGGCACGATTATGCGCTGCAGCCGCTGCCATTCTTTAATGGCGCAAACCCACGAGGAGTCAGGCACGCTCAGCCGACAATCCTGGCACAAGTGTCCCGTGTGTGGGCGCTCGCAACTGCTCTCCGAGCGGCTGCGTCCCCCGGCGCAACCCGCCAATCTCTCAACATCGCCCCCTTGGACTAGATTCACTACCACAGCAGGGCCTTAAAGAAGCTCTCTTGCTCGCGCCCTCTCGCCCGCCCTTACGCGCAGCGGCCATCGAAGCGTGTACGCGCTTGACCTTTACCCCGTCTCGCCATCCGTAAATAAAGACGTTGCCAAACGGACGTCCGCGGCATTGTCCTGATCCGCTTGCATACCGGGCGTTGTGTCCTGTATCGTGTCACGCGCTTCCGGTGTTCCGAAGGCGTCCGCCTAAGGAATGAAACGGGAAGTCGGTGCAAATCCGACGCTGCCCCCGCAACGGTAATCGAGTTGCAGCGAATCACACCGCCACTGCGTGGTAACGTGGGAAGGCGATTCGCT
Source organism: Acidiferrobacterales bacterium (assembly GCA_046760105.1). Taxonomy (GTDB): domain Bacteria; phylum Pseudomonadota; class Gammaproteobacteria; order Acidiferrobacterales; family SPGG2; genus JBHIDJ01. Next base: position 4,511 of record JBHIDJ010000115.1, on the reverse strand, counting down.
CGGCACCAAAGCTGCTCGTAAGCCCGGAGACCGGCCTGAAGCTATCCGGTGACGGTGTTGCGGCGGGTGGCACAGCGGCTCCAGCCTCCTTATTCCTCCGCCCACCGTTTAACCCAACTGCGCGGGTGTGCGCACAGTGCGGAGGAAAAAATGAAAAGAATACTTACCAGGATCGCCGTCATGGGCGCGGCGTGCGTCGTTATGCAATCTTCATATGCTGACAATGAACCACAACCGCCAATAGTCGTGACGGCCACGCGCACTGCCGAGACCGCTGACGAGTCGCTTGCCTCGGTTACTGTTATTACACGCGAGGATATCGAAAAAAGTAAGGCGCTCAGCGTTCCTGAACTTTTGCGTGGCCTAGCGGGTGTAGATGTTGCAATACAAGGTGGTTTCGGCAAGCTCTCTTCGATTTTCTTGCGCGGTACTAATTCTACACAAATCTTGGGATTGGTGGACGGACTGAAGATCAACTCGGTGTCGGCGGGACAGCCCTCCTGGGAGTTCCTGCCGCTGTCGGAGATCGAGCGCATCGAGATCGTACGCGGACCCCGTTCCAGTTTGTACGGCTCTGAAGCTATCGGCGGCGTGATCCAGATCTTTACCCGCACGGGAAAGGGGCCGCCAAGAGCGCGCGTAGAACTGGGCGCCGGAACCGAAAACACTCGCAGCGTCAATACCGGGATTTCAGCGGGTAACGACCGCAACTGGTATAACGTCAGCGCAAGTAGTTTTCGCACCGACGGCATTGATGCGCGCGAACCCACGCTTCTGTTCGGCTTCTTGCCGCTCGATGAACCCGACAAGGACGGTTATGACAATGATGCATTCAGTGCCCGTTATGGTCACCGCTTCGTAAACACCAGCCAGCTGGAGTTTTTCGCCACAAAATCAGACGGCAACACCGAATTTGACGCTAGCGGCGGAAATGAGGATGACTTCGAAGTATCGAGCGCCGGCGCCAAATACCAGTATCGCCCTACCCGCCGCTGGAACCTACGGTTTGAGGGTGGGCGCACGAAGGACAAACGCACTACGTTTCGCGCTGATGGAACCGTCACCCCCAGTCGCTTCGATAGCGAAATCGATTCGTTTACTTGGCAGAACGATCTCACCTTTGGCACCAAACAGCTCCTTACTCTTGGCGCCGATTATCGCGACGAGAAGATCGACAGCACCGTGAACTTCACCCAGACATCACGGGATAACAAGGCCGTGTTTGGTCAGTACCAGGGAAATTATGGGCGAAATGATTTTCTCTTCGGATTGCGCCGGGATGACAACGAGGCGTTTGGGAGGAAAACGACCGGCAATATCAACTGGGGTCATACATTAAGCAACGGGACACGTATTCTTGCTTTGTTTGGCACGGGCTTCCGGGCTCCGACCTTCAATGACCTGTTCTTTCCGGATTTCATGGGATTCCCGACAGCCAATCCTGACCTTAAACCGGAAGAGTCAGAGAGTATCGAGTTTGGCGCCAGAGGGAGGATTGCGGGCGCACGTTGGGACATCCGTATTTACCGCACAGAGATCGACAATCTGATCGCGCTGGACCAGAATTTCATCCCACAAAACCTAGACAAGGCCACGATCAAAGGTCTCGAGTTCGAGCTATCCGCGCCGATTGCAGACTGGATAGGACGGATTGCCTTGTCTTTGATCGATCCACGCAACGACACCACCGGCGATGACCTGCCACGTCGCTCCAAGGAGATCCTCAGGTTGGATCTTGAGCGGCGCTTTCCTAAGACCAATCTGCTCTTCACGCTCATCGCTCAGGGGTCGCGGTTCGACGATACCGCAAACATGATCGAAGTTGCGGGCTATGGCGTCGTCAACGCAGCGGTAACGCACCAACTGACCAAGAATTGGGAGCTGGGCGGCCGCATCAATAATCTCTTCGACAAAGAATACCAAACTGTTGACACCTTCAATGAGCTCGGGCGAAATGTCCTTTTTACAGCCGCTTTTCGCCCGCAGATCGGACGCATCGGTCAACCGGGTGGATAGCCAGACGTGATTGGACGGAACATGGTCAAATTCGCGGCGCTTTCCATCGCAGTGCACATAGCCATACTGGCGACGTGGCCTGCGCCGACGGTGCCAAAGTTTCGCACCGCCACCATCTTGTCAGTTGGCTTCGCTGCGCAGACACCAAGCACAAGACCTGCCGCGATCAGATCGGCATCGAAGCCAACGGCCAAAACAACGAACCCGAAAAAGATCAACACAAAGGCACTCAAATCGAAACAGCGCCTCAAAAAAATCGCGAAACCGAAAATCTCGCCTACGCCGACGAACATCACACAGCGCCCCCCGTCACGCAACACCAAGACAAACAGGCCCAGACTTAAATTGACCCCAGGGCGGAAAACGATCACTAAGAAAACTCCCTCGATGCCGGTACGCGTTACGGCACAGGCGACGGTGCGCGCCAAAATGGACCAACCACACAAGAATTCGATCGACAGAACCAGAGGGATCGTTGCAAGTAAACTCGTGGTCGCACGATCCTGGCAGCCGGCGGAGAGATCTGTGCAATTTTACATGCCGCCGACACAGACGCGTGCCTCTTCAGCAGGCCGCACAGCACGATCTTCGCCCGAGACCAGTGACATGCGGACACCCAAGACCACAAAGCGCTCAGTTGAGTCGGTGTCCAGTACAGCCGGTTCGACCGACACCAGCGAGACGGCACGCGCCCCCATCCGTGGGCGTCTGCAAACCGACTTGTCGCGCTATTTCTGGTATCCCGCCGTCGCGCGCCGGCTCGGCTGGCAAGGAAGCGTTCGGGTCCGATTCACGATAGAACCCGATGGGCGTCTTACGAATATTCGCGTGGCACAGGGTTCAGGTTATGCAGTTTTGGATGAATCGGCGATCCAAGCACTGCGCAAAGTAAGGCATCTTGCGGAGGCGCCGGCTTGGCTGGAAGGCCGGGCGATCGACATCGAACTACCGGTGATTTACAGGCTGGAAGAGCACTAGAGATGGGACATCGCCTGTCGAAGATCTATACCCGTACCGGCGATGACGGCACCACCGGCCTCGGCGATGGCACACGGGTAGGGAAGGACAGTCCGCGGGTCGAGGGGTATGGTACGGTGGATGAATTGAACAGCCTGATCGGGCTACTGTTGACTCACGAGTTACCGGACGCTGTTCGTGACTGTCTGACCAGCGTACAACACCGGCTGTTCGACCTCGGTGGCGAACTTTGCATGCCTGGGCACACAGCTATTGACGTCGACGACGTCGCCGCGCTGGAGCGTGCGCTCGACGACCTGAACCGCGATCTCAAGCCGTTAAAGGAGTTTATCCTTCCCGGAGGATCATCTGCCGCTGCCGTGTGCCACGTGGCCCGCACGGTCTGTCGCCGCGCAGAACGACGCGTGGTGACGCTGAGTAGAACAGAAGCTGTGTCAGCTGATGCGATTAAATACCTAAACCGCCTGTCCGACCTGCTGTTCGTTATGGCGCGCTGGTTGAACGCGCAAGCTGGCCATCGCGATGTGCTGTGGAAACCAGGCAAAGGCCACATGGACGAGGCCGGTGACTAAATACACCAGCGATCTTCCGGAGAGTGAACGTTCAGCGGCAGAAGAGCGTCTGTCAGGTGATCGGTGTGGTTGCCTAAAGGCGTCGCCTTACGGGCGATAACTGAATTGCAAACCGATTGCACCATCCGGGCTCGTGTCGGAGAAGCCAGTCACTGCATAGCCAAGCAATTTAAGATTCCCTCGCAGCTTCCATCCGATGTATGCAGTTAGTTCGACTATGTTCTCTTGCCCTGACGAACCTGGTTCCTTTACATCCAAGATCAGTCCACCATTGGTCTTGCGCCGAAACTTATATCCTCCGCCAAGAGATGCAAATGCCCCATCCTCCAGCTCAAATTCTTCGGGTTCGCCCCGCCATTTGTATCCCAAGGTTCCGAAAATCGTAAACTTCCCTATGTTGTCGGCGAGATCCAGTTGCAATGAGTAGTCCTCTTCCCCACTACCGAGACCTCTGTCTTCATCGGCAGTACCAAATTTAACCTTCACACCTAAATCGATCAGCGGAGCTTTGCCTGCGCCTGAAGACAGATTTAAAAAAGTGCCCGCTATCACATCGCCCACACCGGTTTCGGTCCGCTGGTTGCCATCACTACTTACAACTGTGTCACCGACCACAGCACCAGGACCAGTGATGCGCAGATATGGAACAGTAAGCTTAAAAATCAGACGCCTCGTTTCATACTTTGTTATGAATGAGGTATACCAGATATCCGTATCGGAAGTTTCGCCATAGTCACCGGTGCTGAAATCTAGCCCGGTAGCCATACTGAGCTCTCCTTTCCAATTTTCTGCTGCCATCGCAGGAGCGGAAAACAGTGACTCGAAACCGACGAGCGCCACCGCGATGGCAAATGGCTTAATCCTGGTCAACAGTGAGAGTCCATTCATCAGGCTCGTTCACGTCCGGTGCTGCGGTAGGAGTCAGTCTGAGCGGTCTGGCCGATC